>NZ_JALDPT010000010.1 GCF_022695515.1 Phenylobacterium aquaticum
GGCCGGAGCCGGGGCGGCGGCGGGCGCCGCCGTGGTGTCCGTGGGCGGCGTCTGGGCGACGGCGGTGGTGGCGACGCCCGCGAGAGCGAGCAGGCTGGCGAAGGCGATACGCATAGGAGTTCCCCTGACTAGGCGGTTATCACACAGAAAGTCGCCGTCCCTCGCAAGTCCCCTAGCCGGACTTTGGGGCCAAGGCGAGGCAGATCGCCTAGCTGGCGACCGCCTGTGCGTGCTCAGCCAAAATCGTGAGCCCTTCCGGCGTCACGTCGGCGAAGCCGCCCTTGACGTCGAACTCGGTGACCTTGCCGCCGGCATAGACCCGCACGCGACCTTCCTTCAGCGCCGTCATGAACGGCGCGTGGTTGGCGAGCACGCCGAAGTCCCCTTCGGACCCCGGCGCGTCAACCTGATCGACCTCGCCCGAGAACAGCTCGCGTTCCGGGGAGACGAGGGAGAAGTGAATCTTGCCGGCCATGGGGCTTAGGCTTCCGCGGCCAGTTTTTCGGCCTTGGCGACCGCGTCCTCGATGGCGCCGACGTTGTAGAAGGCGGCCTCCGGCAGGTGGTCATACTCGCCGTCCACCAGCGCCTTGAAGGAGCGGATGGTGTCTTCGAGGCTGACGAAGATGCCGGGCATGTTGGTGAACTGCTCGGCGACGTGGAAGGGCTGGGACAGGAACTTCTGGATCTTCCGGGCGCGGGCCACGGTGACCTTGTCCTCTTCCGACAGCTCGTCCATGCCCAGGATGGCGATGATGTCCTTCAGGGCCTTGTAGGCCTGCAGGGTTTCCTGGACGCGACGGGCGACGTTGTAGTGTTCTTCGCCGATCACCAGCGGGTCCATGATCCGGCTGGTGGAGTCCAGCGGGTCAACGGCCGGGAAGATGGCCTGGGCGGCGATGTCGCGCGAGAGCACGGTGGTCGCGTCCAAGTGGGCGAAGGAGGCGGCGGGCGCCGGGTCGGTGAGGTCGTCGGCGGGAACGTAGATGGCCTGGACCGAGGTGATGGACCCCTTGTTGGTCGAGGTGATGCGCTCCTGCAGGTTGCCCATCTCGGTGGCCAGCGTCGGCTGATAGCCCACGGCCGACGGGATCCGGCCCAGAAGCGCGGACACTTCGGCGCCGGCCTGGGTGAAGCGGAAGATGTTGTCCACGAACAGCAGCACGTCCTTGCCTTCCTGGTCGCGGAAGTACTCGGCTTGCGCCAGGCCGGTCAGGGCCACGCGGGCGCGGGCGCCCGGGGGTTCGTTCATCTGGCCATAGACGAGCGTGCACTTGGAGCCTTCGCCGCCGCCCGGCATGTTGACCTTGGACTCGATCATCTCGTGGTACAGGTCGTTGCCTTCGCGGGTGCGCTCACCCACGCCGGCCAGCACGGAGTAACCGCCATAGGCCTTGGCGATGTTGTTGATCAGCTCCTGCATGGTCACGGTCTTGCCGACGCCCGCGCCGCCGAACAGGCCGGTCTTGCCGCCCTTGGTGTAGGGGCAGAGCAGGTCGATGACCTTGATGCCGGTGACGAGCACTTCGGCGGAGGTCGACTGGTCGGCGAAGGACGGGGCCTCGCGGTGGATGGGGGCGGTGAAGGTCGTGGCGATCGGGCCGGCTTCGTCGATCGGGTCGCCGATGACGTTCATGATGCGGCCAAGCGTCGCCGGGCCGACCGGAACGGTGATGCCGGCGCCGCTGTCGCTCACGGCCTGGCCGCGGGTCAGACCCTCGGTGGTGTCCATGGCGATGGTGCGGACGGTGTTTTCACCCAGGTGCTGGGCGACTTCCAGAACCAGGCGGAAGGGCTGGCCGGTCCGCTGGTCGATGTTGGTCGTTTCCAGGGCGTTCATGATGGCCGGCAGGTGGCCTTCGAACTCGACGTCGACGACGGCGCCGATGACCTGGACGATCTTGCCGGTGGCGACCACCGACTTGGGCGTGAGCGCCGGGGTCGCGGCCTTGGCGGCCGGGGCCTTCTTGGCGGCGGCGGGCGCCGCAGCAGCGGTCGCCTTGGCGGCGGTCTTCGGAGCCGCGGCCTTGGCCGGCGCGGCGGCCTTCGGAGCGGCGGCCTTCTTGGCGGGAGCCTTCGGGGTCGTAGCCATGGGTTCGGACTCTTTCGGTTAGATCGCTTCGGCGCCGGAGATGATCTCGATCAGCTCCTTGGTGATCTGCGCCTGGCGTGAACGGTTATATGTCAGGGTGAGGGCGGCGATCATGTCGCCAGCGTTGCGGGTCGCGTTGTCCATCGCCGTCATCTGGGCGGCGAAGAACCCGGCCTGGTTCTCCAGCATCGCCGACAGCACCTGGACCGTCAGGTTGCGCGGCAGCAGGGTCTCGAGAATGGTCTCGCCGTCCGGCTCGTACTCATAGGCCGCGCCCTTCAGGTCGATGGACTTGGCGCCCGTCACCTGGGCCGGGATCAGCTGGGCCAGGGTGGGGGTCTGCTGGACGACGGACTTGAAGCGCGAGAAGGCGAGCGTGACCACGTCGGCCTCACCGGCCTCGAACAGTTCGGCGATCTTGGCCGAGACGTCCTGAGCCACGGCCAAGCCCGGATTGCCGCCCACCTCGTAGCTGGCCACGAAGCGGTCGCCATAGGCGCGCTTCAGCTGGTCGCGGGCCTTGCGGCCCAGCGTGATGATGCGGACGTCCTTGCCTTCGGCGATCAGCTTCGAAATCCGCTCGCGCGCCAGGCGCACGATCGAGGTGTTGAAGCCGCCGGCCAGGCCGCGGTCGGAGGTCGCGACGACCACCAGCTGCTTGGTGTCCTTGCCGGTGCCGACCAGCAGCTTCGGCGCGCCGTCACCGGACACGCCCGCCGCCAGATTGGCGATCACCGCGGCCATGCGTTCCGCATAGGGCCGGGCGTTCTGAGCCGCTTCGGTCGAACGGCGGAGTTTCGCCGCCGCGACCATCTGCAGCGCCTTCGTGATCTTCTGCGTGGATTTCACGCTTCCGATCCGATTGCGCATCTCCTTGAGGCTGGCCATACCCTAGCTCTCCAACCGTCGCTTAAGCGAAGGTCTTGGTGAAAGCTTCCAGCGCGGCCTTCAGCTGGACTTCCACATCACCCTTCAGATCCTTGGTGGTGCGGATGGTGTCCAGCAGCGCCTGATGCTTGGCGTGCAGGTGAGCCAGCAGCTCGGCCTCGTAGCGGCCGACCTGGTTGGTGGCGATGCCGTCCAGATAGCCGCGGGTGCCGGCATAGACGACGGCGACCTGCTCTTCGACGGTCAGCGGCGCGTATTGCGGCTGCTTCAGGAGCTCGGTCAGGCGCTCGCCGCGGGCCAGCTGGCGCTGGGTGGTCACGTCGAGGTCGGAGCCGAACTTCGCGAAGGCGGCCATTTCGCGATACTGGGCGAGCTCGCCCTTGATCGGACCGGCGGCGGTCTTCATGGCCTTGATCTGGGCCGAGGAGCCCACGCGCGACACCGAGATGCCGACGTTCACGGCCGGGCGGATGCCCTGGAAGAACAGGTCGGTTTCCAGGAAGATCTGGCCGTCGGTGATCGAGATCACGTTGGTCGGGATGTAGGCCGACACGTCGTTGGCCTGGGTTTCGATGACCGGCAGAGCGGTCAGCGAGCCGGAGCCGTTGTCTTCGTTCAGCTTGGCGGCGCGTTCCAGCAGGCGGCTATGCAGATAGAAGACGTCGCCCGGATAGGCTTCGCGGCCCGGCGGACGGCGCAGCAGCAGGGACATCTGGCGATAGGCGACGGCCTGCTTGGAAAGGTCGTCATAGATGATGACGGCGTGCATGCCGTTGTCGCGGAACCACTCGCCCATGGCGCAACCCGCGAACGGGGCCAGGAACTGCAGCGGGGCCGGCTCGGAGGCGGTCGCCGAGACGATGATGGTGTATTCCAGCGCGCCGCGTTCCTCGAGCGTCTTCACGATCTGGGCGACGGTGGAGCGCTTTTGGCCGATGGCGACGTAGATGCAGTAGAGCTTGGCGCTCTCGTCGTCGCCGGCGTTGACCGACTTCTGGTTCAGGATGGTGTCGATCGCCACGGCGGTCTTGCCGGTCTGGCGGTCGCCGATGATCAGCTCGCGCTGGCCGCGGCCGACGGGGATCAGGGTGTCGATGGCCTTCAGGCCGGTCTGCACGGGCTCGTGCACCGACTTCCGCGGGATGATGCCCGGGGCCTTCACGTCCACGCGGCGGCGCTCGGCCACGTTCTGGATCGGGCCCTTGCCGTCGATCGGTTCGCCGAGCGGGTTCACGACCCGGCCCAGCAGACCCTTGCCGACCGGCACGTCCACGATTTCCGACAGGCGGCGGACTTCGTCGCCTTCCGAGATGGCGCGGTCTTCGCCGAAGATCACGACGCCGACGTTGTCGCGTTCCAGGTTCAGGGCCATGCCCTTCACGCCGGCCTTGGGGAACTCGACCATTTCGCCGGCCTGGACATTGTCGAGGCCGAACACGCGGGCGATACCGTCACCGACCGACAGCACCTGGCCGACGTCGGAGACGTCAGCTTCCTGGCCGAAGTTGGCGATCTGGGATTTCAGGATGGCCGAAATCTCGGCGGCGCGGATATCCATGGCTTACGCTCTCTTCAGGGCGAACTTGAGGGAATCGAGCTTCGAACGAAGCGAAGCATCGAATAGGCGGGAACCGACCTGCACCTTGATGCCGCCCAGGATGGACGGATCGACGCGGGTCGTAATTTCGGGATCGGCGCCCAGCGCGGTGCGCAGGGCCTGGGCGACGCCCTTGCTCTGGGCCGCGCTCAGCGGAATGGCGGTGACCACCTGGGCGGCGACGGCGCCGCGGGCCTTGGCGGCCAGTTCCTCATAGCCGGCGACGACCGACATCAGGGCCGAGACCCGGCCGTTCTGAGCCAGCAGGCCCAGGAACTTCTGGGTCGTCGCGTGCAGCTTGGCCTTGGCGGCGAGCGCCTTCAGGGCCTTGGCCTTGTCCTCGGCGTTGAAGGCCGGGGACGCGAGCAGGGTCCGGAAGTCCTTGGACTCGGCGCTCATGCGCTTCAGCGCCTGGAGGTCGGCCTCCACGACGGCGACGATCTTCTCATCGGTCGCCAGATCGAAGAGGGCCTGGGCGTATCTGCCGCCCACATTGGAAGTCCTGGAATCGTCCGCCACTTATATTGTCCGCCCGGTGCGAATGTACGGCCCCGGAGAAGAAGTCTTCACCGCGACCTAAAGGCTTGAAAGCGCTCGGAAAAGAACACTGGCGTTTGAGACCTGGGAGGCCCCCCGGCCCAAAGCCGCGCGCCTGTTAGCACGCGATTTTCGGCGCCGCAACCAAGCCGGCGCCCTTTCAGGGCCTCAAGTCCTGTCCTCTGTAGCAGGGTTCGGCGGGGCGCCCCTACGGAATACCGCCGCAGCCTGAACCGCCAGCGCCCCGTCCGCCGCCACGATCCGCCCCTGAGCGAAGACAATGGTGCGGGTCGCGCGCTCGATCCAGGCCTCCGCCCGCACGGTCGCACCGGCCACCAGGGCGGGGCCGTAATCGAGGTTCAGGGAGACGGTCTCGGCGTCCGCGCCCGCCGCCCGGGCGAGCAGGGGCTGGAGGAGCACCGCCGCGGCGGCCGGGCCCGCGGGGACCGTCACGGTCTCGACGAGCGGCGTTGGGGAGGGGGAAGCATCCGACATGACGCGGGCCTCTTAGAAGCGATTGCGGGATCGGCCAAGAAAAAGGGCGCCGCGGCTGACCGCGACGCCCGAAGTGGCAGGCTCGACTAAGGAGTGGCTGGGAGGCGCGCGCCCTAGCGCTCAGTGTCCTGCGGAGAGAGGGTTCGACCGATCAGCTCGCGTTGCAGGCGGCGAGCTTCTCGGCTTCGAGGGACTTGGACGCCAGGGAATAGGAGGCGACCGGGCCGGCGTTCTTCTTCACGACCTTGCAGGCGGAGACCGCATAGGTCTGCGAGGTCGGGGCGGCGGCGACGCAGGTGTCGCCGGTGCAGATGAAGATGGCGCCGCCGGCGATGAACTTGGCGTTGCCGGTGATGGGGGCCGAGAGCTTGGCCACGATGGCGTCGTTGGCGAAGGCGGAACCGGCGGCCGACAGGGCGGCCACGGCGGCGCAGGCGGCCGCGAGAGTTTGAAGCTTCATCTTGGGTCTTCCACGGGTTGGGGAGGAAACGAACCCGGAAGGGCCCGGCCCGGTCCTCGACGTGGAGCCGACACAGGTATCCCCACCTGTGACGCGACGAGAACTAAGCAACGCTAAGATAACGGTGTTAAGATCGAACGAGCAACTGCTTTTTTCGCAACCTTGTTATGCGGAATTGCAGACCTGCCCCGAAACCCGGTTCAGCCCGGGAATTCATGCCCCTCAGGCGCGGCGCGGCGGGCGGGCCGCCGGGTCGAACCTAGGGCGCGACGAAAGCCGGGCAGGTCATCAGCACATCGATCATGGCGATCTCGCTGGCGGCGTCCCCGTGGCGCGCCTCCAGCCCGACATAGACCCGCGGCGGATCGCGGGCCTCCAGGGCCAGGCGGTTGGACAGCGAGCCGTCGCCGGCGCCGCCGGGCGGACCCGACACCTGCTCATAGGCCACATGCACGCCGCCGGCGTTGAGCGTCTCGACGCAGGGGGGCCGCGCCTGCGCCTTGGGCGCGCGGCCGGCGACGATCGCCACGGTGTCGCCGTTGGCGAAGACGCCGGAGGCCGTGGGGCTGGCGAAGACCCGGTCGGAATCGGCCGGATCGACGAAGACCGATCCGCGTCCGCCGTGGCCAGACCCGCCTGGGGCGTTGGTGTGCAGGCCCACCACCGGCTGTCCGGGATCCATCAGGCCAAGGACGGTGGCGTCATAGAGCGGCCCCTGGGGGCCGAAATCCCGGTTCGGGTCGCAGGGATGCGCACAGCCCGCCATGCCTCGTCCGCCCGCCGCCAGGTCGCGACGGCCGCCATTGGCCACGGCCACCAGCCGGCCGCCATAGGTCGACAGGGCATGGAGGCCGGCGTCGAAGGCGGCGTTCTCATCGTCATGGGGCACGAACCAGAACGGCCCCGCCGGTCGGGTCGGGTCGCTGATCACGATCAGGGTCCAGCGATAATCCCCGTCGGCGAACCTCAGGGTGGCGACCGACAGCCGCGCCCAGGCCGGATCGTCGCGATGGCGGGCGAGGTCGGCGAAGGGGGCGGTGGCGGGGTTCAGGGGCGCACGCGCGACGGGCTGGGCCCAGGTCGCGCCCGCCCAGAGGCTCAGCCCCGCCGCCAGAATGATCGCCCACCGCCCCATGGACGCATGTTGGCCCAGGCGCGGAGACCGGGGAACCGGGAATCGCGGGGGTCAGCGCCGGTTCAGTGGATCACGTGGAAGACGAACAGCAGGATGATGATCGGGATCGGAACGCCGACCATCCAGAGAATGAGGCCTTTGCCCATGAGCTTGCTCCTGGCGTGTGTTCGAAACCAACGCCCGCCAGGGACCCGCGTTCCCGCCTCACCGGCGCCCCATTCATCCCCCGTCAATCTTGTCGCGTGTTCCTTCTCGCTCAGCTATTTCTGCGCGCCTAAGGCGTTCACCAAGACAAGGTTGCAGGTCGCATGGCCAATGCTCAGGGTCCCCGCGGCCCGCAGTCCGGCGGGTCGGGCCCCCAAGGTGGCGGCCGGGGCGGCAAGCGCAGCCGCACGCCGGCCCAGGCCGCGCTCTATTGGAGCGCCGTGGTCGGGGTCTGGGGTCTGATCTTCCTGGTCGCCTTCTTCGCGGTGTTCGCGGTCGACCTGCCCGACACCTCCAAGCTCTACGACGTCAAGCGCCAGCCCTCGATCAACTATCTGGACCGGTCCGGCGCCCTGGTGGCGGTGCGCGGCAGCCAGTACGCCCCGCCCGTCGACCTCGACAAGCTGCCGCCCTATGTGCCGGCGGCCTTCGTGGCGATCGAGGACCGCTGGTTCTACTGGCACCTGGGCTTCAACCCCTGGGGCATGCTGCGCAGCACGATCTATAACGTCACCCACCATGGCGGACCCCTGCGCGGCGGCTCGACCATCACCCAGCAGCTGGCGCGAAACCTCTTCCTGACCCCCAACCAGAACTATCGCCGCAAGGCCCAGGAGCTGATCCTGGCCGTGTGGCTGGAGGCCAAGTTCACTAAGAAGGAGATCTTGGCCCTCTATCTGAACCGGGTCTATTTCGGGGCCGGCGCCTATGGCATCGAGGCCGCCGCCCAGCGCTATTTCGGCAAGCCGGCCAGCCAGCTGACCATCGGCGAGAGCGCCCTGCTCGCCGGCATGATGAAGGGTCCCTCGCGCTATTCGCCGGTGTCTTCCACCGACCGGGCGGCGCGGCGCGCCACCGTGGTGCTGGACGAGATGGTCCGCACCCACGCCATCACCGCCGAACAGCGGGCCGAGGCCTTCCGCACCCCGGTTCGGGTCAATCCGGTGCTCGCCAACCAGCGGGCCCAGTATTTCACCGACTGGGTCGATGATCAGGTCCGCACCCTGGTCGGCGAACCCACCGAGGACCTGGTGGTCGAGACCACCCTCGATCTGCCGATCCAGGCCGCGGCCGAACAGTCCCTGGCCCGCGGGGTCGAGGCCGCCAAGTCCCAGGGGGTTCAGCAGGGCGCCCTGGTCGCCATCGACGGCGAGGGCCGCATCCGCGCCTATGTGGGCGGCGCCCGCTATGCCGACAGCCAGTTCGACCGCGCCACCATGGCCCAGCGCCAGGCCGGCTCGTCCTTCAAGCCCTTCGTCTATCTCACCGCCATGGAGCAGGGCCGCACGCCCAACACGCCCGTGGTCGACGAGCCTCTGAAGATCGGCACCTGGGAGCCGAAGAATTACACCAACAAGTATCTGGGGCCCATCACCCTGCAGAAGGCCCTGGCGGAGTCCATCAACACGGTGGCCGCACGGCTCGCCAACGAGGTGGGCACCGGAAATGTCGCCGCCACCGCCCGCCGGCTGGGGATCACCAGCCACATCCAGCTCGACCCCTCCATGGCGCTCGGCGCCGTCGAGGTCTCGCCGCTGGAGATGGCCCAGGCCTATGCGCCCTTCTCGAACGGCGGCTTCTCCGCTCACGGCTACGGCATCGAGCGGATCCGCACCGCCAGCGGCAAGGTGCTCTATGACCACGGGGTGGAGAAGGCCAACCGCAATGCGGTGATCGGCTCGCCCGCCCTGCAGTACATGAACCAGATGATGCGCCAGGTGATCGTGTCCGGCACGGGCGGCCGCGCCAAGGTTCCGGGCTTCGACATCGCCGGCAAGACCGGCACCACCAGCGATTACCGCGACGCCTGGTTCGTCGGCTACACCGGCGGCTTCGTGACCGCGGTCTGGGTCGGGCGCGACGATAACACCCCAATGAAGAAGGTCACCGGCGGCGGCGCCCCGGCCGGCATCTGGCACGACTTCATGACCGCCGCCCTGCCCCGTCTTCGGACCCAGGCGATCCCAGGCGGCACGATGGAGCCCCCGCCGGTCGCCGCGCCCGCCGATCCGATCGGCGACCTCCTGTCCGGCAATCCCGCGGCCCCGGCCGAGGCGCCGGCCGAGAAGCCCAAGACCGAAGACATTCCGTACTGATCAGCCCCCGAAGGCGTGCAGCCGCGCGCCTTCGGCCCTGAGCCAGGCGCGGTGCGGGCGCTCGTCGCCCACCAGGGCCTTCACATGGGCCCAGAACTTCGGGCCGTGATTGAGCTCCAGCAGGTGGGCGCATTCGTGGGCGACCACATAGTCGGCCACCTCGAAGGGGGCGAGCGCCAGCCGCCAGCTGTAGCGGATGGCGGCGGGTTTGCCGGGCAGCGGCGGCCGGCAGGAGCCCCAGCGCCCCTTGGCGTCCATGATCGTCACGCTGGGCAGGCGCGCCCCCAGGCGCGCGCAGTGGAAGGCCGTGCGCTCGGCGAAGATCTCCAGGGCCTGGCGGCGGATGGTGCGGATCACCGCGCGGGCGAAGACCTCGCCTTCGCCGCGGGCGGCGATGCGCGCCGACTGGTCGCCCTCGGCGGCGATGAACCGGGCGGGATGGCTGGCGCGCTCCAGCCGGCAGGGCCGGCCGAACAGCTGAATGGTGACGCCCGGCGCGATCTCCTGGCTCTGGGGCAGCTCGGCCAGGCGCTGGGCGATCCACTCGGCCCGGTCCCGGGCGAAGGCCACGGCCTCGGCCAGGCGGCGGGGCGAGGGCGCGGTGGCCACCACCTCGCGCCGGGTCCGATCCAGCCGGAGCGAAACGCGCCGCGCGCGGCTGTGCACTTTCAGGCGGACGGTCGCCCCGGCCACTTCGAGCCGGTCGCCATCCGCCAGGGGTCTTCCGAACAGGGACATGGTCCCAATCTAGGCTGCGTTGGCGGCCTTTTCGACACCCGCTTCCACGCGGCGGATGAACGCCCGCACGCGCGGATAGATTTCCTCGCGGAACCGGCGGCCGTTGAACACGCCGTAGTGGCCCACATGCGGCTGCACATAGTCCTCCTTGAGCACCGCCGGCAGGGACGAGCACAGGGTGTGCGCCGCCTGGGTCTGGCCGATGCCGGAGATGTCGTCGTTCTCGCCCTCGACCGTCAGCAGGCCGATGTCGGTGATCTTGCCGGGATCCACATGGCGGCCGCGGTGCCACAGCTCGCCCTTGGGCAGCAGGTACTGCTGGAACACATAGTCGACCGTCTGGAGATAGAACTCCTCGGTCAGGTCGAGCACCGACAAGTACTCGTCATAGAATTCCAGATGCTTCTCGGCGGAGTCGCCGTCGCCGTTCATCAGGTCCTGAAGGTACTTCAGGTGGGCGTCCTTGTGGCGCTCGATGTTCATCGACATGAAGCTGTAGAGCTGCACGAAGCCCGGATAGACGCGCCGGCCCATGCCCGGATAGGGCGCGGGCACGTTGAAGATCATGTTCGACTTGAACCAGGCGAAAGGCCGTTCCTCGGCCAGCTTATTGGTCACGGTCGGCGACAGGCGCGCGTCGATCGGCGAGCCCATGAAGGTCATGGTGCCGGGGCGGCATTCCTCATTGTCCTCGGCCATCAGGGCCGCGGCGGCCAGGACGGCGGGGCCGGGCTGGCAGACGGCGACCACGTGCGGGCGCGGGCCCAGGAGGCGCAGCATCTCGCGGATGTGGTCGACATAGTCGTGGAAGTCGAACTTGCCCTCGAGCAGGGGCACTTCGCGGGCGTTGGTCCATTCGGTGATGAACACCTCGTGGTCCTGCAGGAAGCCCTCGACCGTGCCGCGCAGCAGGGTGGCGTAGTGGCCCGACAGGGGCGCCACGATCAGCACCGGCGGCTCCAGCTCGCGCCGGCCGGCCCGGCGCATGTCGGCGACGTCGCGGGTGAAATGGGTGAGCTTGACCCAGGGGCTGGACCAGACCTCGGTGGCGCGGACCCGGACGGGGAAGCCGTCGATGTCCACCGTGTCGATGTTCCAGGCGGGCCGCCCGTAGCGGCGGGTCAGGTTGGCGAACAGGTCGGCATTGGCGAAAATCCGCCGCCCCAGGTCGGTGTCCTTGGCCGGATTGATGTCCGAGCTCCAGAACTCGCGGGTCACGCGCGCCAGCATCCGCAGCGGCGTCGAGCCGTAGTAGCCGGCCTCATAAAGGGAGTAGAGCATCCGAGTACGGTCCTATTGTGCGCCGCAGCATAACACCCTGACCGTTAAGAGAGTCCAGTCCCTTCCGCCGCAAGTTGTCGCGGGGGCCCGTACGCGCGGGGATCAGCCCCGCATGGCGTCGGAGATCTGGCGCGCGACCTCCTCGGGCCCGATGCCGAAGGGCAGGACCCGGTTGAACCGGCCCTTGGGGTCCATGAGATAGGTGGGGGTCGAGTGGTTGATCAGATAGTCCGACCCGGTCCCGCTCTTCTCATAGAACACCCGATAGGCCTTGGCGGCGACCGCCACCTGGGCCGGGGTCCCCGTCAGGCCGATGGTCCCCTTCGGAAAAGCGCTGCCCGACAGATAGTTGGCGAGCTGGGCGGGGGTGTCACGCTCGGGGTCCACCGAGATGAAGACCACCTGGAAGTCCTTGGCCTTGGGCCCCAGCTGGTCCTGGGCCTGGGCCAGCACCTGCAGGGTCGTGGGGCAGACGTCCGGGCAATAGGTGAAGCCGAAGAAGACGGCGGTCCACTTGCCCTTCAGCATCTTCTCGGTGACCGGCTTGCCCGTCTGGTCGACCAGCTGGAACGGCCCGCCCACCAGGCTCTTGGGCTGGGGCGCGCAGGCCGCCAGCAGGGCCAGGCCCGCGAGGCAGGCGGCGATCAGGGGCAGTTTTCGGCGGAACATGCAGATGGGCCTCGTCAGGCGTCACGATCTCGGCGATGCTCCGGGCCTGATGGCGTCCGAAACTCAGACGGCGCCGTCGAGATCCAAGGCCTCGCCCGGTCTCGATAGGCAAAGCCCCGCCACGGCGCAAGGCGAACTCGCCTGGGCGCAGAGCGGACCGTCGCGCGGGCGGTTGCGGATGCGCAACCTCATCACCCTGCGCTGGATGGTGCTGGCCGGCGAGGTGGCGATCCTGGCGGTCATGGGCGTGTTCCTGGGCTTCAAGGCGCCCTACGCTTGGTGCTTCAGCCTGATCGGCGCCTCGGCCTGGATCAACCTGCTCACCGCCGTCGCCTCCCCGGGCCAGAGGCTGACCGGGGAATGGGAGGCCGCCGCCCAGCTGGCCTTCGACATCGCCCAGACCACCGGCCTGCTCTATCTGACCGGCGGCACCTCCAATCCGTTCTCGCTGATGCTGATCGCCCCGGTGACGCTGGCCGCCGCCACCCTGCCCCTCGCCCCCGTGGCGATCCTGGGCGTGCTGGGCGTCCTGGCCTCGGTGGGCCTGGCCTTCCTGCACATGCCCCTGCCCGCCATGCCGGGCATGGAGGTGGTCCTGCCCTCCAGCTATCTGATCGGCGCCGCGGCCGCCAATGTGGCGGGCATCGTGCTGATCGCCGGCTATGTGCGCCAGTCGGCCGAGGAATCGGCGCGGATGGCGCTCGCGCTCGACGTCACCCAGGCGGTGCTGTCGCGCGAACAGCGGCTCTCGGCCCTGGGGGCGCTGGCCGCCGCGGCGGCGCACGAACTGGGCACGCCGCTCGCCACCATCTCCATCGTCGCCAAGGAAATGTCGCGCGAGGCGCCGACCGCCGCGGTCAAGGAGGACGCCGACCTCCTGATGGCCCAGGCCCTGCGCTGCCGCGAGATCCTGCGCCGCCTGACCGAGACGCCGGACGCCACCGACGAGGTGCACGAGCGCATGAGCCTCCTGCAGCTGGTCCATGAGGTGATCGAGCCGCACGCCGGGGTGAAAGGGGTCCGGGTCGAGGCCATCGTCTCCGGCGCCCCGGGCGTCGCCGCCCCGGACATCTGGCGCATGCCGGAGGTGCTGCACGCCCTGACCTCCTTCGTCGAGAACGCCGTCGATTTCGCCGCCTCGGAGGTCCTGGTCAGCGCCCGCTTCGACGCCGCCTCGATCTCCATGGAGGTCCGCGACGACGGCCCGGGCTTCTCGCCCGAGGTGCTGGCCAAGCTGGGCGAGCCCTATGTGACCACCCGTCCGGGGGCCGAGGGCTCGCGCACCGGCCATGTCGGCATGGGCCTGGGCTTTTTCATCGCCAAGACCTTGCTGGAGCGCACCGGCGCCAAGGTGGCCTTCCAGAATGGCCGTCCGCGGGGCGCCGTGGTGTCCGCGCGGTGGGCCCGCAGCCAGATTGAGGTAGGCGGCGGCGGGTGGGAGACTGAACAACCACTTGCGAAGCAGTCCGAACAGGCGACATGATGCCGTCAAGAGCGCACGACGCGAGCGCCGCCATCAGGAGTTGATTATGGCCGATCTCTCCGCCGAAATCGCCGCCCTGCCGGACAAGAGTCTGCTGGTGCTGGACGACGACGCGCCGCTGCGCACGCGGCTTGGCCGGGCGCTGGAACAGCGCGGTTTCGAACCACACTGGTCGGCAGCGTCAGCGAGGCGCTCGCCGCCGTCCGCGCCGCCCCGCCCGCCTACGCCGTGCTCGACATGCGGCTCGAGGATGGGACCGGGCTCAAGGTGGTGGAGGCGGTCCGCGACGCCCGCCCCGAGGCCCGGGTGATCATGCTGACCGGCTACGGCAACATCGCCACCGCCGTCGCGGCGGTGAAGTCCGGGGCCATCGACTATCTCTCCAAGCCCGCCGACGCCGACGACGTGGCCCGCGCCCTGCTGGCCGTGGGCGACGAGAGCCCGCCGCCGCCGGAAAACCCCATGAGCGCCGACCGGGTGCGGTGGGAGCATATCCAGCGGGTCTATGAGCTCTGCGGCCACAATGTCTCGGAAACGGCGCGCCGTCTGAACATGCACCGCCGGACCCTGCAGCGGATCCTGGCCAAGCGCGCCCCGCGCTAGACCCGCCTAGACCTCCAGCGTCATCACCGCGAAGCCCGCCGCCCGCATCGCCGCCATGCGACCGAAGGCGATGGTCAGCGCCTTGCGCCGGGCCCCGGCCAGGGTCGCGGCCGGCGGCTCTCGCAGCACCGCGCCGCCGAACCCGTCGGCGACGATCAGGCCCGGATCTTCCGGCAGGACGTGCTGGGGGAATTCCGGCGCCACGGCGAAGGCGAAGCGGTCGCAATAGGGGGCGTATTCATGCCACTTGCGATCGACCCGGAAGTCCTCGATCCCCGACTTCACCTCGATGATGATGAACTCGCCGCGGGCCGACAGAGCCATCAGGTCGGCGCGCCGGCCGTTGGGCAAGGTGACCTCGGTGAGCGGGGTATAGCCCAGATCGACAAGCAGCCGCGCGGCCCCGCGGGTGACGGCGGCGGTGATGTCCGGACGGCGGGCGGTCTGGGGCGATCCCATGCCGAAATCTTGTTCCGGCTTCGTTCCGGACGCAAGAGGCGAAATCAGTTGCGGGCCGGCTGCGGGAATTCCAGGGCGCCGACGTCGTAGCCCAGCTGCTTGATGCGGGCCACGGCCTGGGCCTTGGCGCCGGCGGCCAGCAGCGGGTGCTGGGACATCAGCCACAGGTACTTGCCGTTGGGGGTGCCCAGGATCAGCCAGCCCTGGTCGGACTTGTGGTCCAGCACCCAGTATTCCTGGCTGATCAGGCCGCCGAAGAAGCTCATCTTGAACTTGGCGTTGGTCTTGGGGTCGAGGACCTTGGCCTTGGCCTTCCATTCGGTCGGCGGCGCGGTCACCGAGCCCCGGTGGCAGACCTGCAGCACGTCATAGCCGTCGGCGTCCTTGGCCCACTCGGAGATGCCGGCTTGGCAGTCCTTCTGGGTCTTGTTGGGCAGGCGGGCGACCTCGTACCAGCGACCGGTCATCTTGGTCAGCTCGATGCGGTCGGTCGGGGCCGGCGGCGGCGCGACCGGCGCGGCGGCGTTCGCCCCGCCGGTCAGGACCGGAAGGGTGAGGGCGGCGGCGATCGCGAGCGGCAGGATACGCATGGACGACATCGCTAAAAGCTGACGGAACTCTATGACACCGGAAACGCCCCCAGGGCGAGCCCGAGGGACCTTCAAAGCCGAGGATTGAGGCGAGGCGAAGACCAATGGTCAAGGCCGCTCCGCCCCCTTCCGGGGCGCGGACACGAAAACGCCCGCCGACAGGTCGCCGGCGGGCGTCTCCCGATCCTGATGTCGCGGGCCTATTCGGCGGCGATCTTCACGGCGCCGACGACCCGGTCCTTGAAGTTGATCTCCTGGAGATACTTGATCCCCTCTTCGGCGATGTCGTCGCCGACCATGCGGTCGCCCTCGCCCTTCAGCTCCTCCATGTCGACATAGATCGCATAGAAGCCGCGGGTGCGGTCGGTGATGATGCCGGCGTTGAGCAGGGTCTTCACCAGCACGCGGAAGATGTTGGTCTGCTCCTTCATGTTCTCCCGGCGGCTCTCGTCGGTGACCATGGCGGCCATCTCGGCGATCACCTTGTCCGGATCCAGGCCGAACTCCTCATAGAGGTCGCGCTGCTGGGAGGGGGAGACCAGGTTGAACAGCAGGGTCTGGAAGCAGTGGGCCGCCCAGTCCTCGATGATCGCATGCTCTTCCGGAGTCAGCTTGGGGATGGTCCGGTCGGCCCAGATCTTCCCGAACTTGTGGTGGAAGGCCTCGTCGGTCATGACCAGCTGCATCAGCTTCTTGCCGAGCGGATCATTGATATTGTTGAAGAAGGTGGCGAAGGCGCCCATGGCCAGGCCTTCCACCAGCATCTGCATGCCGATGATCTTCTTGTAGACTTCGGGTGAGCCGATGATGTCGATCAGCAGGGCCTTGAGCGTCGGGCCGGCTTCCACCGGGCGGCCCCAGCGGGCCTTGATGTACTTGGCGAAGGCCGTGACGTGGCGGGCTTCCTCGCGGGTCTGGTTGGCCGCGTATTCCTGGGCGCCCTGGTCCTTCAGCACGTGGCAGAGGCTGGCCGACAGGTTCAGCGCGCCCTGCTCGCCGTGCAGGATCGAGGAGAAGGAGCGCAGGGCCTGCTGGTTGGCGAACCGGATGCGGGTCTTGGGATCGGTCAGGTGGTTCGACACATAGTCGGTGCCGAGCGAGATGATCATGCTCTCGGGCAGGAGCATCTCGTTTTCCATGTCGAAGGGCTCGTCGAAGTCGATGTACTTCTTGTCGAGCGGATCCCAGAAGTGGTCGTGGGTGGCCGAGATGATCTTGTCGAAGGCGGTCGAGCGCGCGTTGTAGCGGTCGAGCTCCAGCATTGACTCGAAGTCGTCGGGCGCGACGGCGTCGTAGATGATGTCCTTGGTGATATTGCCGTCGGCGGCCATCGGTCGTCCTCCTGAAGCCAGACATCGGCGCTCATCAGCGGCGCCGGTTTTTGACCTGGATCAAAAATCCATATGACCGGCGATAAGTCAAGAAAGGTGACGGGTGCGTCACCTTTCCAGGCGCCGCCTAGTCCGGGGGCGGAGCCCCCTGTGCGATGAGCTGAAGAATTTCCGCCGTGGGGCGAACGTCGCCGAACGACCGATAGACCGTGCGCAGGGTTGCGTTGTGCATGTCGTCGGTGGGGGCCGCGTTCGCGTCGGCGGCCATGATCACCCGATATCCGAGGGTGCGCGCGTCACGCGCCGTGGCTTCGCAGCAGACGTTCGTCACCGTGCCCACAACGATGACGGTGTCGACGCCCCGCGCCTCCAGCAGCTGGGGGAGTTCGCACCGACCGGGGAAGAAGGCGCTGCTCGCCGTCTTCTCCACGAAAATGTCGTCGGCCTGCCGCCGCAGGCCTTGGCATAACCGGTCGGGCAGAGGCCCCTCGCCGCCGGACAGGCGGAAAGTCTCGGCGACCTGCGGGCCGTAGAATTCGGCGGAAAGCTCCGGATACGGGTCGAGCCGCGACGGCAGGACCCAGGCCACGACGCCGCCAGCCGGGCGCAGGGCGTCGGCGAGGGCGTTGATCGGCCCTATGGCGTCCCGGCAGTGGGGATTCTCGTCGGCGAAGAAGGGGACCATATCCACGACCACAAGGGCCGTGCGGGGCGCGGCGAGGCGCTCAAAGGCGTGGAGTCGCCCGCGCCGGGTCAATTGCCGGGCATATTCTCGATCGGGAATCTTCCAGTCGTGGGCCAAGCCCCTACTCGCCCTCGATCGCGTCGATGTCGTCGTCGGACAGGCCGAAATGGTGGCCGATCTCGTGGACCAGGACGTGGGTGATCAGTTCGCTCAGCGTCACATCGCCGCGCTCGGCCCACTCGTCGAGAATGGGGCGGCGATAGAGGAACACCATCGAGGGCTCGGGATTGGGATCGAGGACCGAGCGGTGGGCCAGGTCGACGCCGTGATAGAGGCCGGTCAGCTCAAAGGGGTCCTCGATCCCCATTTCGTCCAGCACCTCCTGGGGCGGGAAGTCGTCGACCCGGAAGATCACCGCCCCGGTCATGGCGCGGAAGTCGTCGGGCAGGGCCTCGAAGGCCGCCTCGGCCAGGGCCGCGAAATCGTCCAGCGAGGGCGCCGGGCGGTGCGCATGGACATGGATGTGGCCGCGGCCGGGCTCATTCATCGGGCATCACGATGTTGGGGTTCTCGGGCAGGCGATATTCGAACAGGCCGATGTCCAGGGGCTGCTGCGGCTTGAAGGCCCGCAAGGGCTGGCGGCTCAAGGCCTTCAGGGTCTCGGGCTCCGCTTCGGTGGTCTTGAGGCGCCGGGCGCGGCGGGCCTGGGGATGCTCGATGTCGGGCGCGTCGGTCGCAGGCGCCGCCGAGACCGGCCGCCAATAGGAGACTGACAGCCGCCAGACTGTGGGCGGGGCGACCGGCGGGGTCGGCCAGCGGCGGCCGTCGCGATTGACCGTGGCCACCGGGGCGGGCGCACGGCGGGCCGTGGTCACCTCGGTCAGGCGGCAGAAGCGGTCCTCGATCGCCACCTGAACCGCCCGGCCGGGACGGTCGTCCTCGACCCTGCCGGCCAGGGCGTCGAGCGCCGCCTCGCGGCTGGCATAGGCCGGGCCCGCCAGGCCGCTGACGAACTGCACCGGCTCGCCGGCCAGGGCTTGCGCCTCGCGTTCGCGCGCCGCGCGGCCCAGAGGCGCGGCCAGCGCTTCATCAGGCGTCGTCGCCAGAGGATAGAGGATCGCGGTCATGCGCCGATCATCGCCGAATTCGTTCAAGCGGCCTATGTTCCAAAAGATGATTCGCTGTCGACGGGGACGGGCGTCGAGGATGGCGCGATGAGCGAGATGCAGCTCATTCTGGCGGCCGCCGCGGGCGCGGTGCTGCTGGCCATCTGCGCCGTGCTGTGGGCGCTCGCCCAACGCCGCCAGGCCGAGGCGCGCATGGCGCTCCTGCGCCGCCAGATCAACGCCCTCAAGGCCGGCGCCGAAACCGCCCAGGCCTCGGCCGAGGCCTTCGATTCCGCCCTCCTGGCCGTCGAGGACGGTCACGCCCTGGTGGCGTCCGGCGAGGAGAGCCTGACCATCTGCGCCTCGGTGCTGGGCCTGCCGGAATCCGAGCCCCAGGCCGTGGTCGCCGCCCTGATGCGGGCCGACCCCGATCATGCGCGACGGCTGCGCGCCCTGTTCGAACGCGGCGAGGCCTGCGCCTTCGAGGTCCGCGGCCCGCCGGCGTGGTCGCGGTCGAGGGCCGGGCCGCCGGCGCTCTGGCCTGGCTGCGCCTGTCCTCCGTGGTCGGCGAAGACGCCGGCCTGCCCACCGCCCCGCGCTTCGCCGCCTTCCTGGACGCGCGCGCCTATCCCGCCTGGATCGCCGCCGCCGACGGCAGCCCGGTGTGGGTCAACGCCGCCTGGCTCTCGGCCGTGGGCGCCGCCAGCCTGGACGAGGCCGCCAGCCGCGGCGCCAGCTTCGACAAGGCCGCCGATGCGCTGGCCAGCGAGGCCGCCAATCTGGGCCAGAAGCGCGAGACCAAGCGCTGGACCACCTTCGAGGGCCGCCGCCGCTCCCTGCAGATCACCGCCCAGCCTCTGGACGGCGGCGGGGTCGGCGTCTGGACCGAGGACGTCACCGAGGCCGAGGAGCTGCGCGAGGCGCTCAAGCGCAATATCGAGGCCCACGACGAGACCCTGAACCACATCGCCGACGCCGTGGCGATCTTCTCCCAGACCAAGCGGATGATCTTCCACAACACCGCCTTCGCGGAGCTGTGGGGCCTGGAGCCCGCCTGGCTGGCCGAGCGGCCGACCCATGGCGAGGTGCTCGATCGCCTGCGCCAGCGTCGCCGCCTGCCGGAGACCGCCGATTACGGCAAGTGGAAGGCGAGCGAGCTCGAGCGCTACGAGACCCTGGAATCCACCCCCGACGACCTGTGGTCCATTCCCGACGGCCGCACCCTGCGGGTTGTCCGCCAGCCCCACCCTCTGGGCGGGGTCGTGCTGCTGTTCTCGGACATCACCGGCGAGCTAAAGCTCAAGGCCCAGTACAACGCTCTGATCCAGGTGCAGCAGGCGACGCTGGACAAGCTCAATGACGCCGTCGCCGTGTTCGGCTCCGACGGCCGCCTGCGCCTGCACAACGAGGCCTTCGAGCGGTTCTGGAACATCTCCCCCCAGCAGATCGAGGTCGCCCACGACTTCGAGGGCGTGGTCGAGCTCTGCATCCCGCGCCTGCACGACATGGGCTTCTGGCGCGAGCTCAAGGGCCGGGTGGCCGACACCGATCCCCAGGCGCGCGCGCCGATGCAGGGCGAGGTGAAGACCTCTGACAGCCGGATCATCGTCTATCAGTCACGCCCGCTGCCGGACGGCGCGACCCTGATCGCCTTCGCCGACGTCACCGACGCCCGCAAGCTGGAGAGCGCGCTCGCCGACCGTTCCGCGGCGCTCGCCGACGCCGAGCGGCTGAAGCGCGACTTCGTGGGCAATGTCTCCTACGAGCTGCGCACCCCGCTCACCACCATCATCGGCTATTCGGAACTCTTGGAACGCTCCGGCGAGGGCCTGTCGGAGCGCGGCCGCGGCCACGCGGCGGCGGTGCGGACCGCCGCGACCCAGCTGGCGCGCTCGATCGACGACGTCCTCGACATGGCCCAGATCGACGCCGACGAGATGGCGCTGGACCTTGAGGACGTTCATGTCGCCGCCCTGCTGACCGAGGCGGCGGAGCGTTGGGCGCGCGAGGCCGAGCAGGCCAAGGTGACGCTGAAGATCGAGCATGGCGACGATGTCGGCCTGATCCGCGGCGACCTGAAGCGCCTGGCCCAGACCCTCGACCACCTGACCGAGAACGCCATCCGCCAGACCCCGCCCGAGGGCGTGGTCACCCTGTCGGCCCGTCGCGCGCTCGGCGAAATCCAGCTGCAGGTGTCCGACACCGGCCGCGGCATCCCCTTCCACGTCCAGGCCCATATCTTCGACCGGTTCATCGGCCGCGAGCGCGGCGGCCCCGGCCTGGGCCTCGCCCTGGTCAAGGCCCTGGTCGAGCTGCACGGGGGCTGGGTGGCGCTGGAGAGCGAACCCGGCGCAGGCGCGACCTTCACCTGCCACCTGCCGGAAGCGGCGCAGGGCGCGGCGGGTCATCCCGAGTTGGGGTTCTGAAACATCTCCCTCACCTTCATGGGGAGGGACAGGCCGCGAAGCGGCCAGGGTGGGGCGCGAGGAACTCGCATTCCCCACCCGTCTCGCGCTGACGCGCGATCCACCCTCCCCATGAAGGGGAGGGTGGGCGCTTTGTCTTAGTGCTGGCTTTCCGGCAGGCGGACGACCAGGCCGTCCAGGGCGTCGGAGACCTTGATCTGGCACGACAGCCGGCTGTTCGGCTCGACGTTCTCGGCGAAGTCCAGCATGGACTCCTCCATGGCCGACTTCTCGCCGGTCTTGGCCTGCCAGGCTTCGTCCACATAGACGTGGCAGGTGGCGCAGGCGCAGGCCCCGCCGCAGTCGGCGTCGATGCCGGGGACGTTGTTCTTCACCGCCCCTTCCATGACCGACAGGCCCGCCTTCACGTCGAGAACGTGCTCGGTGCCGTCATGCTCAATATAGGTGATCTTGGCCATGTCTCCCCTTCCCGCCAGCTTTTACGCGGCGACCTCTTTCATAGAAACTGACGTATCCGCAAGCTTCGCCTTGTTGACGGGCCTGCGGGCCCCGATGAGCTGGCGGCCCATCATGAATTCCGGCGGCGAATTGATCGCCTCCACCGATTGAACCAGATCGCCCTTCAAATGGAAGATGGCGAACTTGCCGGTCGCGGGATCCCCGCGCAGCAGGATCTCGTCCACGTCGAAGGCGTAGCCGGCGATCTGCAGCTTGAGGTCATATTGGTCGGACCATTGCCACGGCACCTCGCCGGCGGGCGCCGGCCGGCCGGTGATGGCGCTGGCGGCCTGCTTGGCCTGTTCCAGGGCGTTGGGCACGCTCTCCATGCGGAACATGCGATCATAGATCGGCATCGGCCGGTGGGCAACGTCGCCGATCGCGAAGATCGCGGGATCGGAGGTGCGGGCCTCCAGGTCGACGACGATGCCGCGGGCGCAGTCGAGGCCCGCGTCCTTGGCGATCTCGTCATTGGGCGCGGCGCCGACGCCGATCAGGGCGGCGTCGCAGGCGATGACCCGGCCGTCGGCCAGCTTCACCCCGGTCACATGGCCGTCCTGGCCCTCGAAGCCGACGACCGAGGCGCCCAGCTCGAACTTGACCCCATGGGCCTCGTGGCGGCTCTGGAAGAAGGTCGACAGGGTCTCGCAGGCCACCCGGGCCAGCAGGCGCGGCTCGCGCTCCAGCACCACGGCCTCGGCGCCCAGGGCGCGGGCCGAGGCCGCCGCCTCCAGGCCGATATAGCCGCCGCCGACGATGGCCAGGCGCTTGCCCGGCCCCAGCGTAGCCTTGAGCGCCTCGGCGTCGGCCGCCGTGCGCAGCTCCAGCAGACCCTTCAGGTCCGCGCCGGGCACCGGCAGCTTGATGGCCCGGGCGCCGGTGGCGAGGATCAGGATGTCGTAGGTGAGCGTCGAGCCGTCCGACAGGGTGACGGTCTTGTCGCCGCGGGTCAGCTTCACGGCCGTCAGGTTCGGGCGGAAGGCGATGTTGTTCTCGGCGTAGAACTCGAGCGGCTTGAGCGCGAGCGAGTCGGCGTCGGCCTCGCCCTTCAGCCAGGCCTTGGAGAGCGGCGGGCGCTGATAGGGCGGAATCGGCTCCTCGCCCACCAGATCGATGGGCCCGGTGAAGCCATACTGCCGCAGCAGGGCCGCGGCGCTTCCGCCGGCGTGCCCCGCCCCGATGATCACAACGTGCGCGTCGGACGAGCTCATGACAGCCCCATGCAGAAAAGTGACGGCGGCGTCAACTTGTCAAACGTCGTTCGGATCGCCGCGACCCTAATGGACCGCGATCAGATGACGCGGTCCACCAGCATCTTCTTGACCTCGGCGATCGCCTTGGCCGGGTTCAGTCCCTTGGGGCAGACCTGGGCGCAGTTCATGATCGTGTGGCAGCGATAGAGCTTGAAGGGGTCCTCCAGGGCGTCCAGACGCTCGCCGGTGGCCTCGTCGCGGCTGTCGATCAGCCAGCGATAGGCGTGCAGCAGGGTGGCCGGGCCGAGGTACTTCTCGCCGTTCCACCAGTAGCTCGGGCACGAGGTGGTGCAGCAGGCGCAGAGGATGCATTCGTAGAGGCCGTCGAGCTTCTCGCGGTCCTCCGGAGACTGGCGCCACTCCTGTTGCGGCTCGGGCGTCTTGGTGTGCAGCCAGGGCTCGATCGAGGCGTACTGGGCGTAGAACATGGTCAGGTCGGGGACCAGGTCCTTGACCACCGGCATCGAGGGCAGGGGCGCGATCTGGCACTCCTTGCCGGGGATCTCCTCGTGGCCGTGGGTGCAGGCCAGCGTATTGCGGCCGCCGATGTTCATGGCGCAGGAGCCGCAGACCCCTTCGCGGCAGGAGCGGCGGAAGGCGAGCGTCGGGTCGACGTTGTTCTTGATGTGGATCAGCACATCCAGAACCATCGGGCCGCAGGCCTCGACGTCGATGTCATAGGTGTCCCAGCGCGGATTGCCCGGCTGTTCCGGATCGTAGCGATAGACCTTGAAGGTCTTCACCTTCTTGGCGCCGGCCGGGGCCGGGTGGTGACGACCCTTCTGGACGCGGGAGTTCTTCGGCAGGGCGAGTTCGACCATCAGACGCTTTCCTTGGAATCTTTTCCCATCACGACAGGCTTGCGGGTCCTAGTAGACCCGCGCCTTGGGCGGGAAGGGCGCGACCTCGTTGGTCATGGTGAAGTCGTGCACCGGGCGATAGTCGATCTTGACCGCCCCGGTCGCATCGTCGAGCCAGGTGAGCGTGTGCTTCATCCACTCTTTGTCGTTGCGGTCCGGGAAGTCCTCGTGGGCGTGGGCCCCGCGGCTTTCGGTGCGGTTATGGGCGCCGACCACGGTCACCTGGGCCTGAACCACCAGGTTCTCGAACTCCAGGGTCTCCATCAGGTCAGTGTTCCAGATCAGGCCGCGGTCGGAGACCTTGAGGTCGCCGCGCTTGGCCTGGACGGCCTCCAGGCGCTTGACGCCCGAGGCCAGGCTTTCCGAGGTGCGGAACACCGCGGCGTCCTCCTGCATGGCCTGCTGCATCTCCAGCCGCAGCGCGGCGGTGGTGGTGGAGCCGTTGGCGTTGCGGAGCTTGTCGAAGCGGGCGATGTGGCCGTCGGTCATGGCCGGCTTCAGCTCCGGCTGGGTCGCCCCGGCCTTCAGCACCGAGGCGGCGCGCAGGGCGGCCGAGCGGCCGAACACCACCAGGTCGATCAGCGAGTTGGAGCCCAGGCGGTTGGCGCCATGGACCGACACGCAGGCGGCTTCACCGACCGCCATCAGGCCGGGCACCACCTTGTCCGGATCGTCGCCCAGGCGGGTGACCACTTCCGAATAGAAGTTCGTGGGGATGCCGCCCATGTTGTAGTGCACGGTCGGCAGCACCGGGATCGGCTGCTTGGTCACATCGACGCCGGCGAAGATCTTGGCGCTTTCCGAGATGCCCGGCAGGCGCTGGTGCAGGATCTTCGGATCCAGGTGATCCAGGTGCAGGAAGATGTGGTCCTTCTTCGGACCCACGCCGCGGCCTTCACGGATCTCGATGGTCATGGCCCGGCTGACCATGTCGCGCGGGGCCAGGTCCTTCACGGTCGGCGCATAGCGCTCCATGAAGCGCTCGCCTTCCGAATTGGTCAGATAGCCGCCTTCGCCGCGGGCGCCTTCGGTGATCAGGCAGCCGGCGCCGTAGATGCCGGTGGGGTGGAACTGCACGAACTCCATGTCCTGCAGGGGCAGGCCGGCGCGCAGGGTCATGCCGCCACCGTCGCCGGTGCAGGTATGGGCGCTGGTGGCCGAGAAGTAGGCGCGGCCGTAACCGCCGGTGGCCAGGATCACCATCTGGGCCTGGAACCGGTGCAGGGTGCCGTCGTCCAGCTTCCAGGCGGTGACGCCGCGGCAGACGCCTTCGTCCATGATCAGGTCGAGGGCGAAGTACTCGATAAAGAACTCGGTGTCGTGCGCCAGGGACTGCCCATACATGGTGTGCAGCATGGCGTGGCCGGTCCGGTCCGCCGCCGCGCAGGTGCGCTGGATCGGGGCCTCGCCGTAGTTCTTGGTCATGCCGCCGAAGGCGCGCTGATAGATCTTGCCTTCCGGGGTCCGGCTGAAGGGCACGCCCCAGTGCTCCAGCTCGTACACGGCGGCCGGCGCGTTGCGGCAGAGATATTCGATGGCGTCCTGGTCGCCCAGCCAGTCCGACCCCTTGACGGTGTCGTACATGTGCCAGCGCCAGTCATCCTGGCCCATATTGCCGAGGCTGGCCGAGATGCCGCCCTGGGCCGCCACGGTGTGCGAGCGGGTCGGGAAGACCTTGGAGATGCAGGCGGTCTTCAGGCCGGCCTGGGCGCAGCCCAGGGCCGCGCGGAGACCGGAGCCGCCGGCGCCGACGACGACGACGTCGAACTTGTGATCGATGAATTGATACGTCGCCATGGGATTACAGAGCGCCTCCCAGCGCGACCTTGAGGATGGAGAAGATGGCGAGCGCGCCGGCCAGCGTCACGATGAACAGGTTCGCGACCAGCAGCACCGACTTGGTGAGCATCTTGTGGATGTAGTCCTCGATGATCACCCGGACGCCGGTCTGCATGTGCCAGAAGGCGACCAGGATCAGGAGGATCATCAGGACCGCGTTGAGCGGGCTGGCGAGCCAGGCCACGGCGGTGTCGTAGTCGGCCCGCGCCAGGCGGATCACGCCGAACACGGCCCAGAGAACGAGCGGGATCAGGGCGAGCGCACTGACGCGTTCGGCGATCCAGTGCGCCGCGCCGTGCTTGGCCGAGCCAAGGCCGCGCGCGCGGGACAGGGGGGTGCGGAATTCGGTGCTCATGGTCAGAGCGCTCCGGTCATGGCGGCGATGCCCCAGACCGCCAGGGTGGCGGCGACGGCGAAGGCGATGGCCGCGACGGCGGTGAAATTGGCGGACTTGATGTCGAGGCCGGTCCCGGCGTCCCACATCAGGTGCCGGACGCCATTGGCCAGGTGATAGAAGACCGAGAGCGTCAGGCCGAACATCACCAGCTTGCCGAGCGGCGAGCCCAGCAGGGCCATGTAGGCGGCGTAGGTCGCGTGGTCGGTCTCGCCCAGCGAGGCGGCCAGGGCCACGGCCCAGCCGGCCAGCAGCAGCGCCCCGATATACAACGCCACCCCCGTGGCCCGGTGGGCGATGGAGGTGAACATGGTGATGTGCCAGCGCCACAGCAGCGGCGACCCGAAGCCACCTGTCATCAGGTGGGGGGACTTGGGACGTTCGCGGGGCGCGCCTGAGGCGTCGGTCATGATGGCGTTCCGATGGAGACGAGGCGGCTCCGCTTTTAAGCCGCGTCCCAGGGGTGTCAACGAAGGGGTGAAGTTTCCGCAGCGTCGAGCCGACGCGGCCATACTTCGCCCCAAGCGAAGACTGCGCGCGGCCAATGTCCATGACAATGCGCATTTGCTATATGGAGCCTTCGCGGGAGGCGAAGATGCGCTTTGACCTGACCGATCTGCGGCTGTTCAGCGACGTGGTCGAGGCGGGCTCCATCACCCATGGCGCCGAGCGCAGCCGCCTGGCGCTCGCCGCGCGTCGGCGCGGATCCGCGGCATGGAGGACGAGATCGGCGCCGCCCTGCTGGTCCGGGGCCGGGGCGGGGTCACGCCCACGGCGGCCGGCCGCACCCTGGTCAAGCATGCCCGCGCCATGCTGGAGCAGGCCGCGCGCCTGCGCGAGGACCTCGACGCCTACACCAAGGGGGTGTCCGGCGAGGTGCGGATCCTGGCCAACACCAACGCCTCGACCGAATTCCTGCCCGAGGCCCTGTCCGGCTTCCTGGCCGAGCACCCCAATGTGCGGATCGACCTGGAGGAGCGGCTCTCCGACGAGATCGTCGGGCTGATCGCCGAGGGCGTGGCCGATATCGGCATCGTTGCCGGCACGGTGGATGTCGGCCCCCTGGAGACCTATCCGTTCCGGTCGGACCGCTTCGTGGTGGTGACCCCCAGGGCCCACCCCCTGGCGGGTCAGGCGCGGGTGGATTTCGCCCAGGTGCTGGGCTTCGACTTCGTGGGGCTGGACCGCTCCAGCGCCCTGCAGCGGTTCCTGGCCGGCAAGGCCGCGCGCCTGGGCCGCAGCCTGATCCTGCGGGTGCAGCTGCGCAGCTTCGACGCCGTCTGCCGGTTGGTGGAGGCGGGCGTCGGCATCGGGATCGTGCCCCACACCACCGCCGCCCGGGTCGCCGGCACGGTGGGCCTAAGCGTGGTCGAGCTGAACGACGACTGGGCGGTGCGCGACCTGACCCTCGTGGTCCGCAACCTCGACGCCCTGCGCCCGTTCGCCCGCGACCTGGTCGAAAGTCTTCGCAGTCCTCCGGCCGCCGCGCGCGCCGTCAATCCCTAACCCCGGAGCCGCCCATGACGCTCACCCTCTACGGCCACCCCTTCTCGTCCTACACCTGGAAGGCCCTGATCCCGCTCTATGAGAACGGGACCGCCTTCGAGTTCGCGAACGTCGATCCCGCCAACCCCGATGGGATGCCCCAGCTGCTGAAGCTCTGGCCGCTCGGCAAGTTTCCGGTCCTGGTCGACGGCGACCGGACGATCCTGGAATCCTCGACCCTCATCGAGCACCTGCAGATCCATCACCCCGGCCCGGTCCGGCTGATCCCCGCCGATCCGGACGCCGCGATCGAGGTCCGCATGCTCGACCGGATCTTCGACAACCATGTCATGGGCCAGATGCAGCGGCGGGTGAACGATGCCCTCCTGCCGCCCGAGCGCCGTGACGCCGCCCTGGCCGCCGACGTGAACGCCCAGCTCGACAAGATCTACGCCTGGCTCGACGCCTGGCTGGAGGGCCGCGACTGGGCCGCGGACGGACAATTCAGTCTGGCCGACTGCGCCGCCGCCCCGGCCCTCTTCTACGCCGACTGGGTCCATCAGATCGGGGCGGGGTTCGCCAACCTGCGGGCCTATCGCGCCCGCCTGCTGGCCCGGCCCTCGATCGTCCGGGTCGTGGACGAGGCCCGGCCCTATCGTCACTACTTCCCGCTCGGGGCCCCCGACCGCGACTGAGGTGCGCAGACGCCCCGCCTGCTGGATGACAGGGCGGGCCGCCTCCCCTACCCTGGCCGGCGAAGCCGAGACCGCCGGCCAGGAACGACGCATGGCCTATCTCGGCAACCGCACCGTCAATCTCGTCAATCTGCACTACGCCCTGCACACGCTCGCCATGTCGCTGGGCGGGGTGTTCTTCGCCGTCTACCTCCTGCAGGCGGGGCTGTCGGTCGCCGCCGTGCTCTGCGCCATGGCCCTGATCCTGTTCGGCCGTTTCCTGATGCGGCCCCTGGTCCTGCCGATCGGCAAGCGCATCGGCCTGCGCGGGGTGCTGATCACCGGCAGCCTGTTCTCAGCCGTACAGTATCTGCTGCTGGCCCAGGTCCACGGGGTCGGGCCCATGCTGGTCGCCACCCTGGTCGTCTCCTCGGTGGGCGAGACCCTCTACTGGACCAGTTACCACGCCTATTTCGCCGTCATGGGCGACGCCGAGCATCGCGGCCACCAGGTCAGCGCCCGCGAGGCGGTGGCCCGCGCCGTGGAGATCACCGGCCCGGTGCTTGGCGGCTGGCTGCTGACCACCCACGGCCCGTTCTGGGCCTTCGGCCTCGCCGCGGTCGCCCAGGGCCTGGCCGCCCTGCCCCTGCTCGGAACCCCCAAGGTCGAGGTGCCCCCGGCCGCGCCCGGCGTCCTGGCCGCGGCCCGGCTGGGAGTCGCCTTGTTCGCCTCCGACGGCTGGATCGCCTCAGGCTTCTACTGGGTCTGGCAGATCACCCTGTTCCAGGGGCTGGGCCGCAGCTTCACGGCCTATGGCGGGGCCATGGCGCTGGCCGCGACCGCCGGCGCGGTCCTGGGCCTGGCGCTCGGCCGCCACATTGACGCCGGCCATGGCCGCCGCGCGGTCTGGGTGGCGTTCATCGCGCTCACCGTGACCTTGTTCGCCCGGGCCGGGGCGACGACGCCGGCGCTCGCGCTGGCGGCCAACGCCATGGGCGCCCTGGTCACCTGCCTGCACACGCCGACCCTGATGACCGCGGTCTACAACCTCTCCAAGGCCTCGCCCTGCACGCTTCGCTTCCACATGGCGACGGAAGGCGGGTTCGACCTGGGCTGCGGCCTGGGCTGCTTCACCGCCGCCGGCCTGCTCGCGCTCGGCGTTCCCCTGAACCACACCCTGCTGATCTCGCTGGGCGGCGCGGTGGCGACGCTGCTGATGCTGCGGGGCTACTACGCGCGCCAGCCCGCGATCGCTTAGTCCGCCTCGGCCAGCCAGTCGGCCGAACGCATCTCCTGCAGGCGCGAGGCCGTGCGCTCGAATTCGAAGGCGCCGTCGCCCTCCGGATAAAGCTTGTCCGGATCGGCCTCGGCCAGGACGATCAGCTTGGTCTTGGCCTCATAGAGGGCGTCGATCAGGATCACCAATCTGCGCGCCTCCTCCCGCCGGTTGGCGGTCAGCTTCGGCAGATCTTCCAGGAAAATCGTGTGGAACCGGGCGCGATCGCCACATAGTCGTTGGGGCCGAGCGCCACGGCGCAGAGGCTCATGAAGCTCGCCCGCACCATGCCGCCGGCGGCGTGCGGCAGGTGGATCTTGCGGCCCAGCACCTCGACGGTCTCGCCGACCTCCTCGGCCCCGTCCAGCAGGTCGCGCCACAGGGCCAGGAAGCTGCGTTGATTGTCGGGATCGGAGGGCGAGAACCAGGTCCCCGCAGCCCGCAGGCGGTCGAGGCGGTAGTCATGGCCGCCGGCCACGCTCACCACCTCCATCTTCGTCTTCAGCAGGTCGATGAAGGGGACGAAGAGCTGGCGGTTGATGCCGTTCTTGTAGAGCTCGTCGGGGACCCGGTTGGAGGTCGCCACCAGGGTCAGGCCGCGGGCGAACAGGGCCTCGAACAGCCGGCCGAGAATCATGGCGTCGGCGATGTCGGTGACCTGGAATTCGTCGAAGCACAGCAGCCGGCTCTCGGCGATCACCACGTCGGCGACGGGCGCGATGGGGTCGTCGCCCTTGTGCTGGCCGAACCGGGCCTTGCGGGCGGCAGCGTCGCCCTTGCGCCAGGCGTCGATCAGCCGGTGGATCTCGCCCATGAACACATGGAAGTGGACCCGGCGCTTCTTGGCCACCGGGGCCATCTCGAAGAACAGGTCCATCAGCATGGACTTGCCGCGCCCCACCGGCCCCCAGAGATAGACGCCTCTCTGGCCCTCGGGCTTGCGGAAGAAGGCGGAGAATCCCGACGGCTCGGCCTGGGCGAGGTCGTCCTCCAGGCGCACGAGCGCCTTCAGGCCCTGAGCCTGGGCGGGATCGGGGCGCAGGGCGCCGGAGGCCAGTCGGGCCTGATAGGCGGCGTTGAGCGGGGAGGCCATGGCCCCGCCTAACCCGGACGGGCGCAATTCTCAATCGCGCGCTTGCCCGCGCCCCCTTGCCCCGGCCGGGCGCCAAGGGCATGTTCGACGCATGACGACCGCCGCCCCACTTGAGTTGCGCCTCGCCGACGAGGCCGCGACCAGGCCCTGGGCGCGACCCTGGCGCGGGCGCTCAGGCCCGGTTCGGCCATCTGCCTCTCGGGCCCCCTGGGCGCCGGCAAGTCGACCCTGGCCCGGGCCCTGATCCGCACCCTGACCACGCCCGACGAGGACGTGCCCAGCCCGACCTTCACCCTGGTTCAGTTCTACGAGGGCAAAGACTTCCCTGTCGCCCACTTCGACCTCTACCGCCTGACCTCGCCTGACGAGGCCTACGAGATCGGGCTGGACGAGGCGCTGGAGGACGGGGCGGCCCTGATCGAATGGCCGCAAAGGCTGGAAGGCCAGCTGCCGGCCGACCGACTTGATATAGACATTGCGCTCGACGGGGAGGCGCGCCGGGCGCGGCTCGTGCCCCATGGCGTCTGGAGGGATCTTGAGCTCGGATCGTGAGACCCTGAAGGCCGGGTTCCTGGCCGCCCACGGCCTGGCCGACGCGCGCCGCCAACCCCTGGCCGGCGACGCCTCCACGCGGGCCTATGAGCGGCTCTATCCCGCGGCGGGCGGCAGCCTGATCTTCATGGACCAGCCGCCCAGCGCCGAGACGCAACCCTGCACGCCCGCCATGACCCCGGCCGAGCGCCAGGCCGCAGGCTATAATGCGCTGGCCCGCCTGGCCGCCGGTCGGGTCGACGCCTTCGTCACCGTCGCCGCCTGGTTGAAGGCGCAGGGCCTGTCGGCGCCGGCCATCCTCGCCCAGGACGCCGCCAACGGCCTGGCGGTGCTGGAAGACCTGGGCGACGGCCTGTTCGCCAGCCTGATCCTGGAGGGCCAGGATGAGGCCCCGCTCTATGACGCCGCCATCGAGGCCCTGGTCCGCCTGCACGAGGCGACCGCGCCCCCGGTGCTGGAGCATGACGGTCTGGCCTGGCCCCTGCTCGACTATGACGCCGTGGCGCTGAAGACCGCCGGCGACCTGTTGCCGGAATGGCTGCCCAAGCTGAAGACCGAGCTCGCCTTCACAGCCGAAGCCGTCGCCCAGTGGGACGCGATCTGGGCGCCGATCATCGCGCGCGGGGCGGCCGGCGCCAGCGTCTTCTGCCACCGCGACTATCACGCCGAGAACCTGATCTGGCTGCCGGACCGGACAGGGCCCGCCCGGGTGGGTCTGCTGGACTTCCAGGACGCAGTGCGCGCCCATCCCGCCTGGGACATGTCCATGCTGTTGCACGACGCCCGGCGCGACGTGACGCCGGAGCGGGAGGCCGCGTCGCTCGACCGCTATTTCGCCCTGCGCCCGGACCTCGACCGCGAGGCGTTCCTGGCCGACTATCACGCGCTGGGCGCGCTCAATATCAGCCGCATCCTGGGCATCTTCGCCCGGCTGGTGTTCCGGGACGGCAAGCCGCGCTACGCCGCCTTCATGCCGAGGCTCTGGGGCTATCTGGATCTCTGCCTCGCCGATCCGTCGCTTGCGGACCTCAAGGCCTGGTTCGACGCCCATGTGCCGGCGGAGTCCCGCCAATGACGACGCCCGGGCCGAAGATCGCCATGGTGCTGGCCGCCGGCATCGGCTCGCGCATGCGCCCGCTCACCGACGACCGCCCCAAGGCCCTGGTCGAGGTGGCCGGCAAACCGCTGATCGACCATGTGCTGGACCGCCTGGCCGAGGCCGGGGTCCAGACCGCCATCGTCAATGTCCACCACTTCGCCGACCAGATGGAGGCGCACCTCGCCAAGCGGACGGCCGCGCCGAAAATCGTCATCTCCGACGAGCGCGCCGGCCTGCTGGACTCCGGCGGGGGCATCAAGGCCGCCCGCCATCTGATCGGCGAGGACCCGATCCTGGTGGCCAATATCGATTCGCTCTGGGTGGGCGGCGAGACCCCGCCGCTGGAGGCCATGAAACGGGCCTGGGATCCGGAGCGCATGGACATGCTGCTGCTGCTGGTCCCCCGTGACCAGGGCATCGGGCTGGAAGGCCCCCGCGGCTTCCGCATGGACGCCGAGGGCCGCATCACCCACATGGCCGATGACGCCAATCCCGCGCCGCTCGCCAATATCGGCTTCCAGATCATGAAGCCCCAGCTGCTGGACGATCAGCCGGACGGGCCCTTCTCCATCCTGCCGCTTTGGTGGCGGCTGCAGGACGAGGGCCGCATCTATGGCGTGGTGATGGACGCCTTCTGGCTGCACGTCGGCGACCCCAAGGCGCGGGAGGCCGCGGAAGCGCGGCTGACGTGAGCCCGCGCCCCCTGCTCACCGGACCGGCCCCGCGCTGGTTCAGCATCCCGGCGCACCGTCCCTTCGTGCAGGACCTCGCCCAGGGGCTCTATGACGCCCTGGCCCCGCTGGGCCCCGAAACCCTGTCCCAGGCCGTGGTGCTCACCCCCACCCGGCGCGGCGCCCGGTCCCTGGCCGACGCCTTTGTGGCCGCCGGCGGCGGGCGCGCCGTCCTGCCCCCACAGATCCGCCCGCTGGGCGACCTCGACGAGGGCGAGCCGCCCTTCGAGCCCGGTGACCTGGCCGTCGACCTGCCGGCCGCCATCGCTCCCCTGCGTCGCCGGTTCGAGCTGATTGCACTGGTCAAGACCCACGAGGGCGCGCTCGGCCGCGACCTCGACGCCCCCGCCGCCCTGGAGCTGGCCGATGCGCTGGGCGCCTTCCTCGACAGCCTGCAGATCGAGGAGGTCTCGGCCGACAAGGGCCTGGCCGACCTGGTCGAGGCCGACTTGGCCGAGCACTGGAAGATCTCCCGCGAATTCCTGGAGATGGCGCTGGACGAATGGCCAAGGCGGCTCGCGGCCCTGGGTCTGGTGGATGTCAGCGCCCGCCGCGTGGCCCTGCTGAGGTCCCTAGCCGAGAAGTGGCGGATCGATCCGCCCAAGGGCGTGCTGATCGCCGCCGGCTCCACCGGCACCGCGCCCGCCACCGCCGACCTCCTGGCGGTCATCGCCCAGGCGCCCCAAGGGGCCGTGGTCCTGCCCGGCCTCGACGACGCCCTGGCCGATTCCGCCTGGGCCCAGGTCGGCGAGCAGCATCCGCAAGGCGCCATGAAGCGGCTGCTGACCCGCGCCGGCCTGACCCGCGATGACGTCCGCACCTGGCCGGCCTCCGAGAGCTTCAAGAGCCAGGGCCGCTGGCGTCGCCGGGTGATCAACGAGGCCCTGCGCCCGGCCGAGGCCACCGCCGACTGGCTGACCGCCATCGCCGCCCTGCGCGAGGAGGGTCAGGTCGACGGGGTCGATCCGATCGCCGAGGGGCTGAAGGGCCTCTCGATCCTCACCGCCCGCACCGAGGACGAGGCCGCCACGGTCGCCGCCCTGCTGCTGCGCGAGGCGCTGGAGGTTCCCGGCCGCACGGCCGCCCTGGTGGCCCCCGACCAGAACCTCGCCCGCCGGGTCGCCGCCAAGCTGGCCCGATGGGGCGTCGGCGCCGATAGCTCCGCCGGCCAGGCCCTGGCCGGCGCCCCCTGCGGGGTGCTGGCCGGACTGGTCGGCCGCGCCCTGGTCGATCCCCTCGACCCCGTCACCCTGTTGGCCATCCTCAAGCACCCCCTGGTGCGGCTGGGGCTCGCGCCCGAGGACCTGGCGCAGGCCCGCACCCTGTTGGAGCTCAAGGTCCTGCGCGGGCCCCGACGCACCGTCTGGACCGAGCTGGAGGACCGTTGCCCGGCTGAAGCCCGTGAGCTGCTCGACCGCCTGAAGGCCGCCCTTGGGCCGGTGCTCGGGATCGCCGAGGGCCCGCCGGCCGACGCTGCCCGGGCGCTGGCCATGACCCTGGAAGGCCTCGCCGCCGACGCCATGGGCGCAACAGGCGCCCTGTGGTCCGGCCATGAGGGCGAGGCCCTGGCCCGTCTGCTCGCCGGCCTGATCGAGGACTCCGCCGGTCTGCCAGAGACGACCGCCCGCAGCTTCGCCGAACTGGTCCAGCGCCTGATGGCCGGCGAGACCGTGCGCACCGGCGGGGCCACCCATCCGCGCCTGCGCATCCTCGGCGCCATCGAGGCCCGTCTGACCCGCGCCGACCGGCTGATCGTGGCGGGGCTGGAGGAAGGCGTCTGGCCCCAGGGCGCGCCCATCGATCCCTTCCTGTCCCGGCCCATGCGCACGCGGCTCGGCCTGCCGCCGCCGGAGCGCCGGGTCGGCCTGGCCGCCCACGACTTCGCCCAGGCCGCCTGCGCCGCCGAGGTGGTGCTGCTGCACACCGAGCGCCGCGAGGGCGGGCCGGCGGTCAAATCCCGCTGGCTCTGGCGGCTGGAGACCCTCGCCCGTGGCGCGGCGGTCACGATCGCCGGCCGTCCCGAGGTGCTGGAATGGGCCCGGTCTCTGGACGCGCCCGAGGGCTACAGGCCCGCCAAGCGCCCGGCGCCGACTCCGCCGCTGGGCGATCGGCCGCGCCAGATGGCCGTGACCCGGGTCGAGGCCCTGACCCGTGACCCCTACGCCGTCTGGGCGCGCGACATCCTGCGGTTCTACCCCCTGCAGCGACCAGACGAGCAGATCGATTCCCGCGCCCGCGGCACGGCCATCCACTCCGCCTTCGAGCAGTTCGCCAAGGCCTATCCCGGCCCGGTCCCGGCGGACGGGGCGGCGATCTTCGAAGGACTTTATCTCGCGGCCCTCCGCCAGGAGGGCATGCCCGAGGAGTCCCTGGCCCGTGAGACGGCCTTGGCCCGGGAAGCCGCCGAATGGGTGATGGGCCTGGAGCGCGAGCGCCGCGCCGACGGCCGCGCGATCCATGTCGAACTGGAAGGCCGCCATGTGCTGGATCTGCCCGGCGGGGCCTTCACCGTCACCGCCAAGGCCGACCGCATCGAGATCGACCCCAAGGGCTTCGGCCACATCCTCGACTACAAGACCGGCGCCGCCCCGTCCGAGAAACAGGTCCGCACCGGCTTCTCGCCCCAGCTGACCCTGACCGCGGCGATCCTGACCCATGGCGGGTTCAAGGGCCTCGGCTATCCCAGCCCCGGCGACCTGACCTATCTGGAGGTCACCGGCCGCAAGCCCGCCGGCCGGGTCGAGACCCGCGCCCACGCCGGCGAAGAGAGCGAAGAGGCCGCCATCAAGGCGCTTGAGGGCCTGGCGCTCCTGATCAACCGCTATGACGATCCGGCCCAGCCCTACGCCTCGCGCACCGCCCCGCAGTTCGTGAAGACCTACGCCAGCGACTACGACCACCTGGCCCGGGTGTTCGAATGGTCGGCCAGCGGCGAGGACGGGGACGGCGAATGAGCGACCCGCAGCGCATCGCCGCCGATCCCGGCCTATCGGTCTTCGTCACCGCCAACGCCGGATCGGGCAAGACCAAGACCCTGATCGACCGGGTCGCCCGGCTGCTGCTGGCCGGCGCCGAGCCCGAGACCATCCTGTGCGTGACCTACACCAAGGCCGCCGCGGCCGAGATGCAGCGCCGCCTGTTCGGCCTGCTCGGCGACTGGTCGGTCTATGACGACGCCCGCCTCAGCGCCCGGCTCGCCGAGCTGGAGGGTCGCGAGGTCGAAAGCTATGACCGCGAGCGCCTGTCCGCCGCCCGCGCCCTGTTCGCCCGCGCGCTGGAGACCCCCGGCGGGCTGAAGATCCAGACCATCCACGCCTTCTGCGAAAAGCTGCTGCGGCGCTTCCCCCTGGAGGCGGGGGTGTCGCCGGGCTTCCGGGTGATGGACGACGCCGCCAGCGCCGCCGTGGCCGCCGCCGCCCGCAAGGCGGTCGCCCGCCACGCCCTGAAGGGCGAGGGCGCGGTCGCAGAGGCCTATGCCCGGTTCTCCGTCGCGCTCGACTATCAGAGCTTCCAATCGATGTTCGCCGCCTTCGAGGCCCAGCGCGGACGGCTGACCGCCTATCTCGAGGCCCAGGGCGGGTTCGCCGGCGCCGTGGCCGATGTCTGGCGGGTCTGCGGCTTCGACCAGGCGGAGGATCCGCAGGTCCTGCTGACCGAGGCCATGGCCGATCTGGACCGCGGCCTGTGGCGGGCCGCCGCCCAGTTGCTCAGCGAGGGCGGCAAGCAGGACCAGACCAATTCCGCCAAGCTGGCCAAGGTCGCCGCCAATCCGGATGCGACCTTTGACGAGGCCGTCGGGGCCCTGTTCACCCAGGCCGGCACGCCGGCGACCTGGGTCGCCAAGACCTCGGGCCTGAAGTCGCGGGAGGACTTGCGCGAAGGCCTGCTGGCCGAGCAGGACCGGCTGGCCGCCGCGCGCGAACGCGCCGCCAGCGCCAGCGTCGCCTGGGACACGGCCTATGCGCTCGCACTGGCCGACGCCTATCTGACCGCCTACCGGTTCGAGAAGGCGGCGGTGGGCGGGCTCGACTTCGCCGACCTGATCGAGAAAACCCGCGACCTCACCGCGCTTCGGCCCCAGGCCGCCTGGGTGCTCTACAAGCTCGACGGCGGCATCGCCCACATGCTGGTCGACGAAGCCCAGGACACGGCCCCCGACCAGTGGGCGATCGTGCGCGCCCTGGCCGGCGAGTTCTTCTCGGGCGAGGGCCTGCCGACCCGAGGCGGCCTGACCCGCAACATGTTCGTGGTCGGCGACGAGAAGCAGTCGATCTATTCCTTCCAGGGCGCGGCGCCGGAGATCCTGATCCAGGAGTTCGAGCACCACCGCGACCGCGCGGCCGGCGCCGGCCAGAGGTTCGAGCGGGTCGATCTGCTGGCCTCCTGGCGCTCGACGCCGGAGGTGCTGAAGTTCGTCGACGCCGCCTTCGCCGCGCCGGAACGGGCCGCCGCCATCCTGCCCCGCCAGGGCGCCGGAGGCGATCCGGAGCCGATCCTGCACGAGGCCATGCGCAAGACCGACGCCGGCTGCGTCGATCTCTGGCCGCTCGAACGCGAGGTTCCCGGCGAGGACCGCGAGGCCTGGGACGCGCCGCTGGACCAGGTCGCCGAGACCTCCGCCAACCGCCGCCTGGCCGAGCGCATCGCCGGCGAGATCGCCGCCCTGATCGCCCGGGGCGATGCGGTGTTCGACAAGGACCGCCGGGTCTGGCGGCCCGCGACCCCCGGCGACGTGCTGATCCTGGTCCGCCGACGAAAGGCGCTGTTCGAGGAGATCCTGCGGGCGCTTAAGCGTCGCGAAATCCCGGTGGCCGGCGCCGACCGGCTGGCGCTCTCCGAGCACATCCTGTTCGACGACCTGCTGGCTCTGGCCCGCTTCGTCCAGTTCCCCGACGACGACCTGACCCTCGCGGCCCTGCTCAAGAGCCCCTTCTGCGACATCGACGACGACAGCCTCTATGCGCTCGCCTTCGGGCGCGGGAAGACGCCGCTCTGGACCCGGCTCACCGATCGCGCGGACGAGCGGCCGGAATGGGGCGAGGCGCTGGCCTTCCTGACCCTGGCGCGGAGCGAGGCCGCCAGGCGGCGGCCGTTCGAGTTCTATTCCCACCTGCTGGGGGCCCGCGACGGGGCCGGCCGCACCCAGCGCGCGCGGATCCTGCGCCGGCTGGGGGCCGAGGCCCAGGATGCGCTGGACGAGTTCCTGGCCCAGGTGCTGGCCGCCGAGCAGCGGGGGATCGAGGACCTGGAGAGCCTGGCCGCCGCCCTGGTCAGCCTCGACATCATGGTCAAGCGCGAGCTGGAGGCCGGCCGCGACGAGGTGCGGGTCATGACCGCCCACGGCGCCAAGGGGCTGGAGGCGCCGATCGTCTTCCTGCCGGAGACGACGCTCAGCCGCACCGCCCGCGGCTCGCCGCTCCTGGAGACCGAGGCAGGAGGTTTCCTGTGGTCGTCCTCGACCAAGGCCGACGGCCCGGCCGCGGCGGCCGCCCGCGAACGCCGGGCGCGCAAGGACGAGGAGGAGGCCTTCCGCCTGCTCTATGTGGCGCTGACCCGCGCCCGCGACCGGCTGGTGCTCTGCGGCCGCATCGCCTCCAACGCCAAGGAGGAGACGCTGAAGGGCTGGTGGCGGGCGCTGAACGACGCCATGGCCCATCCCGACATTGCGCCCCAGGTGCGCCCGGTCCGCTCGGGCGAGATGGAATTCCAGCGGTTCGGCCGACCCCAGAACCCTTGATCGCCCGACCGCCTCCGGCGAGGCTGTCGCGCCCGCGCCAGCCTGGACCTCGGAGCCCGCGGCCCAGGAAGCCTTCGCCCGCTACGCTTCGCCCTCGGATCTGGGAGAGGACGCCGTCGCTCCCGCCGCCTCGCCCCTGGCCCGATCTCGGGGCCTGGGCCGGTTCCGGCGCGGCGAACTGATTCACCGCCTGCTGCAGGTGCTGCCCGACCTGGAGCCCGCCGGCCGCGAGGCGGCGGCACGGCGCATGCTGGCCCGCGAGCCCGACCTCGCCCCCGACCAGGCCGACGAGATGATCGCCGCGGCCATGGGCGTGCTGAACGACGACCGATTCGCCGAGGTGTTCGGTCCGGGTTCCCGCGCCGAGGTGGCGGTGGCCGGAACCGCGGCCGCCCTGCCCCCGGGCCTGGCCATTTCCGGCCGGCTGGACCGGCTGGTGGTGCTGCCCGACCGGGTGCTGGTGGCCGACTTCAAGACCAACCGTCCGTCCCCGGACCGCATCGAGGCCGCTGATCCCGCCTATCTGCGCCAGATGGCGCTCTATGCCGGGGTGCTGGCCGATGTGTTCCCCGGGCGCGCGATCGAGGCGGCCCTGGTGTGGACCGACGGGCCCAAGCTGATGCCCATCCCAGAAATACTCATCGCCGAAACCCTTGCGGAGCTTGGTCGTAACGGTTGATACGGGGATATGGGCCGCCCATATGGCGGAGCGAAACACGCCCGCCGCGCGTTGCGGATCGGCGTCAAAGGGAGCTTTAGATGAGCACCGTAGCGGTCACCGACGAGTCCTTCGAGAAGGACGTCCTCCAATCCGGCAAGCCTGTGCTGGTCGACTTCTGGGCCGAATGGTGCGGCCCCTGCAAGCAGATCGCCCCGGCCCTGGAGCAGATCGCCGCCGAGCTGGGCGCCCAGGTCACCGTGGCCAAGCTGAACATTGAAGAATCGCCGACCACCCCTTCGCGCTACGGCGTGCGCGGCATCCCGACCATGATGCTGTTCAAGGATGGCCAGATGACCTCGATGAAGGTCGGCGCCATGCCCAAGCAGAAGATCGTCGAATGGCTGAACGAAGCCGGGATCTGACCCGGCTCGTCTTGCGCCGGGCGGTCGTCTAGCGTCGGACCATGTCCGAGCCAGACGTCGCCCGACGGCAGTATGAAGCGGCCGCCGCCCTGCATCGCCAGGGTCGGCTGGCCGAGGCCGAGGCCGCCTATCGCGCGGTCCTCGCCCGTCGCCGGGACGCGCCGCTCCTGGCCAATCTGGCTTCCGTCCTGCGCGGGCTGGACCGTTTCGACGAGGCGGTCGCCCTGCTGGAGGAGGCCGCCCGGGCCGCCCCCGCCCACCCCGACATCCGCTTCAATCTCGGCAACGCCTGCCGCGCCGCCCATCGGTGGGCCGAGGCCGAGGCCGCCTATCGCGAGACCCTGCGCTTGGCGCCGGACCACGCGCGCGCCCGCCTGCATCTGGGGCATCTGCTGCTGAGCCTGGGCCGCTGGGCCGAGGGCTGGCCGCTCTATGAGGCAAGGCTCGAGGTCCCCGGCGAGGGGGTCTCCGCCCCCCTGACCAAATTCCCCATGTGGCGCGGCGAAGACCTGGCCGGCCGCTCCATCCTCATCACCATCGAGCAGGGCCTGGGCGACGAGATCATGTTCGCTCGCTTCGCACCGGCGCTGAGGCGGCGCGGGGCCGCCAAGGTCACCCTGGCCAGCCGACGGCTGCTGGCCCCGCTGATGGCCGACCTCGCCGACGAGATCATCGTCGTCGATGCGGAGGCGTCGGTCCCGCCGCACGACTACTGGGTCTATCCCGCCTCCCTGCCCGGCCGCCTGGGTGTGAGCCTGGAGACCCTGTCCGGCGCGCCCTATCTGGCCGTACCCGCCGGACGCCAGGCGAAATGGTCTGGGTTCGCGGCGCCGGGGTTCAATGTCGGCGTGGTCTGGCATGGCAACCCGAACCAGCCGCGCGACCGCTATCGGTCGCTGCCCAGCCCGGAGGCCCTGGCGCCCCTGCGCGATTGCGGCGCCCGGATCATCGATCTCCAGGTTCCGCGCGAGGATTTCGGGGATCTGGCGGCGATCATGGCCCAGCTGGACCTGGTGGTCTCGGTCGACACGGCCCCCGCCCATCTGGCCGGCGCGCTCGGGGTTCCCTGCTGGATCCCCTATCCCTGGGCCGGCACCGACTGGCGCTGGCTGTGGGATCGCGCCGACAGCCCCTGGTACGACGCCGTCACCCTCTATCGCCAGGATCGGCACGGCGACTGGGCCGGGGTCATGGCCCGGATGGCGGCGGACCTGAAGGCCCTGGTCGCCCGAACGGCTTGACCTTCAGCTCGGCCAGGTCTCGGGGCTGAGGGCCAGGACCTCGCCGGCGAAATGCAGGCCGCCGCAGACCAGGACATGGGGCGGCGGGCCGGGCAGGGCGAGCGCGCGGCGCACACCCTCGGTCACGTCCGCCACCGTCTCGACCTTCAGCCCCGCCTGCTGCGCGGCCAGGGCGATGTCCTCGGCGGTCGCGGCGTTGGGCGAGTCGAAGCTGGTCGCGAAGACCTGGGGGTTCAGCTCGGCGAAGGGCGCGAAGAAGCCCACCGAATCCTTGCGGGCGAACATCGCCGACACCAGCACCAGCGGCCGCGGATCGCGCGCCACCAGGCCCCGCACGGACTCCGCCAGGGCCCGGCCCGCATGCGGATTGTGCCCGCCGTCCAGCCACAGGTCCGCGCCCCGGGCCTGCGCAAGCGCGCCGAGCGGGCCCGCGGTCAGGCGCTGGAAGCGGGCGGGCCAGACGGCCGAGGCGACCCCCTTGGCGATCGCCGCCTCGTCGATGCGCGGATCGTTCAGGGTGAGAATGGCCGCCACCGCCAGGCCGGCGTTGTCGAATTGGTGCGTGCCGAACAGCGACGGGGCGGGCAGGTCGAGATGGCGCTCGCCCACCTGCACCATCAGCCGGCCGCGCTCGGCCCAGGCGTCGGCGTCGCGGCCCATCAGGGTGACCGGCGCGCCCAGCGCCACCGCCTCGGCCAGGATCACGTCCTCGGCCTCCATCATCTGGCGGGCGGAGACCACCGGCCGGCCGGCCTTGATGATCCCGGCCTTCTCCCAGGCGATCTTGTCCAGCTCCGGACCCAGCATCTCAAGGTGGTCGTAGTCGACCGGGGTGATGACGCTGACCGCCGGGGCGTCGAACACATTGGTGGCGTCGAACCGGCCGCCCAGCCCCACCTCGACGATGCACAGGTCCGCCGGGGTGTCGGCGAAGGCCTCAAGCGCCAGGACCGTGGTGATCTCGAAGAAGCTAATCGGCTGGCCGGCGTTGGCCGCCTCCAGGCGGTCGGTCAGTTCGTCGAGGCGTTCGTCGCTGATCAGGGTCCCGGCCACCCGGATGCGTTCGGCGAACCGGACGAGGTGCGGCGAGGTGATGGCGTGAACCTTCAGGCCTGCGGCCTCGGCGATGGCGCGCAGATAGGCCACGGTCGAGCCCTTGCCATTGGTCCCGGCCACATGGATCACCGGCGGCAGCCGCCGTTCCGGATGGCCCAGGGCCGCGAGCAGCCGCTCCACCCGGCCGGTGGTCAGGTCGATCAGCGACGGGTGATTGGCGCGCAGACGCTGGATCACCGCGTCCGAGGCGCGGATGGGGTCATACATCGCGGTCTGCCGGTTCGAAGGGGAAGGTCAGGCGGCCTTGGTGTGGTCGCGACCCATCATCAGGGTCTTGAGCAGCGAGCCCAGCACGGACGGGATCTCGGCGCGGGTCACCACCCGGTCGATCATGCCGCGCTCCACCAGGAACTCGGCGCGCTGGAAGCCCGGCGGCAGCACCTCGCGGATGGTCTGCTCGATCACCCGGCGGCCGGCGAAGGCGACCATGGCGTTGGGCTCGGCCAGGTGGATGTCGCCCAGCATGGCGTAGGAGGCCGAGACCCCGCCCGTCGTCGGGTCGGTGAGCACGACGATATAGGGCAGGCCCGCGGCCTTGACCTCGTTCAGCGCCAGGGTGGTGCGGGCCATCTGCATCAGGGCGAGCGTGCCCTCCTGCATGCGCGCGCCGCCGGCGGCGGTGAAGATCACATAGGGGCACTCACGGCGGACGGCTTCCTGCGCGGCCTTGATGAAGGCCTCGCCCACGCCCATGCCGAGCGAACCGCCCATGAAGCTGAAGTCCTGGACCGAGACCACGGCCGGCTGGCCCTGGATGGTCCCGTAGCCCGAGCTCAGCGCCTCATGGGCGCCGGTCGCCTTGCGGGCCGCCTTGAGGCGATCGCCATAGGGCCGCTCGTCGGGGAATTTCAGCGGGTCCTCGACGACCTTGGGGGCCTCGATCGGCTCGAACTTTCCGTCGTCGAAGGTGTAGCGCAGGCGCTGGGCCGCGCCGATCCGCATGTGGCTGCCGGACGGGGTGACCCACAGGGCCGCCTCCAGGTCCGAGCGGTAGATCATCTCCCCAGTGTCGGGGCATTTGACCCACAGATTCTCAGGCGTCTCGCGCTTGGCGACCAGATTGCGCACGCCGGGCGCGATCTTGGCCAGCCACCCGCCGCGCTCACGCGGGGTCGTGGACGCCGGAGTCTTGCCGGCCTTGTCGTTTCGCTGTTCAGCCATCGCCATGGGGTCTTACACCGTGAGGCTTTCGACTCGCGCGGAACGCACAGCCTTAGCCAAGGAATCGACTTTGGAAAGCACCCGGGCGGTCACGGTTTCGTTGACCGCCAGAGCTTCGGCGACTTCTTCGACCAGGGCCGAGCCGACCACGACCCCGTCCGCCACCCGGGCGACCGCCGCGGCGCGCTCCGGCGTGCGGATGCCGAAGCCCACGCAGACCGGCAGGCCGCTCGCCGCGCGGACCCGCTGGACATGGGGGGCGACGACCGCCGCATCGGCCTCCTTCACCCCGGTGACGCCGGCCACCGAGACATAATAGGCGAAGCCGGAGGTGCGCTTCTGGATGATCTTCAGCCGCGCGTCGTCGCTGGTGGGCGTCGACAGCAGCAACAGCGACATCTGTTCGGCGTCGAGCGCGTCGGCCAGGGGATCGGCCTCCTCCGGCGGGATGTCGACCACGATCAGGCCGTCGGCGCCGGCCGCCGCAGCGTCGCGCGCAAAGGTCTCGAAACCCCGGTTGATCAGGGGATTGGCGTAGCCCATCAGAATGATCGGCGTCGTCTGGTCGACCTGCCGGAACTCGGAAATCATCTGCAGAGTCTTGGTGAGCGTCATGCCCTTGTCCAGGGCCCGCAGCGCCGCACGCTGGATCGGCGGGCCTTCGGCCATGGGGTCGGAGAAGGGGAAGCCCAGCTCGATCACATCGGCGCCCGCGCCCGGCAGGCCCTTGAGGATCTCGAGCCCCGTCGCATAGTCCGGGTCGCCGGCCATGACATAGGCCACGAAGGCCGCGCGGCCCTCGGCCTTGAGCGCGGCGAACCGCGCGTCGATACGAGCCTTGGTCAAATCGTCCGTCCGAGATGGGCGGCCACGGTGGCGACGTCCTTGTCGCCGCGGCCGGAAAGATTCAGCACCACGATACCGTCCTTGCCGACGTCCTTCACCACGTCGCCCAGGCGGGCGAGCGCGTGGGCGGACTCGATGGCCGGCAGAATGCCTTCCAGCTGGGCCAGGAGGGTGAACGCCTCCAGAGACTCAGCGTCGGTGGCGGTCAGATAGGTCGCCCGGCCGACATCGTGCAGCCAGGAATGCTCTGGCCCGATGCCGGGATAGTCGAGGCCGCGAGATCGAGTGGGCCTCGGTGATCTGGCCCTCGGGATCCTGCAGCAGATAGGTCATGTTCCCGTGCAGCACGCCCGGGCGGCCGCCATTGATCGCCGCGGCGTGGCGGTCGGTGTCCATGCCCTCGCCGGCGGCCTCGACGCCATAGAGGCGGACGCCCTCGTCGTTCAGGAACGGATGGAAGATGCCGATGGCATTGGAGCCGCCGCCGACGCAGGCGACCACCGCGTCGGGCAGACGGCCCTCGGCGGCCAGGGTCTGCTCGCGCACTTCCTTGCCGATCACCGACTGGAAGTCGCGGACCATCTCCGGATAGGGGTGCATGCCGGCCGCCGTGCCGATCATGTAATAGGTGTCGTGGACGTTGGTGACCCAGTCGCGCAGGGCCTCGTTCATGGCGTCCTTGAGCGTGGCCGAGCCGGAGGTCACCGCCTCGACCCGGGCGCCCAGCAGATTCATGCGGAACACATTGGGCTTCTGCCGCTCGACATCGACGGCACCCATATAGACCACGCAGGGCAGGCCGAAGCGGGCGCAGACCGTGGCCGAGGCCACCCCGTGCTGACCCGCGCCGGTCTCGGCGATGATCCGGGTCTTGCCCATGCGCCGCGCCAGCAGGATCTGGCCCATGCAGTTGTTGATCTTGTGGGAGCCGGTGTGATTCAGCTCCTCGCGCTTCAGATAGATCTTGGCGCCGCCATAGTGCCGGGTCAGACGCTCGGCGAAATAGAGCGGGCTGGGGCGTCCGACATAGTGGGTCAGGAAGCCGGAGAGCTCGGCCTGGAAGGCGGGATCGGCCTTCGCCGCCCGATAGGCCGCGTCCAACTCGTGGACCAGCGGCATCAGGGTCTCGGGCACGTAGCGGCCGCCATAGTCCCCGAACCGGCCCTGGGCGTCCGGATAGGCGGAATAATCGTTGGGGGCGGGGGTCGGCGCGTTCACGTCACTATCACTCGGCTCTGGGAAGGGGCTCAGGCAATACGTTCAGGCGCGGCGGACGGCTTCAAGGAACGCCGTGATCAAGGCCGGGTCCTTTAAGCCGGGTCCGCGCTCCACGCCAGAGGAAACGTCCACCAGGGGCGCGCCGGACAACCGCACGGCGTCGACCACGTTCCAGGGGTCCAGTCCGCCGGCCAGCAGCCAGGGGCGCTGGAACCGGTGGCCCATCATCAGGCTCCAGTCGAAGCGCGCGCCGTTGCCGCCGGGCAGCTCGGAATCGGCCGGGGCCTTGGCCTCGAACATCAGGTGGTCGACCGCGGCCTCATAGGCCTTGGCGGCCGACAGGTCGTGGGCGGTGGAGACCGGCAGCACCTTGATGACGCCCGCCCCGGTCCGGCGGCCCACGTCGCGGGCGCGGGCCGGGGTCTCGTGGCCGTGCAGCTGGATCAGATCGGGCTTCAGGATGCGGGTCAGCCGGTCCAGCATCTCGTCGTCGGGATCGACCGTGACGGCGACCACCTTGACGTTCTTAGCCCGGGCCGGCGGCGTCAGGCGCGCGGCGGCCTCCGGCGTGATGTCGCGCGGGCTCTTGGGGAAGAAGATGAAGCCGATATGGCTCGCCTTCCCGTCCACGGCCGCCTGAACGGCCTCGGGGGTCTTCATTCCGCAGATCTTGGCCGTGACGGTCATGGGTCGGGATTAGGGTGTTCGATGGGTCTGGCGCAAGGGCTTGCGGGGCTTGTGGTCCCGAGGGCGAACCTGATCCCGGCCTAGCCTGGAAGTCCGTCCATCCGGGGAATCTCCTCAAGCCGCTCATCCCAGCTGGCCCGGCTGGCGAAGCAGATATGGGCGGCGGGGCGGATGTCGATCTCGCCGTCGAGGCTGCCCGCCGGTGCGACCAGCAGGGCGCCCCCTGACTGGAGGCCCGGCACCGCGGAGCCGCAGACGCCGCAGAAGCTCCGCTGGTGGCGCGTCGACGGCGCCTGATAGGTCCTGATCAGTCCTGGCCGGACAACCAGGTCAGCTTGGCGGTGCTCGAAAACAGATTGGCCGCGTGGGCCGAGCCCGTGTCCTTGCGACAGCGGGAGCAGTGGCAGAGGAAGAAGGCCTCGAACGGTCCGGAAATCTCAAAGGCGATTCCGCCACATAGGCACGAGCCGGCCGTCGTCGCCGTCGAGGCTTCGTCCATATCGCGCTCCCGTCATCCCGCTTCGCGTCCGGCCGGCATGGCCCGCGCGTCGGAGGCTTAGGGGACTCCTCACGCCGCGCGCAAGGCGCGCGGGCATGGTATCGACGCCGCAAGGGCGAGGGAGCGGGACGGATGGATCTGAAAACGAGCGTACGCGAGGCCGCCGCATCGGAAGCGCCTCTGATCGCCGGCCTGGCCCAGTTCTATATCTACGATTTCTCGGAGCTGGAGCCGACGGAGTCCGATCGTTTCGAGTTCGACGCGGCGGGCGGCCTGGGCGAACTGCCCCATCTGGACGACCATTTCACCGCGCCCGACCGGCACGCCCTGCTGATCCTGGCCGGCGACCGGCCGATCGGCTTTGCACTTCTCAACACCCACTCCCATCGGGGCGGGAGCGTGGAGCGCAACATGGGCGAGTTCTTCATCGCCCGGAAATATCGCCGCGGCGGGCGTGGGGCCGAGGCGGTGCGCCAGATCCTGGCCCAATATCCTGGCCGCTGGGAGGTGGCGGTGGCCGAGCGCAACCTGACGGCCAGGGCCTTCTGGCCGCGCGCCATCGAGGCCGCGGCCAATGTCTCGCAGCTGGAGCAGCTGGCCGGCGACGGCGAGCACTGGTCCGGGCCGATCTGGACCTTCCAGGCCGGCTGAGCCCGCCTATTTGGCGGCGGGCGCCTTCAGGAGATCGCGGATCTCCATCAGCAGGGCCTCGGTGTGGCTGGGCGGCGGCTGCTCGGCCTCGGGCTTGGCGGCGTCGTTGCGGCGCATGGCGTTCACCGCCTTGACCAGCAGGAACACCACCCAGGCGACGATCAGGAACTGGATCACGGTGTTGAGGAAGGCGCCGTACTGGATGGCGACCAGCTCATCGATCTTGGTCGCGGGATTGTCGGGCCGCAGGACGAGCTTCATGTCCGAGAAGTCGACGCCGCCGGTGATCAGGCCAATCGGCGGCATGATCACCTGTTCGACCAGACTCTTGGTGATGTTGTTGAAGGCCGCGCCGACGATCACACCGACGGCCAGGTCAATGACGCTGCCGCGGGCGATGAATTCCCGAAATTCGCTGAAGATGCCCATGGCGGCCTCCTGAGGTTCAAGGCTCAGGTTCCCGCGATCCGGGGCGAAAGGTCAATCCTGACCGCCCCAGAACGGGCGGCAGGGCCTATTCGTCGGCGTTGAGCCGCTCGCGCAGCTCCTTGCCGCTCTTGAAGAACGGCACGTGCTTGGCGCGGACGTCGACCGCCTCGCCGGTGCGCGGGTTGCGACCGGCGCGCGCGTCGCGCGAGCGGACCGACAGGGCCCCGAAGCCGCGCAGCTCGACCCGGCCGCCTTCTTCCAGGGCCAGGATCATGCGCTCCAGGATCACCCCCACCACGCGCTCAATGTCGCGCTGCGTGAGATGCGGATTCTCTTCGGCGAGTTTGGCGATGAGTTCCGACTTGATCATACCCTGTTCCGGTCTTGCGGCGGTCGGAACATGGTCGAGTCCTTTGGGATGTTCAAGGCGGGAAAAGGGTTGACCCGCATTTCACTCTATCGATCCGGGTCGCGGCGCCGCCAAACCCGGCGCCTGAAAACGACGAAGCCCCGCCCGGACATGCCGGACGGGGCTCCACCAACCTATTGGTGCAGGCGGAAGCCTACTCCTTTTGGGCCTTCTCGCGGAGAGCCGCGCCCAGGATGTCGCCCAGCGAGGCGCCGGAGTCCGAGGACCCGAACTGCTCGATGGCTTCCTTCTCCTCGGCCATTTCCAGGGCCTTGATGGAGACGGAGACGCGACGGGCGGCCTTGTCGACATTGGTGACCTGAGCGTCGACGCGGTCACCCACGGCGAAGCGCTCGGGGCGCTGGTCGGCGCGGTCGCGCGACAGGTCCGACTTGCGCACGAAGGCGGTCATCGGGGCGTCGTCTTCGCCGAACTTCACTTCGATGCCGCCCGAGGTGACCTCGGTGACGGTGACGGTGACGGTCTGGCCCTTGCGGAAGCCGTCGCCAGCCAGGGGATCGCCAGCCAGCTGCTTGATGCCGAGGCTGATGCGTTCCTTCTCGATGTCGACGTCGAGGACGCGCGCCTTGACGATCTCGCCCTTGTGGTAGCGGGCGATGGCTTCTTCACCGGCGACCGCCCAGTCCAGATCGGACAGGTGGACCATGCCGTCGATGTCGTTCTCCAGACCGATGAACAGGCCGAACTCGGTGGCGTTCTTGACTTCGCCCTCGACGGTCGAGCCGATCGGGTGAGCGGCGACGAACGCGTCCCAGGGGTTGTCCATGGCCTGCTTCAGGCCGAGCGACACGCGACGCTTGGACGGATCGACGTCCAGCACGACCACGTCGACTTCCTGCGAGGTCGAGACGATCTTGCCGGGGTGGACGTTCTTCTTGGTCCAGGACATTTCCGAGACGTGGACCAGGCCTTCGACACCGGGTTCCAGCTCCACGAAGGCGCCGTAGTCGGTGATGTTGGTGATCCGGCCGGTGAACTTCGCGCCCACCGGATACTTGGCTTCCACGCCGTCCCACGGGTCGGACTGCAGCTGCTTCATGCCGAGGCTGATGCGTTGCGTGTCCGGGTTGATCTTGACGATCTGGACCTTCACCGTGTCGCCGACCGCGAGCACCTGGCTCGGGTGGTTGACGCGCTTCCAGCTCATGTCGGTGACGTGCAGCAGGCCGTCGATGCCGCCCAGGTCCACGAACGCGCCGTAGTCGGTGATGTTCTTGACGACGCCTTCGCGGATTTCGCCTTCCTGCAGCTGGGAGACCAGCTCGGTGCGCTGTTCGGCGCGGGCTTCTTCCAGGATCGCGCGGCGCGAGACCACGATGTTGCCGCGCGGGCGGTCCATCTTCAGGATCGCGAACGGCTGCTCGCGGCCCATCAGCGGGCCGACGTCGCGGACCGGGCGGATGTCGACCTGGCTGCCCGGCAGGAAGGCCGAGGCGCCGCCGAGGTCGACGGTGAAGCCGCCCTTCACGCGGCCGACGATCGAACCCATGACCGGCTCGTTGCGCTCATAGACGCCTTCAAGACGGGTCCAGGCTTCCTCGCGGCGGGCCTTGTCGCGGCTGATGACCGCTTCGCCCATGGCGTTTTCGACGCGTTCCAGGAACACTTCGACGGTGTCGCCGACCTTGAGCGGGGTCTTGCCGTCCTCACCGAGGCCGAATTCCTTCAGCGAGATCCGACCTTCGGTCTTCAGACCGACGTCGATGATCGCGAAGTCCTTCTCGATGCCCACGACCTGGCCCTGAACCACAGAGCCTTCCATGAAATCGCGCCCGCCCATGGATTGGTCGAGCAGCGCGGCGAAATCGTCGCGCGAGGGGTTGAGGCCCATATCGTCAGCCATATTGATCTTTCGTCTTCAAATGACATGGGGCCCGGCAGCCGCTTGGCGTCCAGACGGAGTCCCCGTGTCGGGTTAAGGGTTGCAACCGATAGCGCGGGTTTCCGCGCCGGTGTGTTTGCCCGCGGCGACGAGGGAAAGGCGCGGGTGGATTTGCTTACCGGGAGGACTCCCAGCGGGCGCGCGCCGCCTCGACAATGCGGCGGGCCGCATCGGTGGCGTGCTCTATAGTCATTTTACTGGTGTCCAGCAAGACGGCGTCCGGGGCGGCCACCATGGGCGAGTCGGCGCGGCCGGAATCGCGGGCGTCGCGCTTCTTGATGTCGTCGACGATATCGGCCAGCTCGACCGCCTCGCCCTGGCCGGTCAGCTGCTTCCAGCGGCGCTCGGCGCGAACTTCCGGGTCGGCCGTGACATAGAGCTTGGCCGGGGCCTCCGGGCAGATGACCGTGCCCATGTCGCGGCCGTCCAGCACGGCGCCGCCGGGCTGGCGCGCGAAGTCGAGCTGGAGATCCCGAAGCGCCATGCGCACGGGGGTATGAACCGCGACGCGGCTGGCGGCCTCGCCGGCGGCCCGAGTGCGGAACTCCGGATCGGCCAGCATCTGCGCCTTCAGCGTCCGGGCCATGGCGCCGGCCTCGCCCGCGTCGTCCAGGTTCCCGCCGGCCCTTTGCAGCATCACGCCCACGGCGCGATAGAGCAGGCCGGAATCCAGCACCGGCAGGCCATAAAGCGCGCCCAGGCGGTTGGCGATGGTGCCCTTGCCGGAAGCGGCCGGCCCGTCGACGCAGATCACGAAGCCGCTCACGCGGTCTCTCCGAGGTCGGCGCCCAGCCCGACCATCATCTGAACGAAGCCCGGGAACGAGGTGGCGATCATGCCGGGTTCGTCAACGCTGACCGGCTGGTCTGAAGCCAGCCCCATGACCAAGTGCGACATGGCGATCCGGTGATCGCCCTTGGTCACCACACGCGCGCCGCCGCGGGCCGGATGATTGGCCTTGGCCGCGCCGACCACGATCAGGCCCTCGGGCTCTTCCTCGACCCCAATGCCGCAGGCGGCCAGGCCGGCGGCCATCAGCGCGATCCGGTCGCTCTCCTTGACCCGCATCTCGCCGATGCCGCGCATGTGGGTCGCCCCGCGGGCGTGGGCCGCGGCCACCGCCAGGATCGGATATTCGTCGATCATCGAAGGCGCCCGCTCCGGCGGGACCTCGACCCCGGCCAGGTCGGAATAGCGGGCCGTGATGTCGCCGACCTCCTCGCCGCTCTCGACGCGGATGTTCGTGATCTCGAGGTCCGCGCCCATCTCCTTCAGGGTCGTGAACAGGCCGGTGCGCAGGGGATTCAGCAGCACGCCCTCCACCGTCACCTCCGAGCCGGGGGTGATCAGGGCCGCGACCAGGGGGAAGGCGGCCGAGGACGGATCGCCCGGCACCCGCACATGGGTCCCGGTCAGGACCTGGCCGCCCGGCAGGTCGATGTGTCCGACGCCGTCGATGATCTCGACATTCACCGTCGCCCCAAAGCCGCGCAGCATCCGCTCGGTGTGATCGCGGGTGGCCTCCGGTTCGATGACCAGGGCCCCGCCCTCGGCGTGCAGCCCGGCCAGCAGCACGGCCGACTTCACCTGGGCCGAGGCCATGGGCAGGCGATAGGCGATGCGCTTCAGACCGCCGCCCTGCAGGGTGAGCGGCAGCCGCCCGCCGGACCGCCCGAGGAAAACCGCCCCCATCTCGCGCAGAGGATTCAGCACCCGGTTCATCGGCCGGCCGCGCAGGGAGGCGTCGCCGGTGAAGGTGGCGGCCAGGTCGAACCCCGCCGCGGCGCCCATGATCAGCCGCACCCCGGTGCCGGCGTTGCCGCAGTCGATGACGTCGGACGGCTCGGCGAAGCCGCCCTTGCCCACCACTCGCCAATGGCCCTCGCCCAGCCGCTCGACCTCGGCGCCGAAGGCGGCCATGGCCTGCGCCGAACGCTTCACGTCCTCGCCTTCCAGGAGGCCCTCGACCTCGGTCACGCCGTTCGCCAGGGCGCCGAAGATCAGGGCCCGATGAGAAATGGATTTGTCGCCAGGGGCGCGCACGCGACCCCGCAGCGGGCCGCCGCGTCGCGCGGTCAGTCCAGCCGACGTCATGGGAATACCAAGCCTGTTGTTTTCACGAGGGGGTTTGCTTTTGACAGCGGCGCCTTCGCGTGGCAAGTGAGCCGGCTTCAATTTGAACCCCTGCTTAGAGGCCCTCCACTTGGCCAACCCTGAACTGGGCGCAAAGCAAATCTGCCCGAACTGCCAGGCGAAATTCTACGACCTCGGTCGTCGCCCCGCGGTCTGCCCGAAATGCGCCAACGAATTCGACCCTGACGAGGCCGTCCGCAGCCGCCGCGTGCGCGCCCGCGTCGCCCCGACCGATCACGAGCTCGACGACGAGCGCGAAGATCAAGTCCGCGCCAAGCCCGACGCGGAGGACGAGGAAGAAGACGAGATCGTCACCCCGGCCATCGACGAAGCCGTCGATGAGCCGATCCTGGCCGTCGACGACGACGAGGACGGCGAGCCGATCGCCGCGCCGGAAGACGAACTGGCCGGCTTCCAGGAAGACGACGAGGACCTGGAAGAGGACGACGCCGACGTGCCGTTCCTCGAGGACGAGGAAGACGATTTCGACGACACCGAGATCGACGGCCTCCCCGGCGAAGGCGACGACGACGATCGCTAGATTCCGGCCGTAAAACGCCTGCGACGATCCCGCCCGAAAAATTCCTTCGGGCGGGGTTGATCGCAGCAAACTGTCGGACTAGGTTCCGCGCCTCTTCGGGGACGGGGCTTTCGCCCACCACCCGAAGAACCCGAAACTTCGGGGCTATAGCTCAGTTGGTAGAGCGCTTGAATGGCATTCAAGAGGTCAGCGGTTCGACTCCGCTTAGCTCCACCATAACGGCCGCTTCCCACCGGAAGCGGCCGTTTCCATTTGGGGGTTGCGCCGGACGCGCGCTTCGAGCCCTCGCCCCGCTTCGCGGGGAGAGGGTTGGGTGAGGGGTTCTTGCTGACCCGCCGCCGGTAACCTGCTCGCCGAAAGACGCTTCGCTCTCGCTACGCGCCCCTCACCCTACCCTCTCCCCCAAGGGGGCGAGGGAATGCGCGTGTGGTCGCTTCCGTTTGTGCTTCAGCCATGCACGCCCATATCTGCCCCCATGACACAGCCTGACCTCCATACCCTGGTGCGCCGCGACGGGTTCGACTTCATCCCTGCGCGCCAGATGGCGGCGGTCCTGGGGCCGGAGGCGGCCGCCGCGTGGCCCGTCCTGGCGGAGAGCTGGAATGATCTGGGCGAGGACCGGTTCATGGCCGATGGCGGACGCTATCGCCGCCGCCGGCACGCCGCCCTGTCGGCGTCAAAGGGCGCGTTCGTGCGCAAGCCGCACCAGCCGCACTATCAGAGCCGCGACTACAACCCACTGAATGGCGGGGTGCAGCGATGGTTCGAGCCGGTGACGGACGCGACCCTGGCCAATCCGGCGATGCAGGCCGTGCTCGCCGCCTGCGACCGGATGGTCACGGGCGAGGCCGGGGCGCGGGACTGGCATGTGGAGCTGCACCAGTTCCGCATCGAGCCCGAGCCTGGCCAAACCGCCAGCCCGACCCCTGAGGGCCTGCACCGCGACGGCGTGGACTGGGTGTTCGTCATGCTGATCGCCCGCGAGAACGTCGCGGAGGGCGTGACGCGGATCGCCGGCGCCGGCGGCGACGACGATCTCGATCGCTTCGTCCTGGCTGAACCGATGGACGCGGTGTTCCTCGACGACCGCCGCGTGCGCCACGGGGTGACGCCGATCCAGGCGGTGGATCCGACCCGGCCCGCCTATCGCGACGCCCTGGTGATCACCTTCGCCCAGACCGCGCCGGTCGGGCCCTAACCCTTCTCCAGCGCCTTGATCATCTCGACCCGTGGCGCATGACGGCCGCCCTCGAACGCGGCGGCCAGGAAGGCGTCGACGATGTCCAGCGCCAGGCCCTCGCCGACCACGCGGGCGCCGATCGCGATCATGTTGGCGTCGTTGTGCTGGCGGATCATGCGGGCGGAGAAGGTGTCAGAGCAGACGCCGCAGCGGATTCCCGGGATCTTGTTGGCGGCCATCATGATCCCCTGGCCCGTGCCGCACAGGATGATCCCCAGCTGACAGTCGCCGGAGGCCACCCGCCGCGCGGCCTCCGCGCCCCGCTCAGGATAGGGCGTGCTCTGCGCCTCCGTCGGACCGATATCCACCGCCTCCCAGCCCTGGGCCGCCAGATGGGCGGCGATCGCCAGCCTCAGCGGAATGGCGGCGTGGTCGCTGGAGAGCACGATGCGGCGGGCGTCGGTCATGGGAAGGCGTCCGAAAGGGCGAAGGGCGGCGGCCGGGTTGGATCAGGCGCGACCGGCTTCGTCAATTTTTCCATGGTCGGGGCGGCGCGGGCTTGTCGGTTGGGCCCGCGGATGCGCGTCCTATGGGCGACCGGCAGAGCGCCGGCGAATGGAGGACACCGGGATGAAGACCTTTCTGGCGCTGTTCATGGGCTCGGCCGACTCAGCCCGTACCCCCGCCGACATGAGCGAGGCCGACATGGCCCGCGGCATGGCCGCCTGGGGCGCGTGGATGGCGGCCAATGCCGGGCGGCTCGTCGAGGCGGGCGGGCCGGTGGGCTCGACCAAGAGCGTCTCGAAGCGAGGCGTCGAGGACATCCGCAACCAGGTGGGCGGCTATGTGGTGCTGACCGCCGAGAGCCATGACGAGGCCGCCGCCCTGTTCAAGGACCACCCGCATTTCACCATCTTCCCCGGCGACCGGGTGGAGGTGATGGAGCGGCTGCCGATCCCGGGGGCGTGAGGGCGGCGCTTCACGCCGCAGCGACTTCCCAGGCGACCTTGAGGAACCGCTCCAGGGTGGGCGTGGCGTCGTCGCGACGCCAGGCGAGGCCGGTCTCCAGGGTCGGCGCTTCGCCGGCGAGCGGGAGATAGCGGACGCCGGTGCGGGCGAGGTGGCGCAGGGAGGCGGGCACAAGGGCCAGGCCCATGCCGGCCGAGACCAGGCTGATGATGGTCTGCATCTGCACCGCCTCCTGGGTGACCCGGGCCTGGCCGCCATGGGCGGTGAAATAGCCGGTCACCAGGTCGTAGAAGGCCGGGGCCGAGCGGCGGGGGAAGATGATCAGGGGCGCGTCGATCACGGCGGCCGGCGGCAGGGCGTCGGCGGACGGCAGGCGTCCGGCCTCGATCCAGAGCTCCGGCACGGCGGCGACCAGGGGCTCGGTCACCAGGGGCCGGTAGCTGAGGGCCTGGGGCAGGACGCCGCCCGGCGGCGGGATGATGATGCCCGCATGGCCCCGGCCCTCCACGAGGTCAGTGATCTGCACGTCGCTGGTGGCCTCGGTCAGGGCCAGCTCGACCGCCGGATAGAGGCCGGCGAAGCGGCGGACCAGGGCGGGCAGGACGGAATAGTCGGCGGTGGAGACGAAGGACAGCTCCAGCCGGCCGGCGTCCCCGTCGCGCAGTCGCCGCGCGACGCCGGGCAGGTCGGCGAGGTCGGCCAGGACGGCGCGGACCGGGACCAGCCACTGCTCGCCGAAGGGGGTGAGCGCCACGCTGCGCTTGCTGCGGAGGAACAGAGGCGCGCCGAGTTCGTGCTCCAGGGCCTGGATCGACTGGCTGAGCGGCGGCTGAGTCATGCCGAGCTTCAGGGCCGCGCGCCGAAATGCAGGGTTCGGCGACGGCGGCGAAGTGGCGAAGCTGGCGCACGTCCATCGGTGATATGTCCTGCGACCTAATTGGGTCAGAGTAATATATTTCACCACTGTCTGGCGATGGGCTACGGAGACGGGACCTTCACGCGAGATCCCGCCATGCCCGCCTATCGCTCCCGCACCTCCACCCACGGCCGCAACATGGCCGGCGCCCGCGGCCTGTGGCGCGCCACAGGCATGAAGGACGGCGATTTCGGCAAGCCGATCATCGCGGTGGTCAACAGCTTCACCCAGTTCGTGCCCGGCCACGTGCACCTGAAGGACCTGGGCCAGCTGGTCGCCCGCGAGATCGAGCAGGCCGGCGGGGTGGCCAAGGAATTCAACACCATCGCGGTCGATGACGGCATCGCCATGGGCCATGACGGCATGCTCTACAGCCTGCCCTCCCGCGAACTGATCGCTGACAGCGTGGAATACATGGCCAACGCCCACTGCGTGGACGCGCTGGTCTGCATCTCCAACTGCGACAAGATCACGCCCGGCATGCTGATGGCGTCCCTGCGGCTGAACATCCCCACGGTCTTCGTGTCCGGCGGGCCGATGGAGGCCGGCAAGGTGGTGCTGAAGGGCAAGGAAGTGGCGCTGGACCTGGTGGACGCCATGGTCGCGGCCGCCGACGAGGCGGTGTCGGACGCCGAGGTCTCGGCGATCGAGCGGGCCGCCTGCCCCACCTGCGGCTCCTGCTCGGGCATGTTCACCGCCAATTCGATGAACTGCCTGACCGAGGCGCTCGGCCTGTCCCTGCCCGGCAACGGCTCGGTGCTGGCCACCCACGCCGACCGCGAGCGGCTGTTCCTGGAGGCCGGCCGCACGGTCGTGGACATCACGCGGCGCTATTACGAGCAGGACGACGAGAGCGTGCTGCCCCGCAAGATCGCCAGCTTCGCGGCCTTCGAGAACGCCATGTGCCTGGACATCGCCATGGGCGGCTCGACCAACACCGTGCTGCACCTGCTGGCCGCCGCCCACGAGGCGGAGGTGGACTTCACCATGGACGACATCGACCGGCTGTCGCGCAAGGTGCCGTGCCTGTCCAAGGTCGCCCCGGCCAAGTCCGACGTGCACATGGAGGACGTCCACCGCGCCGGGGGCGTGATGGCGATCCTGGGCGAGTTGGACCGCGCCGGCCTGCTCACCACCGACCTACCGACCGTCCACGCCACGACCATGGCCGAGGCCCTGAACCGCTGGGACATCGCGCGGACCAACAGCGAGGACGTGCGCACCTTCTTCCGCGCCGCCCCGGGCGGGGTGCCGACCCAGGTCGCGTTCAGCCAGAGCCGCCGCTGGGAGGAACTGGACCTGGACCGCGCCGGGGGCGTGATCCGCGACGCCGCCCACGCCTTCTCCCAGGACGGCGGCCTGGCCGTGCTGAAGGGCGACCTCGCCCCCGACGGCTGCATCGTCAAGACCGCCGGCGTGGACGAGAGCATCCTGAAATTCTCCGGCCCCGCGCGGTGTTCGAGAGCCAGGACGCCTCGGTCAGCGCCATCCTGACCGGCAAGGTCAAGGCCGGCGACGTGGTGGTCATCCGCTATGAAGGGCCGCGCGGCGGGCCGGGCATGCAGGAGATGCTGTACCCAACCAGCTATCTGAAATCGAAGGGCCTGGGCAAGGAATGCGCCCTGATCACCGATGGCCGCTTCTCCGGCGGCACCTCGGGCCTGTCGATCGGCCACGTCTCGCCGGAAGCCGCCGAGGGCGGCCTGATCGGCCTGGTCGAGGACGGCGACATCATCGCCATCGACATCCCCAACCGCTCCATCAGCCTGCAGGTGGCGCCGGCCGAGATCGCGGCGCGGCGCGCGGCCATGGAGGCCAAGGGCGACGCCGCCTGGCGGCCGGCTGCGCCCCGCAACCGCAAGGTCTCCACCGCGCTCAAGGCCTATGCCGCCTTCACCACCAGCGCCGCCCGCGGCGCGGTGCGCGACCTGGACCAGAAGCGCTAGGGCCTTTCCCGCCCCTGGCGGTCCGGGCCATACAGGCCGGGGGTCGCCAGGGGGAGACGAGATGCAGCACCGAATGGGGCCCGGCCCCCTGCTCGACGCCAGAGGCCGGCTGACAGAGCCCGGCTGGGCGACCGCCGAGGTGAAGACCTATGCCCGCGCCGCCGTGAAGGCGCCGAAGTGGCGGCTGAAGGAATGGGACTATTACGCGGTGCTGGGGCCCAGGTTCGGCCTGGCGCTAACCGTGGCCGACAACGGCTATATGGGCCTGCTCGCCACCGCCTGGATGGATTTCGAGGCCAAGACGGCGACCAATGGCGCGGCCATGCTGGGCTTTCCCATGGGGCGCATGGGCTTGCCTGAGACCGCAGAGGCGGGCGACATCGTCCAGGCGCACGGCGGGATCCGCCTTGAATTCCGCCACGAGGCGGGCGGGCGGCGGCTGATCGTCGACCAGCCGGGATTTGACGGCGGCAAGGGGTTGAAGGGCGAGATCTTCCTGCGCCAGCCGCCCATGGACCGGATGGTGATCGCCACCCCGTTCCCGAACGCGCCCAGGGCCTTCTACTACAACCAGAAGATCAACTGCCTGGCCGCCGAGGGCGAGGTGGTCGTGGGCGGGACGCGCCACCGGTTCGATCCGGCCGAGGCCTTCGGGGTGCTCGACTGGGGCCGGGGCGTCTGGACCTATGACAACACCTGGTACTGGGGCTCGGCCTCGGGCCTGGTGGACGGGCGGCCCTTCGGCTTCAACATCGGCCACGGGTTCGGGGACACCTCGGCGGCCAGCGAGAACATGGTCTTCCTGGACGGCGTGGCCCACAAGCTGGGCGAGGTGACCTTCCACCTGCCCAAGGGCGCGCACGATGGCGGGCCCTGGCGCTTCACCAGCAACGACGGCCGGTTCGAGATGAGCTTCGAGCCGATCGTCGACCGGGCCTCGGCCACCGACCTCGGGATCCTGCGCTCGATCCAGCACCAGGTGTTCGGCCGGTTCTCCGGCGCGGTCGGGCTGGACGACGGGACGCGGCTGAGGATCGACAACCTGCTGGGCTTCGCCGAGGAGGTGGAGAACCGCTGGTAGGGCTCAGGCCGGGGTCAGGACGACCAGGCCGAACTTGGCGAGCCACATCACGCCACGACGGGCCACGGCCGGCGGGCCGCCCATGGCGGCCACAAGACTGGCGACGCTGGGGGCGCCGGCCTCCGCCAGGCGGTGCAGGGCGACCAGGGTCGCCTGCGGCAGGTGTTCGTCGACCAGGGCCTTGGCGAGGTGAAGCTGGAGCAGGGTCTGCAGGGCCTGGCCCGACCCCGGGGCGGCGGCGACCGTCCAGGCGTCGGACAGGATCGCCGTCGGATAGGTCGCGAACAGGGCGAAGGGGTCAGGCCGGGCGGGCCAGGCGACCGGCGGCGCGGCCGGAGCCGCCCGGCGCAGGCCGTCCAGCTCTTCCACCAGGTCCAGGTACCGCTCGAGAATCACCGGCCAGCGATAGTCGGCGACGGCGCGGGCCCGGCCCGCCGCGCCCATGCGGGCGCGCAGCTCGGCGTCCCCGGCCAGGGTGGCGATGCGGTCTGTAAGCTCGGCGACATCCACGGCCGTGGCGAAGGACAGCCGGCCGACGAACTGGTCATAGGTGTCGCGCTCCTCCGCATAGCGGGAGATGAGATCGCCGCCGGCGCCGGGCGGCGCGGCCACGGTGCGCACCCGGAAGCCGTCGAGCCCGTCACGGACCGTATCGCGATAGCCGTTCCAGTCGCTGACCAGGACGGGCAGGCCCGCGGCCATGGCCTCGATGGGGGTGAGGCCGAAGGTCTCCTGCACATTGTCGGCCAGGGAGGCGAAGACGTCGGCCGCCTGCCAGGCCGAGGCGTAGGCCCGGGCGTCGGCGCCATCGACATGCTGGATGCGCACCGAGGGGGCGAGCGCCGCCTGGGCCGCGCGATAGACGTCGCGCACCGCGGGCGTCGGAAACACCCCGGCCTCGAGCAGGACGAGCCGGCGGCCCGTCCGCCGGGCGGCCGCCTCAAGCGCCTGATAGAGCGGGGCGGGATTGGCCTTGGCGTGGAAGACCAGCCGCCCGGCGAACAGGAACGCCACCTCGTCCTCGGCGAGGCCGAGCGCGGTCCGGGCGCGGGCGATGGTCGCCGGGGTCCGGCGCAGGGCGTCGGTGTCGACGCCGAGCGGAATCACCGGCGTCTGGACCTGGACGAAGCGGTCGGCGCCCAGCTCGCGCGCCGCCCAGTCGCGATAGTCGGCCTGCAGCCGCAGCACCACGTCGCGGGCCACCTGCGAGGTGCAGATCAAGGCGTCCCAGGGCTGGAAGGGCGCGAGCGCCTGGACGGCGACGGCGTCCATGCTCTCCACCGTCGCCAGGGTGTGGGTGACGCCGAACAGGCTGTAGCGGCGGGGGTCCTGCGCGTTGCGGGCATGGGCCAGGCGCGGAACGACGGGGGCCGGCCAGTAGAGGGCGCCCAGCCGATCCCCCAGCGGGGCGGGCGGCCCCCGATGCCACTGCAGGCGGCCCCGGAACTTCAGACCCTGGAGCTGCTCGCCGAACGCCTTGGCCTCGCCGGAGAAGACGCCCAGGGCGTGCAACTCGCCGGCCGGCCACATGTCGACGATGGCCTTCAGGAGCCCCTGTCCCGCGCTCTGGCGGCCCATGATCTTGCCGGCCATGGAGAAGCTGTCGACCGCATAGGCGAGGGCGAAATTCAGGGGTCTGACCATGCCCTTTCCTGGCCTTGGCTCGCGCCTCAGGCAAGAGCGGAACAGAGTTGGCGCGACGCTCCATTGAACCTTGCGGAAAGCATCACCACATTGAAGTCATCCGAGGGACGCGCCGGTTCTGGGCGGAGCCTCGGAGAGTCGCTTGATCTTGCGAGGACTCTGGAATGAATCGATCTGTGGTTTTCGACAGCCCCTTCCTGCTGGGGTTCGAGCATACGCGAAGCCTTATCGAGCGCGCGGCCAAGGCCGCCGCCGAAAGCTATCCGCCATACAATGTGGAGGACCGGGGCGCGGGCGCGCTTCGCATCACCCTGGCGGTGGCCGGCTTTACGCCCGACACCCTGCAGATCACGCTTGAGGACCGGCACCTGACGGTGGCGGGCAAGCGCGAGGACGGCGGGGGCAAGGCCGAGGACGCCTATCTGCATCGCGGCATCGCCGCGCGCGGCTTCGTGCGCTCCTTCGTCCTGGCCGACGGCATGGTGGTCGAGCGCGCCCTGCTCGAGCATGGCCTGCTGCACATCGATCTCGACCGTCCCGAACCCGATCGTCTGGTGAAACGCATTCCGATCCAGACGGCCGGCTGAGGACGGACTGGGCGCCCGGCCGAACCCGGAGGGCGTCATAAGCGTTAGTGTTTCAAGGAGGTGGTCATTATGACACCCAATTTCGCGACCGATCTTTCTCTGGAAGCCTTCGCCGCCCTGGGCGGCCCCGATCTCGTCTATGTCCGGCCGATCAAGGCCGCCGAGATCCTGGCCTCGACCCCGAACGGCCAGATCGAGGGCTTCGAACTCCAGCCCGACCAAGTGCTCTACGCGGTCCACCGCGCCAATGGCGAACGCCTGGCCGTGATGACCGACAAGGACACCGCCATGGCCGCCGCGCTGGCCCATGAGCTCGCGCCGGTGTCGGTGCACTAGATCTTATTGTCCACGAACCACACGAACGACACGAACGAGCCCGCGCCAGTTCAGGTCGTTTCCGACAGGCTTCTGTCCATCACCTCGACAACCCACCCCGCCGGGGGCGGCCACGAATCCGTTCGTGTGGTTCGTGTGGTTCGTGGACCGTCTTCCTGCGATCGACCCTGCAGGCCCGCGTCTAGGCCGCGGTCGAGCGGGCTTCCTGGGCGAGCAGGACGTGGATGGCGTCGGCGGTGCGGGCCTGGCGCAGCTGTTCGCGCAGGTCGCCCTGGCGCAGGACGCGGGAGACGCGGGCGAGGGCCCGCAGATGCTCCGACCCCGCATTGGCCGGAGCCAGCAGGGCGAAGATCAGATCGACCGGCTGGTCGTCGATGGCGGCGAAGTCGACCGGCTGCTCCAGGCGCATGAACACGCCGCACATCCGCTGCAGGCCCTCGACCCGGGCATGGGGCACGGCGACGCCGTGGCCGACGCCGGTGGAGCCGTGGCTCTCGCGTTCGGTGAGGGCCTCGAGCACGCGGGCGGACTCCAGGCCGAAATTGCGCGACGCGATCTCGGAGATCGCCGCCAGGACCTGACGCTTGCTGGACGCGCTCGCACGCGGCGCGATGGCCGCGCGATCCAGAATCTCACCAATCAACATTGTCTCGCGACGCCCAATTACACTGCCCGCCCCACGTAGACCGACGCGGAGCAGGCGAAACGCGATCCCTAGGGAGCCGTTCCGTTCGCCCCGTTCCCGTTCGGCGATTTGGTGCGTTCGGGATCGATCCAGCCGATGTTCCCGTCGGGCCGGCGATATACCACGGACAATCCGCCGTGGGCCGCGTTCCTAAACACGATTGTTTGAGATTCCGTCAAGTCCAACTCCATGACCGCCATGGAAACGGTCATCGTGCGGAGCGCTTTCTCCGTTTCGGCGATCACCATGGCCGAGGGGAAGGGACCGGTCGCCGCTGAGTCGGCGTCGTCCCAGGCCTCGTCGGTGTCATCGTCCGGCGCGCGCAGCACGAAATAGGAGGCGGTCTCGGCCTGGCGTGCGGTGGCGGCGATCGAGTGGCTTTTCAATCGCTGCTTATACCGGCGAATGCGGCTCTCGATCTTGGCCAGGGCGGCGTCGAACGCGCCATGCGCGTCATTGCCCAGACCGTGACTCTGCAGGGACTGGCCGGAGGCCAGCTTCACCGCACAGTCGACCCTGAAGGAATGGCCCTCGCGACTGACGACCACGTCGGCGATGCCGCCGCGATCGAAGTACTTCCCGATGGAGCCGGTGATTTCATCGGTGACCCGCTCACGCAGGGCCTCTCCGACGGCGACATGCTTTCCAGCGACTTGGACTTGCATGAGGAGAAGAACGCGCCTGTCCGCAGATGGTGTCAAGCACCCTTCCCGTGTGCCGCAGGCGTGATCGGCGGGAGGCGAAAAGCCGCAGGCTTTGACAGGCGCGGGGTTGATGGGCTATCGGGCCTTCATGCGGTGCATGACCATTAAAAGCGCGATTAAAACGACCGGGCTCTCGGGGCCTGGGGGTTCGCGCGCGCACGCCGCATAACAACCCTCAGCAGACCCCGCCGGCAGGACGGGGTCGCAGGGTTTCCTAACCTTCGCCGCTCCCGGTCCCCGGCTCATCCCCGGAGAGACCCATGACGCATCCCAATCCCAGCTTCCCCGACCAGGCCCAGGCCCGCCCCCTGAACGTCGCCATTGTCGGCGCCACCGGCGCCGTGGGCGTTGAACTGATGGGCTGCCTTGAGCGGCGGGGCTTTCCCGTCGCCTCGCTGCGGCTGCTCGCCTCGGCGCGCTCAGCCGGCCGCACCCTGCCCTTCAAGGGTCAGGACGTGGTGATCGAGGCGCTGGGCCCTGACAGCTTGCAGGGCATGGACGTGGCCCTGTTCTCGGCCGGCGCCACCATCAGCCGCCAGTACGCGCCGATCGCTGCCGCGGCCGGCTGCGTGGTGATCGACAATTCCTCGGCCTTCCGGATGGACGAGGGCACGCCCCTGGTGGTGCCCGAGGTCAATGGCGCCCTGCTCGCCGACCGCCCGGCCCTGGTGGCCAATCCCAACTGCGTGGCGGCCATCGCGGTGATGGCTCTGGCCCCGCTGCACGCCCGCAACCCGGTGACCCGGGTGATCGGCGCCACCTATCAGTCGGCCTCCGGCGCCGGGGCCGCGGCCATGGCCGAACTCGAGGCCTCCACCACCGCCTATCTTGCCGGCGAGGCCTATGCGCCGAAGGTGCTGCCGCACCCCTACGCCTTCAACCTGTTCAGCCACAACGCCGATGTCGACGCCGCCAGCGGCTATAACGGCGAAGAGCTGAAGGCCATGGCCGAGATCCGCAAGATCCTGGCGGCGCCGGACATGCGGCTGTCCTTCACCTGCGTGCGGGTGCCGGTGCTGCGCGCCCACTCCATGGCGCTGACGGTCGAGTTCGAGCGCCCCGTGACCCCGGCGGAGGCCGAGGCCTGGCTGGCCGACGCGGCCGGCGTGCGGCTGGTCAATGATCACGCGGCCAATCACTACCCCATGCCCAACGAGGCCTCGGGCGGCGACGACGTGCTGGTGGGCCGGATCCGCGCCGACCTGTCGGATCCCACCGGCCGGACCCTGTCGCTCTTCCTGTCCGGCGACCAGCTGCTGAAGGGCGCGGCGCTCAACGCCGTGCAGATCGCCGAGGCCCTGCCGCGCTGAGGCCAAGTGGTCTGGTCGGCTGTCCGGAATTGGGGCTTTCGACCAGACCGCCCGTCGGCGATGACGGGGCTCAAGGAGACCTGACCATGCCGCTTGAGATCCTCGACATCGCCGCCCGCCCCGATTTGAAGCCCGCCTGGCGGACGCTGTTCGACAGCTATTCGACCTTCTACAAGCGCCAGCTCACCGACCCGGTGGCCGAGGCGGTGTGGACCTGGCTCATGGACCCGGGCCACGAGGTCGAGGGGCGGCTGGCCCTGGTGGCGGGGCGGCCCATCGGCCTCGCCCACTTCCGCCGGCAGCCCCGGCCGGCCTTCGGCGAGGACATGGGCTATCTGGACGACCTGTTCGTCGCGCCGGACGCGCGGTCGGGCGGCGTGGGCCGGGCCCTGATCGAGCATGTGCGCGAGGTGGGCCGGGCGCGGGGCTGGCGCACGATCCGGTGGACGACGGCCGACGACAACTACCGGGCGCGGACGCTCTATGATCAGCTGGCGGTGAAGACCAGCTGGAACCTCTATGACCTGACGGTGGGAGACGCCCCGTGATCACCCTGCACTACAATCCCGGCAATGCGAGCCTGTTCCCGCACCTGCTGCTGCGCGAGCTGGGGGTTCCCTTCGAGCTGGCCTTCGTCGACCGCGACGCAGGCGCCCAGTCGAGCCCCGCCTATCTGAAGCTCAATCCGGCCGGCAAGATCCCGGTGCTGATCGACGGCGACCTGGTGCTCTATGAGACCGTCGCCATCGGCCTCTACCTGGCCGACGCCTATCCGCAGGCCGGGCTCGCGCCTGCGCCCGGCGACCCGGACCGGCCGGCCTATTACCGGTGGATGGCGCAGATCACCAACACCCTGCAGACCGAGTTCCGGGCCTGGTTCTATCCGGCCGAGTTCACCACCGACCCGGCCGGCGTTCCGGCCGTGCAGGCGGCGGTGGGCGCCCGGATCACGGCCGCATTTGAGCGCATCGACGCCCTGCTGGGCGCCGGGCCCTGGCTGCTCGGCGAGCGGCTGAGCGCCGCCGATCTCTATCTCCTGATGATGACCCGCTGGGGCCGCACCCTGCCGAAGCCCGCGCGCCTCTTACCGAACATCGGGGCCCATGCCGCGCGCCTGCTGGCCCGGCCGGCGGTGGCCGCCACCTTCAAGGCCGAGGGTCTGGAAGCGCCGTTCGTCTAGGCGCTCTGCTTCAGCATCCGGCGGCGTTCGACGGATGAGGGGATGCGCATGGCTTCGCGGTACTTGGCGACGGTGCGCCGGGCGATATCGACGCCGGTCTCCTTGAGGATCTCGACGATGCGGTCGTCGGAATGAACCTCGGCCTCGGCGCGCTCGGCGTCGATCAGCTGGCGGATGCGGTGGCGGACGCTCTCGGCGGAGTGGGCCTCGCCGCCCTCGGTGGCCTGGATGGCCGAGGTGAAGAAGAACTTCATCTCGAACATGCCGCGCGGGGTGGCGATGTACTTGTTGGAGGTCACCCGGCTGACCGTGGACTCGTGCATGCCGATCGCCTCGGCCACGGTCTTCAGGTTCAGGGGGCGCAGGTGCTCGACCCCGAAGGCCAGGAAGCCGTCCTGCTGGCGGACGATCTCGGAGGCGACCTTGAGGATGGTTTTGGCGCGCTGGTCGAGGCTCTTCACCAGCCAGTTGGCCGAGGCCATGCAGTCGGCGACGAAGACCTTTTCCTGATCGGTGCGGGCGGCGGCCGAAACACGCGCGTGATAGCGCTGGTCGACCAGCAGCCGGGGCAGGGTGTCGCTGTTCAGCTCCACGTGCCACAGCCCGCCCAGGCCCTCGCGGATGAAGACGTCGGGGGCGACCGGGGTGGCGGGCTCGCCGCCGAAAGCCGCGCCGGGCCGGGGCGTCAGGGCCCGCAGCTCGGAGATCATCTCCTTGAGGTCCTCGTCGTCCACGCCGCAGGCGCGGCGCAGGCCGGGCATGTCACGGCGGGCGAGGAGATCGAGATTGTCCAGCAGCGCCATCATGGCCGGATCGCAGCGGTCGCGGTCCTTCAGCTGGATCATCAGGCATTCGCGCACGTCGCGGGCGAAGACGCCCACCGGCTCGAAGCGCTGCAGCATGCGCAGCACGTCCTCGACGAAGGTCAGGTCGCAGCCGAGCCGCTCGGCGGTCTCAGGCAGATCGCAGCGCAGATAGCCGCCCTCGTCCACGGCGTCGGCCAGGACGCGGGCCACGGCCAGCTCGGGCCCTGAGAACCCGGCGACCACCAGCTGGTCCTCCAGGTGCTCGGCGAGCGTCTTGTCGCGGGTCAGGCGCTGTTCGAAATCGTCGAGATCCTCGAAGGAGCCGCCCTTGCCGGCCTTGGACCAGTCGATCTGGCCGCCGGCCTCCTGGCCGTCGGCCGAGTCGCCCGTGGCGCGCTCGCCGGGCGAGGCCTCGGCGTCGTGATTGATGTCCATCTCGACGCTGGCGGCGCCGTCGGGGATCTGGTCGGAGGCGTATTCCTCGGCCTCGCGGGGGGCGGCTTCGGCTTCCGGTTCGGAGTCACGGTCGTCCCTCTGGAGCAGCGGGTTGCGCTCCAGCTCGCCCTCGACATAGGCCTCCAACTCCATGTTGGAGAGCTGCAGCAGCTTGATGGCCTGCTGCAGCTGGGGCGTGATCACCAGCCCCTGGCCTTGCCGCATCTCCAAACGCGCGCCGAGCGCCAAATCCGCCTCCTGGCCTGTTTCTTGCGTGACAGGCTAGGGCCGGCATTCCCACCGAATGGTTAATGGCGGAAAGGTTTGGCGCCTTTCTTGCGTCGAGGGGCCTACTTGGCCGCGGGCGGGGCCTTGTAGCGCTCGAACCAGGCCAGGATGGTCGCGGCCTTGCCGGCGGCCTGGGAGGGCCGGGCGGCGATGCCGCCGTGGCTGGCGCCGGGCACCTTGACGAGCGCCGTGGGCACGCCGCGCAGCTGCAGGGCCTGGTAATATTGCTCGGCCTCGCTGGGCGGGGTGCGCAGGTCATGGTCGCCGACCACCACCAGGGTGGGGGTCACCACATTGCCGACCAGGGACAGCGGCGAGCGGGCCCAATATCCTTGCGGGTCCTCCCACGGCATCTTGCCGAACCAGTCGCGGGCCATGCCGGTATAGCCGTCGACGGTCAGGACCTCGCTCGCCCAGTTGATCACCGGCTTCTGGGTGGCGGCGGCGGCGAAGCGGCCGGTCTTGCCGACGATCCAGGCGGTCAGAGCCCCGCCGCCGGAGCCGCCGGTGACATAGAGGCGCTTGTCGTCGACCGAGCCCTTGGCGATGGCGGCGTCCACCACGCTCATCAGGTCGTCATAGTCGTGGCTGGGATAGTTGCGGTCGATCTCGTTGGCGAAGGCCTCGCCATAGGAGGTAGAGCCGCGCGGGTTGGAATAGACCACGATATAGCCGGCCGCCGCATAGAGCTGGTCGTCCGTGGAGAAGGACGGGCCATAGGCCGAGAACGGGCCGCCGTGGATCTCCAGGATCAGCGGATATTTCTTGGCCGGGTCGAAGCCGGGCGGGGTGACGATCCAGGCGCCGATCGGCTTCTTGTCATAGGACGAGGTCACCGGCAGGGCCTCGACCTTGCCCAGCGTCTTGCCGGCCAGGAGGTCGGCGTTGAGCGCGGTCAGGATGCGCGGCGCGCCGCCCTTGGTCACGGCCAGCTCGGCCGGATGGGCCGGATCGCCCTTGGTGAAGGCCACGGTCCCGTCGCGGGCGACCGAGAATTCGCCCCCGGCATAGGGCCGATCCAGGCCGCCGCCGGTCAGGCCCTCGGCCAGGGGGGTGAGCTTGCCGTCCAGGCCCAGGCGGGCGACCTTGGTCACGCCCTTGTCGACATAGCCGACCACCAGGCTCTTGCCGTCGCCGCTCCAGACCACGGTGTCGACAGAGCGATCGAGGCTGGCGGTCAGCGCCCGGGCGTTCTTGCCGTCGGCGTCCATCAGATAGACGAGCTGGTTCTCGTAGCCGCGGTGACGGGCGTTGTCATAGCCGAGATAGGCGACCTGCTTGCCGTTGGGCGAGACGACCGGGGCGTAGTCCGGGCCCACCCGATGGGTCAGCTGGGTCAGCGTCCCGTCGGCGAGCGACAGGCGGTAGAGGTCGGCCTCGCCCGCGTCGCGTTCCCAGTTCTTGTCGCGGTCGGTGGCGAACAGCAGCCCCTGGCCGTCGCCGGTGAAGGCCAGCGGGCCTTGCGCGTCGAAGCGGCCGAAAGTGCGCTGGCGCGGGGCGCCGCCATCGGCGGAGATGGTGAAGATCTGGGAGTAGCCGGGCTTCAGCTCGCCCTCCCCGTCGGCCCGCCAGTTGACGCGGTCCTCGACCCGCAGGGGCTCGGCCCATTGGGCGCCCTCGGGCTTGGGCGACGGCGGCGCGCCGAGCTTGGCGCCTTCGTCAGGGACCATCATGGTGAAGGCGAGCGTCTTGCCGTCCGGCGACCAGGTGACGTCGCCCGGCGCCTGCTCCAGGGTGGCGACCTTGGCCTCGCGGCCGGCGGCGACCCAGCGCACGAACAGCTGGGGCGACCCGCCCACTACGGCGACATAGGCCAGGCGCTGGCCGTCCGGCGACCAGCGGGGCGAGAAACTCGAGCCTTCCTGGGCCACCAACGGGGTCTGGGCGCCGGTCTTCGCATCCACCAGCCAGATCGACCGCCGCGACCGGTCGGTCATGATGTCGTTGGTCACCCGCACATAGGCGACGGCCCCGCCATCGGGACGGATCTCGGGGTCGGCGGCCTGCTGCAGGCCGAAGATGTCACGGCCGGTGAACTTGGGCTGGGGACCGTCGGCGGTCTGGGCCAGGACCGGGCCCGCCAGGACCACCGAAAACACCGACGCAAGAAGCAAACCACGCATGAAAAATCCCCACCCCAACCGACTTCGCGGAAACCAAGGCGCGCATTAGTCGGGGCGAAGGGCGGATTTGTCCAGGCTTGGGGTGGAAGCGTGAATTTACTGCGCCGGGACCGTCGCCAGGAAGGCCTCCAGGTCCGCCGCCGACTTGTCGGGGATCTGCTCCATCGGCACGTGGCCCACGCCGGGATAGAGGATCAGCTTGGCCCCGGGGATCGCGGCGGCCAGCGCCTTGCCGGCGGCCACCGGGATCACGGTGTCGGCCTCGCCGTGCATGACGAGCGTAGGGGCGTGGATGGCCTTGAAGGTCTCGGCCGTCACCGGCTTGCGCGGCGCGGCCTGGCCGTTGAGCAGGAGGTCGCGATGGCCGGGGGCCAAAGCCAGCTCGACATAGCGGTCGACCAGCTTCGGCGTGACCAGGGTGGGATCGATATAGGCCTGCTTCAGCCCCTTCTCAGCCAGCGGCCGGGGATTGATCTGGCGCAGCAGGGCGCGGCCGACCGGATTGCGCAGCAGCACGAAGACGAAGGGCGGGCCGCCCTTCTTCTTGACCGCCGCCGGATCGACGGGGGCGCCGGCGGAATCCACCAGGATGAGGGCGCTGACCTTGTCGGGATGGGCCAGGGTGTAGTTCCAGGCCACCCCGCCGCCCATGGAGTTTCCGGCCAGCGCGAAGTGGTCGAGCTTCAGGGTCTGGGCGACGCCGTCGACGATGGCGACCTGGCCCTCGGTGGTGACCTTGTAGCCGGCGGGAACCGTGGTCAGGCCGTGGGCGGCGAGGTCGAGGGTGACGACCCGATGGTCCTTGCCCAGGCGCTGGACCCAGGGCTCCCAGGTGTCGAGATTGGCGGCGAAGCCGTGGACCAGGATGATGGGCGGGGCGCTCGGCGTCCCCTGGTCGCGATAGTGGACCGTGACCCCGTCGGGCAGGGCGACGAAGCGCGAGGCCGGCGTCGTGTATTTCGCCTTCAGCGTCGCATAGGGGATGTCCTTGGCGCAGGCGCTCAAGGTGAGGGCGGCGAGGCCAAGCGCGAGAACCGCAGAGATTTCAGCATGGTCTTGTCCTTCAGGGGGTGAGGCCGAGCCGCTGGAACTGGGCGTTGGGCGCCTCCAATTCCTTGAGCACGGCGGTCAGTTGGGCGGCGAGCTCGGCCTCGATCGGCGCGCCCGCGAGATTGGTCTGTTCGTCCGGGTCGGCCTGGCGGTCGAAGAGATAGTTGCCGGTTGGCTTGACCAGGGCCCAGAACGGCAGGTGGTCGCCCTCGGCGAAGGGCTGGTGGATCACCGGGATCTTCGAGCCCGGCATCCGGTCGAGGAAGGCCCGCTCGTCCGGCAGGGGCATGGCGACGGCGCGGTCGACCACATGGGTCGGCATGGTCGACCAGCGGTTGGACATCATGGAGAGCGGCGCATTGGCCCCGGCCGGACCACGGGCGTATTTGTAGCGGTCGGTGACCAAGTGCACCTCGCGGCCCCAGACCCCGGTCAGCACCCAGTCGCGCACCTTGTCGGCCGAGCCGTCGAGCAGGGGGACCAGGGACTTGCCGTGGGTGCGCTGGCGCACCTCCACCCCGAAGGCGTCGCAGAGGGTGGCGAAGATGTCGACGCTGGTGGTCAGAGCCGAGCAGTCGCCGGGGGCCACGCCCGGCCAGCGGATCATCAGCGGGATGTGGCCCAGGGTGTTGTAGACCGGCACGCCGGGCTTTCCCCAGATGTCCTTCTCGCCGAGATAGTGGCCGTGGTCGGTGCAGAGGATTACGGCGGTGTCGTCGGCGATGCCATTGCGCTCAATCGCGTCGAGCACCTTGCCCAGCCAGTGGTCGATCATCGACAGCTTGCCGCCGTAGGAGGCGCGCAGCTGGCGGGCCTGGGCCTCGGTCAGCACCCCCTTGGCCAGGGCGCCCTGCATATAGGGCGGCCAGATCATGTGCGGGCCTTCCCAGTCGGGATCGTATTTCGAGGCCCAGGGCTCCGGCGTGTCGAAGGGCTCGTGCGGGTCGAACTCGTCGACGAACAGGAAGAATCGGTCGTGATGGCCGGCGTTGTCGTCGATCCATTTCGCCGCCGCGGCCATGGTGCGGGGGCCCGGGAAGTCCGCCTCGCCGCGGAACCAGCCGCGGCTGTCGTCATAGGGCATGTGGCCGCGGCCCATGGAGGGGGCGCCCACCCAGCTGGGATCGGGCCGCGTCTTCCAGGCGTCGCCCTCGTGGCCGCGCTCATAGGCCCAGGCGGTGAAGTCGGCGTGGTAGTTCTCGCCGCCGGTTTCGAACAGGTGCGGGTGGTCGCTGATCAGCTGGGAGGCGACGCCGGCCTTGCGCAGCTCATAGGTGACCGCGTCCTCCCAGATCTCCACCGAGCCCCAGGGCCGCCAGAGGAAATCCAGCGCCCCGCAGAGAATGTCGTGGCGGGCGGGCATGCAGGGCAGGGAGCCGGTGTGGTGATTGTCGAAGCGGACCGCGCTCTGGGCGAAGGCGTCCAGCACCGGGGTCTCGAACTCAGTCCCGCCATAGGCGCCCAGCATGTGGCGGTTGAGGCTGTCGAGCAGCAGCACGACCACGTTCTTCGGCTGTGTCGCCATACGCATTCCCCCCGGCGTCCCGCGTCTGTCGCGCGGCCGGGGAGAGGATCACCGCTGACGTAGGGTCAGGCAATGGAGCTTGGAGCCGGTGATGGTGACGGGCGCCGCTTGGGTCCCCGCCTGCGCGGGGATGAGCAGCCTATTTGACGGTCAGCCGAAATGGTCGCCGAGATAGACGCGGCGGACTTCGGGGTCGTCGACGATCTCCTGGGGGGAGCCTTCGAACAGGACCTCGCCGGCGGCGATGATCGAGGCGCGGTCGATGATGTCGAGCGTCTCGCGGACATTGTGGTCGGTGATCAGGATGCCGATGCCGCGGTTCTTCAGGAAACCGATGACTTCGCGGATGTCGGCGATGGCCAGCGGGTCGATGCCGGCGAAGGGTTCGTCCAGCAGCATGAAGGCCGGCTCGCTGGCGAGCGCCCGGGCGATTTCCACGCGGCGGCGCTCGCCGCCCGACAGCGACACGGCCGGCGCCTGGCGCAGATGGCTGATGCGCATCTCGTCGAGCAGCTGGGTCACGGTCGCCTTGGCCTTGGCGATGTCGCGCTCGCGCAGCTCGACCACGGCCATGACGTTCTCTTCCACGGTCATGCCGCGGAAGATCGAGGTTTCCTGCGGCAGGTAGCCGACGCCCATGCGGGCGCGCTGGTACATGGGCTGGGCGGTGATGTTGGCGCCGTCGAGATAGATCGCCCCGTAGTCGGCCGGGATCAGGCCGGTGATCATGTAGAAGCAGGTGGTCTTGCCCGCGCCATTGGGGCCGAGCAGGCCGGCGACCTCGCCGCGGCGCAGGCGCAGGGACACGCCCTTGACCACCGTGCGGCCGCGGAAAGCCTTGCCGATATTGTCGACCACAAGCCCTTCGCCGGCGAGACCCGGCAGGGCGTCAAAGCGTTCGGGCTTCAAGACGGCGCCTAGCGCGGCGCGGCGGCGGGAGGAGCGTCCGCCGTCTGCTGCTTGGGATAGAGCACGGTGCGCACGCGGCCGGGCTTGTTGCGCCCCTTGACCCCGCTCAGCATCTGGGCGTCGCCGGTCTTGACGTTGATGACCATCTTGGAGCCGCGCAGCACGTCCTGGCCGCGGGCGCGACCACGTCGCCGGAGATGGTGATGGTGTCGGCGGTCGCCTCATAGAGGGCGTTGTCGCCATGCACCCGCTGCAGCGGGGTGACGTAATAGACCGAGCCCACGGCCTCCATGCGGTCGAGCAGGCTGCCGCACTTGCCGCCGCCCGGACCAGAGCCGCGGGCCGAACCGCCGGTTCCCGGCTTGTAATAGATCTTCAGGGTGTCGGCGCGCAGGCGCACCGTGTCCTGCAGGGCCTCGGCCCCGCCGGTATAGACCGCCAGGCACTGGGCGTTGACCACCTCGAGCTGGTCGGCGGTGATGTCGACCGGCGCATCGGAATTCTGGGCGAGCTGAGCCGAGGCGGGTCCCGCCAGGGTCATCCCGCAAGCGACCGCCGCCACCGCCCATCGTTTCATCATCGCCAGCTCGATCATGCCCATGCCGTTCCGAGGGAGACTAGTGTGACTCGACGCGCGTATGAACGCCGCCCTTGAAGACCATCCGCTCGCCCTTGTCGTAGACGCCGTAGGACTTGGCAATGATTTCTCCAAGCGCGCCTGCGCCCTGGATCACGCCCTTGCCCTCCAGCTCCCCCGTCGCCGTGTTGAAGATGGAGCTTGCGGTGGAGAAATTCACGTCCCCGCCGTTCAATTTCACGCCACCATCGAGATTCAGCATCTTGGCGTCCTCGCGATAAACCCCGGAGCGCGCCGTGACGTGGGTGGGGTTGGTCCCCTCCTCGTCGAGGATCAGTTCCGGCGTGTCGAGCAGGACGCGCTGATAGTCCTTCTCGTCGCGGGTCGCGGTCTTGGCGGTGAGCACGAAGGCGCGGCCCTTGGAGTCGCGGCCGACGAAGCGCGGCTTGACCAGCTGGATCGGCGCATCGGCGTCGGAGGGCTTGGCGCGGGCGCCGACGATGGAGCCGTGGATCACGAAACCGATCAGGGCCACGATGATGACCGCGATCGCCGCGGGCAGCACGATCCGCAGGCGGCGGATCAGGCGCGAATGGGCCTGCCAGCGCTCCACCGCTCCGCGCGGCGCGGCCGGCGGCGGTTGGGAGATGTCGGCCAGGCTCAAGCGCGCCTCACGAGTGGGCGAAGATGTCGACCTCTTCCCAGCCCCTGACATCCAGCAGGGCGCGATGGGGCAGGAAGTCGAAGCAGGCGCGGGCGAGCGCGTCGCGCCCTTCGCGGGCCAGCATGTCGTCGAGGCGCGCGCGGAGCGCATGCAGGTGCAGGACGTCGGAGGCCGCATAGGCCAACTGGTCGGGGGAGAGCTTGGCCGCCCCCCAGTCCGAGCTTTGCTGGGCCTTGGACATGTCCACCCCGATCAGCTCCTTGGACACGTCCTTCAGGCCGTGCCGGTCCGTATAGGTCCGGGCGAGCTTGGAGGCGATCTTGGTGCAGTAGACGGGCTGGGTCACCACCCCCAGGTGGAGATGGAACATGGCGATGTCAAAGCGGCCGAAGTGAAAGATCTTGGTGACCGACGGATCGGTCAGCAGCCGCTTGAGATTGGGGCAGTCATAGTCAGGGCGCTTCAGCTGCACGATGTGGGCGTCGCCGTCGCCGGCCGACAGCTGGACCACGCAGAGCGGGTCGCGGCCGAGCCTCAGGCCCATGGTCTCGGAATCGACGGCCACGGAGGTCGCCCCGGCGAACACGCCGTCGGGCAGGTCGCCGTCATGGAGGAAATTCGCCAAGGTCGGTCTTGCTCCCGGTCCCGCCGGATGCGGGTCGCGTCGCCTGGTCTCACGCGGCGCCGATCCGCGCCGCCGAGCATTTGAGGGGACTTCGGGGGTTAAGTCACCCACCGCGATCCAAAGGGTGGTGCCCAGGAAAGGACTCGAACCTTCACGGCCGTTAAGCCACTGGCACCTGAAGCCAGCGCGTCTACCAATTCCGCCACCTGGGCCCCGTCCCTTCGGATCGGGAGGCGGTCTGATAGGGCGCCGCCCTTTCCGGGTCAACGCCTAGTTCCAAGATGTTTCGGAAGAAGCGTCGCCGCGGGCGGTGAAGTCGCATTGCGGCGGGGGCGCGCATCGTCTATCCGAGCCCTTCCGGAACCCTTTAGATACACGGACACCATGCAGGATCTGGTCACGGTTTTTGGCGGCTCGGGCTTTATCGGAAGCCAAGTGGTGCGCGCCCTCGCCAAACAGGGAAACCGCGTCCGCGTCGCCGTGCGCCAGCCGCACCTGGCCCACACCATGCGCCTGCTGGGCGATGTCGGTCAGATCGAGGTGGTCCAGGCCAATATCCGCAACGAGGCCTCGGTGCGCCGCGCGCTCGAAGGCGCCCAGGCCTGCGTGAACCTGGTCGGCGTGCTCTATGAGACCGGCCGCCAGAAGTTCCAGTCGATCCACGCCATGGGCGCTAAGAACGTGGCGACCGCCGCGGCCGCCGCCGGCGTCTCCCGGCTGGTCCAGGTCTCGGCCCTGGGCGCCGACGCGGAGTCGCCGTCCAAGTACGCCCGCACCAAGGCCATGGGCGAAGAGGCGGTCCGCGCCGCCTTCCCCACCGCGACCTTCATCCGTCCCTCGATCGTGTTCGGGCCGGGCGACGGCTTCTTCAACAAGTTCGGCGAGATGGCGGTGATCAGCCCCGTCCTGCCGCTGATCGGCGGCGGCAAGACCCGCTTCCAGCCGGTCTATGTGGGCGATGTGGCCAAGGCGATCACCAAGGCCGCGACCGATCCGGCCTGCGCCGGCCAGACCTATGAGCTGGGCGGACCTGCGGTGTTCAGCTTCCGCGAGGTGCTCGAATACATCATGGCCGAGACCGGCCGCCAGCGCCTGCTGCTGCCCCTGCCCTCGGCCGTCGCTGGCCTGATCGGCAAGGCCTGCGAGATCATCGCGCTCACCCCCGTCGCCCCGCCCCTGACCAGCGACCAGGTCGAGCTCCTGAAGGCCGACAATGTGGTCTCGGGCGACAAGCCGGGCCTGGCCGAGCTGGGGATCCCGGCGACCACCGTCGAGGCGATCGCCCCGGCCTATCTCTACCGCTTCCGCAAGGGCGGCCAGTACGCCGACGAGACCGAGCGGTTCGCGGCGGTCTGAGCCGCCGCCCGCCGGACCGGGCCTAGCGCCCGGTCATGGTCAGGAACACCAGTCCGCCGACCCCCACCACGATCCGCCACCAGGCGAAGGGGGCGAAGCCGCGCTTGCTGACGAAGTCCAGCAGGGTGCGCACGACGATGAAGCCGACCACGAAGCTGACGCCGAAGCCGAGCGCGATGATCCCCGCCTGATCCATCGAGATCGCGTGGCGGTTCTTCCAGGCGTCCAGGGCGAAGGCGCCGGCCATGATCGGGATGGCCAGGAAGAACGAGAATTCGGCCGCCGCGCGCTTCTCCACCCGCATCAGCATCGAGCCGAGGATGGTCGCCCCCGAGCGCGAGACGCCGGGCACCAGGGCCAGGCACTGGAAGAGGCCGATCACCAGCGAGGTGACCAGCGGCAGGTTCATGGCGTCGGATTCCGTAGGCTTCGGCGCCCAGCGGTCCAGGGCGAAGAACACGAAGCCGCCGATGATCAGCGACCAGCAGATCAGGCGCGGGCTCTCGAACAGCACCGTCTTGATGATGTCATGCAGCAGAAGGCCCGCGATGGCCCCGGGGATGAAGGCGATCAGCACCGACAGGGCGAAGCGTCGCGACTCCGCGCGAGTCGGCAGGGTGATCAGCACCTGCCAGAGGCGGCCGAAATAGAGGGCCACGATCGCCAGGATCGCGCCCAGCTGGATCAGGACGGCGAAGGTGTCCCAGAAGCCGTCGGGCAGGCCGAGCAGCATCTTGGTGAGCAGGAGGTGGCCGGTGGACGAGACGGGAATGAACTCGGTCAGGCCCTCCACCACCCCCAGAATGATGGCGTTGATCCAGTCCGACATGAGAGGCCTCGTGGTTGGTGTCCTGCCGCAGGAAGGCAGGCATTAGGGTAAAAAAGGCGTTCATCCAGTTTTGGGACTAATTCAGCTAAGATTATGGGCGGGCCGCCGCCAGTCCGGTCCCCCGCCCCGCATTATCGTCCATATATTTGCCTATCAACTTCCGCGGACCCGAAATTGACGCTATGGGCGATCCATCGGGATCACCGGAGGCGGGCCCATGGCCGAGCGGATGCTGAAGTTCACCACCGTGGAACGGACCACGCCGGCCAAGCGGGCCGCGCAGGCGCGTAACCGTGATTTCCATGAGATCTATGCCGACTTCATCGACGCCAAGGCGTCGGAGCAGGCGTCGCGCTGTTCGCAATGCGGCATCCCGTTCTGTCAGACCCACTGCCCGCTGCACAACAACATCCCCGACTGGCTGCGGATGACCGCCGAGGGCCGGCTGGAGGAGGCCTATCAGCTCTCCCAGGCGACCAATTCCATGCCCGAGATCTGCGGCCGCATCTGCCCGCAGGACCGACTCTGCGAGGGCAGCTGCACCATAGAACAGTCGGGCCACGGCACCGTGACGATCGGCGCGGTCGAGCGCTATCTGACCGACAAGGCCTGGGAAGAAGGCTGGGTCGCGCCCCTGCGCCCAGGGATCGATCAGGGCCGCTCGGTGGGCGTGATCGGCGCGGGCCCCGCGGGCCTGGCCGCCGCCGAACGCCTGCGCGAGGCCGGCTATGCGGTGACCGTCTATGACCGTCACGACCGGGCCGGCGGCCTGCTGATCTACGGCATTCCCGGCTTCAAGCTGGAGAAGGACGTGGTCGCCCGGCGCACCGCGCGCCTGGCGCAGGGCGGGATCGAATTCCGCCTGGGCTTCGAGGTCGGCCGCGACGCCAGCCTGGATGAGCTGCGCGCGCGCCACGACGCGGTGCTGATCGCCACCGGGGTCTATGCGGCCCGCGACCTGATCGTGCCGGGCTCGGGCTCGGCGGGCGTCACCCCGGCGCTCGACTATCTGATCGCCTCGAACCGCTCAGGGCTCGGCGACCATGTGCCGGACTTCGAGTCCGGGCGGCTGAACGCGGCGGGCAAGTCCGTCGTCGTTGTGGGCGGCGGCGACACCGCCATGGACTGCGTGCGCACCGCCGTGCGCCAGGGTGCGACCTCGGTCACCTGCCTCTATCGCCGCGACCGCGCCAACATGCCGGGCTCGACCCGCGAGGTCGCCCATGCCGAGGAGGAGGGCGTGGTGTTCGAATGGCTGGCCGCACCCCGCGCCGTCACCGGCGAGGCCGAGCAGGCCCGGGGCGTGCGGGCCGCGCGCATGCGGCTGGGTCCGCCGGACCCGACCGGCCGGCAAGCCCCGGAGGAGGTCGAGGGCGGCGATTTCGACCTACCCGCCGATCTTGTGATCAAGGCGCTGGGCTTCGACCCCGAGGACCTGCCCACGGCCTTCGGCGCCCCGGAGCTGACCGTTTCGCGCTGGGGCACGGTCAAGGCCGACCACCGCACCCTGATGACCTCGATTCCGGGCGTCTTCGCCGCCGGCGACATCGTCCGCGGCGCCTCCCTGGTGGTCTGGGCGATCCGCGACGGCCGCGACGCCGCCGACGCCATCCATAGCTATCTGTCCCAACCGGCCCTGGCCGCGGCGGAGTGATGATGATGAGCCACGACATCCAATCCAGTGAGACCCAGCGCTACCTCGCCAACCGCCAGAGGCTGATCGACGGCCACGCCTATGACCCGGCCTCCGAGCGCGACGCCTGCGGCGTGGGCCTGGTCTGCGCGCTGGACGGCAAGCCGCGCCGTGAAGTGGTGGAGCTGGCCATCCGGGCGCTGAAGAGCGTCTGGCACCGGGGCGCGATCGACGCCGACGGCAAGACCGGCGACGGGGCCGGCGTGCTGGTCTCGGTGCCCCAGGACTTCTTCGCCGACCAGGTGGAGCGCATCGGCCACACCCTGCGTCCCGGCCCCATCGCGGTCGGCCAGGTGTTCCTGCCGCGCACGGACCTCGCCGCCCAGGAGACCTGCCGCACCATCGTCGAGGCGGAAGCCCTGCGCTTCGGCTTCTATATCTATGGCTGGCGCCAGGTGCCGACCGACACCCGGGTGATCGGCGAGAAGGCCAACGCCACCCGGCCGGAGATCGAGCAGATCATGCTGTCCCCGCCCAAGGGCCTGGACGGCGAGGCGCTGGAGCGCGCCCTGTTCATCTGCAGGAAGCGGATCGAGAAGCGCGTGGCCGCGGCCAATATCCAGGCCTTCTACATCTGCTCCCTGTCGGCCAGGTCGCTGATCTACAAGGGCATGTTCCTGGCCCAGCACATCGACGAGTTCTATCCTGACCTGACCGACGACCGGTTCTCGGCCGCCGTGGCGATCTTCCACCAGCGCTACTCGACCAACACCTTCCCCGAATGGCGGCTGGCCCAGCCGTTCCGGATGCTGGCCCACAACGGCGAGATCAACACGCTGAAGGGCAACGTCAACTGGATGAAGAGCCATGAGATCCGCATGGCCGCCGACGCCTTCGGGGAGATGGGCGACGACGTGAAGCCGGTGATCCAGCCGGGCGGATCGGATTCCGCGGCGCTCGACAACACCTTCGAGGTGCTGGTCCGGGCCGGCCGCGACGCCCCCATGACCAAGGCGCTCTTGATCCCCGAGGCCTGGGCGGCCAAGTCGGACGACCAGATCAAGCCCGAGCACAAGGCGCTCTACGCCTATTGTAACGCGGTGATGGAGCCCTGGGACGGGCCGGCCGCCGTCTGCGCCACCGACGGCCGCTGGGTGGTGGCCGGCAAGGACCGCAACGGCCTGCGCCCCTTGCGCGTCACCTATACTGACGACGGCCTGCTGATCATGGGCTCGGAGGCCGGCATGTGCCGGGTGGACGAGACCCGCATCGTCAAGAAGGCGCACATCGCGCCCGGCCGCATGGTCGCCGTCGATCTGGTCGAGGGCCGGCTCTATGAGGAGGACGAGATCATCGACCGCCTCGCCGCCCAGCACCCCTATGACCAGTGGCTGGGCAACATGGTCGACCTGGAGGCCGAGGTGGCGCCAGGGCCGGAGCCCCGGGCCTATGGCCGCGAGGAGCTGATCCGCCGTCAGGTCGCCGCCGGCCTGACGCTCGAGGATATCGAGCTGATCCTCGCCCCCATGGTCGAGGACGCCAAGGAGGCGGTGGGCTCCATGGGCGACGACACCCCGCTGGCGGTGCTGTCGGACCAGTACCGGCCGCTGTCGCACTTCTTCCGGCAGAACTTCAGCCAGGTGACCAACCCGCCGATCGATTCGCTTCGCGAGTCGGCGGTGATGAGCCTGAAGACCCGGTTCAAGAACCTGGGCAATGTCCTGGCCCAGGACGAGGCCCAGACCGACGTCTTCGTGCTGGAGAGCCCGGTCCTGACCACCGGCATGTACCAGCGGGTGATCGACTATATCGGCCCCAAGAGCGTGGCGGTGATCGACGCCACCATGCCGATCCCGGCGCCGGAAGCCCGGCCCGGCGACGCTCTCCGCGCCAATCTCGACCGTATCCGGGCCGAAGCCGAGGACGCGGCCCTGCGCGGCTGCGCCACCATTGTGCTGACCGACGAGGCCTGCGGACCGGGGCGGGTCGCCCTGCCCATGATCCTGGCGACCGGCGGGGTGCACTCCTGGCTGGTGGCCAAGGGCCTGCGCTCCTACGTCTCGATCATCGTGCGTTCGGCCGAGTGCCTCGACACCCATTATTTCGCGGTGCTGGTCGGGGTGGGGGCGACGGCGGTCAACGCCTATCTGGCCCAGGAGAGCTTCCAGGACCGGCTGGAGCGGGGCCTGACCGGGGACCTGTCCCTTCGCCAGGTCTGCCTGAACTACAAGGCCGCCATCGAGGGCGGGCTCCTGAAGATCATCGCCAAGATGGGGATCGCGGTGATCTCCTCCTATCGCGGCGGCTACAACTTCGAGGCCCTGGGGCTGTCGCGCGCCCTGGTGGCCGAGTTCTTCCCGGGCATGCCCTCGCGCATCTCCGGCATCGGTCTGGCGGGCCTGGAGGCCAAGGCGGTCGAGCTGCATCGCAAGGCCTGGGACGCCGCCGCCATCAGCCTGCCGGTCGGCGGGTTCTATAAGGCCCGGCGCTCGGGCGAGGCCCACGCCTTCGAGGCGCGCATGGTCCACACCCTGCAGACCGCCTGCGAGAGCGGCGACTACGGGATCTACAAGCGCTTCTCCGACGGCATGCGCCGCCTGCCCATGGTGCAGCTGCGCGACCTGCTCGACTGGCGCTCCAGCGAACGGCCCGTACCGGTCGACGAGGTCGAGAGCGTCAACGAGATCCGCAAGCGGTTCCTGACGCCGGGCATGAGCATGGGGGCGCTCAGCCCCGAGGCTCACGGTATGCTGAACATCGCCATGAACCGGATCGGGGCCAAGAGCGTCTCCGGCGAGGGCGGCGAGGATTCGGCGCGCTACCGGCCCCTGCCCAATGGCGACAACCCCAACTCGGCGGTGAAGCAGATCGCCTCGGGCCGGTTCGGGGTGACGGCCGAGTACCTCAACCAGTGCCGCGAGATCGAGATCAAGGTCAGCCAGGGCGCCAAGCCCGGCGAGGGCGGCCAGCTGCCCGGCTTCAAGGTCACCGAGCTGATCGCGAAACTGCGCCATGCGACGCCCGGCGTGATGCTGATCTCGCCGCCGCCGCACCACGACATCTATTCGATCGAGGACCTGGCCCAGCTGATCTATGACCTCAAGCAGATCAACCCTGACGCCCGGGTCTGCGTGAAGCTGGTGGCCATGACCGGCATCGGGGCGATCGCCGCCGGCGTCGCCAAGGCCAAGGCGGACGTGATCCTGATCTCCGGCAATGTCGGCGGCACCGGCGCCTCGCCCCAGACCTCAATCAAGTACGCCGGCGGGCCCTGGGAGATGGGGCTGTCGGAAGCCCACCAGGTGCTGACCCTCAACAATCTGCGCCACTCCGTGCGGCTGCGCGCCGACGGAGGCATGCGGACGGGCCGCGACGTGGTGATCGCCGCCATGCTGGGGGCCGAGGAGTTCGGGATCGGCACCGCCAGCCTGATCGCCATGGGCTGCATCATGGTGCGCCAGTGCCATTCCAACACCTGCCCGGTGGGGGTCTGCACCCAGGACGAGGCCCTGCGCGCCAAGTTCACCGGCACGCCGGAAAAGGTCATCAACCTCTTCACCTTCATCGCCGAGGAGGTGCGCGAGATCCTGGGCCAGCTGGGCTTCAAGTCCCTGCAGGACATCGTCGGGCGCACCGACCTCTTGCAACAGGTCTCCCGCGGCGGCGAGCACCTGGACGACCTCGACCTCAACCCGCTCCTGGTGAAGGCCGATCCGGGGCTGAACGCGCCCTATTGCACCGTGGAGGGCCGCAACGAGGTCGCCGACACCCTGGACGCCCAGATCGTGCGCGACGCCGCGCCCATGCTGGAACGCGGCGAGAAGATGCAGCTGACCTACACGGTGCGGAACACGGCCCGGGCCATCGGGTCGCGGACCTCGTCGCACATCGTGCGCAAGTTCGGCATGACGGGCCTCGCCCCCGGCCACCTGACCGTGCAGCTCAAGGGCTCGGCCGGCCAGAGCCTGGGGGCCTTCGCGGTCCAGGGCCTGCGCATCGAGCTGACCGGCGAGGCCAATGACTATGTCGGCAAGGGGCTGTCGGGGGCGACCATCATCATCCGCCCCTCCCCGCACCTGGCGGCGGCGGAGACCAACGCCATCCTCGGCAACACCGTGCTCTATGGGGCGACGGCGGGGCGGCTGTTCGCGGCCGGCCTGGCCGGCGAGCGGTTCGGGGTCAGGAATTCCGGCGCGGTCGCCGTGGTCGAGGGCTGCGGCGCCAACGGCCTGGAATACATGACCGGCGGCCGGGCGGTGATCCTGGGGCCTGTCGGCTTCAACTTCGCGGCGGGGATGACCGGGGGCATGGCCTTCGTGCTCGATCCCCACGACCGGTTCCTGACCAACCTCAATCCCGACAGCGTCCTCGTCCGGCGGATCGCGACCCGGGCCTGGGCGGCCGAGCTCAAGGGCCTGGTCGAGGAGCACGCGCGCGAGACCGGCTCGGCCTATGCCGAGGGGATCCTGCGCGACTGGGACCGCTATCTGGGCAAGTTCTGGCAGGTGGTCCCGAAGGAGATGGTCCACCGCCTGGACCTGCCCCTGACCGAGGACGAGGCGATTCACCACAGGGCGTGACGCCGGCACGGCCTGCTCCCTCGCCCCGCTTCGCGGGGAGAGGGCTGGGGTGAGGGGCCCTTGCCGAACCTCGAGCGAGCGGCGGCCATCGCCGCGCGGTCCCCTCACCCAACCCTCTCCCCCAAAGGGGGCGAGGGCTTAGGGCGGCGTGAGCGGATATTCCCGCTCCAGCTGGTACCGCGATCCCGCATCCGTCACGACGCTGGAATAGAGGCCGAAGCTGCGCACCTCGAAGGGCGGGGAGTGCAGGAGGTTGTTGGCCTGGATCCACCAGGCGACCTTGTCGGGGTCCGGGCGGCGCAGATAGGCGAGCGTCACGTGCGGACGATAGACCCGGGCCTCGGCCGCCAGGCCGGCGCGGCGGGCGGCGCTGTCGCAGGCCTTGGCCAGGCGCTTCAGGGCGGGATTGTCGTCCACCCCGGCCCAGACCGCGTGGATGTCGGCGCCCTCGCCGAAGCAGCCGACCCCGGACAGCTCCAGGGTGAGAGGCTCCCCGGCGACGGTGGACAGCTCCGCATCGAGGTCGGCGGCCACGTCCTCGCGCAGGTCGCCAGCGAATTTCAGGGTGATGTGCAGGGCCTCGCGCGGACGCCAGCGGGCGCCGGCCAGGCCGTTCTGGCGGCGGGCCAGGCCCTCGGCGATCTCGTCGGGGACGGCCAGGGCGGCGAACAGGCGGATCATGCCCCCAAGGCTAGCGGCCTTCCGGCGCCAGACAAGACCCGCTGTCCCAAGGGGCGCCTTGCTAAAGCCAAGAAGCGCACCGATATTCTGGTGTGCGCCCGCTTGGGGCGTGTGAAAGAGGGCTTTGCCTCCGATGAGCGACTTCAACCGCGGCTACACGCGCACGATCCCCGCCGATCGCGCCGACATGTCGGTGGACGCGGGACTTCGCAGCTTCATGCTGGGCGTCTACAATAAGGTTGCGCTGGGCCTGGTGGTCTCGGCGGCGATGGCCTTCCTCACATCATCCGTTCAACCCGTCCGCGACCTGCTGTTCCGCGTTACGGTCGATGGCCGCTTGGTGGGAATGGCTCCCCTTGGCTGGGCCGTCGCATTCGGGCCAATCCTGGTCATCCTTTTCTCGGGATTTGGCGTTCGCAACCAGACCCCGCGCACAAGCGGAATTACATACTGGACAGTCGTGACCCTGATGGGTGCGTCGCTCGGCGTGCTGGCCTTGGTCTATACGGGCTCTTCGATCGCCACGACCTTCCTGATCACGGCCTCAGCCTTCGGTGTGCTGTCGCTGGTTGGCTATACGACCAAGCGCGACATGACTGCGTTCAACAGCTTCTTGATAATGGGGGTCTGGGGTTTGTTGGCAGCCATGGTCGCCAACATGTTCCTGCATCTGCAGGGGCTGGATTTCGTCGTCAACATCCTGGGCGTCTTCATCTTCGGAGGCCTGATCGCCACTGGCACGCAAGAGCTGAAGATGAACTACTATCAGATGGCCGGCGATCAGCAGGGTCTGGGCGTCATGACCAATTTCGGCGCACTGACCCTGTACATTCGCTTCATCAATCTCTTCCAGTTTCTGCTCCGTCTGACCGGCGGCCGTCGCTAAGCCCACCAGAGCACCAGAAACACGAAACCCCGGCGGGCGACCGCCGGGGTTTTTGTTTGGGCATCAGTCCACGACCTTGAACCTGCCCTTGTCGAAGATGCGCAGGACCTGGTCCAGTTCGTGGCCGCGCTTCAGGATCATGCCGCCCTCGCCGATCACCGCCCAGGCGCCCTGGCGGCGCGCGAGCGCCGGGCGCTTCTCGATGCGGTAGAGCGGGTTCTCCGAGGCCCGGCGATAGACCGAGAACACGCAGACCTCGTCCGTCGCGCCGATCGCATAGTCGCGCCATTCGCCGGCGGCGACCATGCGGCCATAGAGGTGGAGGATGCGCGACAGTTCGCGCCGGTCGAAAAAGACCTGGCCGGACTGGGGCGCCGGAGGGGACGGGTCAAAGGCCATCTGACGCGAATCCTAGACCCAAACCCCCGCCCATGGCGAGCGTCACCTTGGGGACACAGCCGCCCCGGATTCGGGACATGCCGCAATATCGCGCCGTGAAATGACCTTATTTCGGACCCGCGCCCGCCTGATCCGCCGACGATAAAGTCATTGTCGGTTGAACAGAGACACGCGGGTCCCGGATCCTGAACAGCCCCCCCAGCCCCCCTGGAACGTGGGTCCTGGTCAGCCGACACTCTAAATTCTCTCCCCAACGTCTGGCCCGCGCGGTTTCCCCCCACCGCGCGGGCTTTGACGTTTCTGGAGCCTGGATCAGCGGGCGGGCGCGGCGACGACGGCCGGCGGGGCCTTGCGGGCGACGGTGATGACCTTGCCGCCCTTGGGCGCCTGGACCAGGACCGCCATGGCCAGGCCCTCCTCGGTCGCGGGCGGGATCTTGTAGGCCGAGGGCCTGCCCCACCACATGCCGAGCTTCTTGATCTCGCGCACCACATTGGTGTGGGCGACGGTCTGGCCCTTGTTGTCGCCCTTCTTGACCACGACGTCCTGTTCGCGCGGGTCGTAGCGCACCAGCCAGACCTCGGCCCCGCCCTTGGGCGCGGCGCCGGCGCCGATATTGATCCGGCGGACGCCCAGGAAGGCCATGTCCGGCCCCTTACGCGCGCCGGCGGCGGCGGAGGTCACCAGCTTCTCGACCTTGTCGGTCTGCAGGCCGCCCACCTGGGCGCGGCCGTCGACCACCACCTGGGGCGTATAGGGCTCGCGCAGGGACAGCCGGGCCACATAGGCCTTCTGGCGCAGGGTGAACTCGGGCTTGGCGAAGGTGTCGGCCCAGCCGAGATAGTCCCAGTAGTCGACAGGGAAGGTCAGGGCGAGCACGTCCGGGCGCTCGGCCAGCTTGCCCAGATAGGCGTTGGCCTCGCCGCAGGAGGCGCAGCCCTGGGCGGTGTAGAGCTCGACCAGCACCGGCGGCTTGGCGGCGAAGGCCAGGACCGGCAGGGCGGCGAGGAACAGGCTGAGGACGGCGGCGCGACGCATCGGCCCGCACTTAAGCGGAGTCAGGCCCGCCCGGCGTTCAAGAAGGTGTGAGAAGGCGCGAGGCGCGGAAACGGACATCAGTCCGCAAATACGCCACCGCGCCCGGCTGGATGCAACCGGGCGCGGGACGTTTTTCGGCTTAACCCGCCTTGGCGAGGTTGCGGAGCACGTAGTTCAGCACGCCGCCGTTCTTGAAGTACTCAAGCTCGGTCGGCGTATCGATGCGGCAGCGGACCGGGAAGCGGGCGATGCGGCCGTCCGACGGACGGTACATTTCGACCGTCAGCTGGCGGCGCGGCGACAACTCGGTGAGGCCGCGGATCGTGACGATCTCCTCGCCGGTCAGGTTCAGCTTCTGCCAGCCTTCCTGCAGGAACTGCAGCGGCAGGACGCCCATGCCGACCAGGTTCGACCGGTGGATCCGCTCGAAGCTTTCGGCGATCACGGCGCGGACGCCGAGCAGCTTGGTGCCCTTGGCCGCCCAGTCGCGGGACGAGCCGGTGCCGTATTCCTTGCCGGCGAAGACCACCAGCGGGCGGCCCTCCGACTGGTAGCGCATGGCGGCGTCATAGATCGCCATCACGTCGCCCGACGGGAAGTGCTTGGTCACGCCGCCTTCGATCTCCGGCGTGATCTTGTTGCGGATCCGGATGTTGGCGAAGGTGCCGCGCATCATGATCTCGTGGTTTCCGCGACGGGCGCCGTACTGGTTGAACTCCGAGGTCGGGACCTGGTGATCGCGCAGATAGACGCCGGCGGGCGAGGTCAGCTTGATCGAGCCGGCCGGGGAGATGTGGTCGGTGGTGATCGAGTCGCCGAACACGCCCAGCACGCGGGCCTCGACGATGTCGGTGACCGCCGCGGGCTCCATCTGCATGTTCTGGAAGTAGGGCGGGTTCTGGACATAGGTCGAGCCCATGTCCCAGGCGTAGGTCTGACCACCGGCCACCTTGATGCCCTGCCAGTTCTTGTCGCCCTTGAAGACGTCCGAATAGCGGGTGGCGAACATCTTCTGGGTGACGTGCTTGCGCTGCAGGGTCGCAACTTCTTCCGAGGTCGGCCAGATGTCCTTCAGATAGACGGGCTCGCCGTCCTTGCCCTCGCCGAGCGGCTCGGTGGCCAGATCGATCAGCATGGAGCCGGCCAGAGCATAGGCGACCACCAGCGGCGGCGAGGCCAGATAGTTGGCGCGGACGTCGGGGTTCACGCGACCTTCGAAGTTGCGGTTGCCTGACAGGACCGAGCAGGCGACCAGGTCGCCGGCCTGGACCGCTTCGGAGATCGGCTCAGGCAGGGGGCCGGAGTTGCCGATGCAGGTGGTGCAGCCATAGCCGACCAGGTTGAAGCCCAGGGCGTCCAGGCTCTTGGTCAGGCCGGCGGACTTCAGATAGTCGGTGACCACCTGAGAGCCGGGGGCCAGCGAGGTCTTCACCCAGGGCTTCACCTTAAGGCCCTTCTCGACCGCCTTCTTGGCCACGAGGCCGGCGGCGATCAGCACCGAGGGGTTGGAGGTGTTGGTGCAGGAGGTGATGGCCGCGATCACAACGTCGCCGTTGCCGACGTCGAACTTCTCGCCGACCACCGGGGTGCGGGCGGCGTAGTCGTCGCCCTTGCCGAAGTCCTTGCCCAGGGCGGACTTGAATTCAGCGGCGGCGTCGGAGAGCAGCACGCGGTCCTGGGGACGCTTGGGGCCGGCCAGGGACGGCAGGACCGAGCCCAGGTCGAGTTCCAGGGTGTCGGTGAACACCGGATCCGGATCGCCCGGCTCGAACCACAGGCCTTGCGCCTTGGCGTAGGCCTCGACCAGGTCGGCGCGGGCGGCTTCACGGCCGGTGGCGCGCAGATAGTCGATGGTGGCCTTGGTCACGGGGAAGAAGCCGCAGGTGGCGCCGTATTCCGGGGCCATGTTGGCGATGGTCGCCTGGTCTTCCAGGGTCAGGCCGGCGAGGCCCGGGCCGAAGAATTCGACGAACTTGCCGACGACGCCCTTCTTGCGGAGCATCTGGGTGACGGTGAGCACCAGGTCGGTGGCCGTCGCGCCTTCCGGCAGGGCGCCGGTGACGCGGAAGCCGATGACTTCCGGGATCAGCATGGGGATCGGCTGGCCGAGCATGGCGGCCTCGGCCTCGATGCCGCCCACGCCCCAGCCCAGGACCGACAGGCCGTTGACCATGGTGGTGTGGCTGTCGGTGCCGACGACGGTGTCGGGATAGGCGACGGTCGCGGCGCCGTCCTCACCGGTCCAGACGGTCTGGGCCAGATATTCCAGGTTCACCTGGTGGCAGATGCCGGTGCCGGGGGGCACGACGCGGAAGTTGTTGAAGGCCGACGAGCCCCAGCGCAGGAAGCGGTAACGCTCGATGTTGCGCTGATATTCGCGATCGACGTTCTCGCCGAAGGCCTTGGCAGTGCCGAAATAGTCGACCATGACCGAGTGGTCGATCACGAGGTCGACGGGGGTCAGCGGATTGATCTTTTCCGGGTCGGCGCCGAGGTTGGTCATGGCGTCGCGCATGGCGGCCAGGTCGACCACGGCGGGCACGCCGGTGAAGTCCTGCATCAGGACGCGGGCGGGGCGGAAGCTGATCTCGTGCTCGACCGAACCCTTGTTGTCGAGCCAGGCGGCCAACGCCTTGAGGTCGTCGGGGGCGACGGTGTCGCCGTCTTCGTTACGCAGCAGGTTTTCCAGCAGCACCTTCATGGAGGCGGGAAGACGCGAAACTCCGGTCAGACCGGCTTCCTCCGCCGCCGGAAGGCTGTAGTAAACGTAGGTCTTATCGCCCACCGTCAGTTCGCGGCGGGTCTTCAGGCTGTCGAGAGACGCCATGCTAAAGGATCCTTCCTCTGTTCTCGGCCGCTCAACGACCGCATCGGGGATCGCGCGCTTTTCGAGGCGGACACACAGCGTTCGCCCCAGCGCCGCGTACGCCCCCCGAGGCGGCGCCGGCCGCGCGCGTCATAGCCCCTAGATTCTTTCCCGTCCATGCAACGGGCGCGCGCGACCTATGATCACACGCCTGGAGATCCTTGACCTCGCCCTGGCGCGGGGAGGGCGCCGCTTGTTTTCGGGGCTGACGCTCAATCTGGCGGCAGGCGAGGCCTGCGCGCTGACCGGGCGCAACGGGGCCGGCAAGACCAGTCTGCTGCGCGCTGTGGCCGGGCTGATCACCCCGGAGGCCGGGCGAATCAGCTTCGGCGACACCGATCCGGCGGACGCCCGGGCCCAGGGCCTGCACCTGCTGGGTCACCTCGACGGGCTGAAGTCCGGCCGCACGGCGCGGGAGGAACTCGACTTCTGGACCCGCTGGAACGGCGGGTCCGGTCCGGCGGCGGCCGAGGCCGCGCGTCGGCTGGAGATCACGCCCCTGCTCGACCTGGAGATCCGCCGTTTGTCGGCCGGCCAGAGGCGGCGCCTGGCGCTCGCCCGCATGCTGTCGGCGCCCCGACCCCTGTGGCTGCTGGACGAGCCGCTCAGCCCGCTGGATTCCGGCTGGCGGGCCCGGTTCGGCGAGATCATGGCCGAGCACCTGGCCGGGGGCGGCCTGATCCTGGCCGCCATCCATGACCCCCTGCCCGTGCCGGCGCAATCGGTCGACATCCGCGCCGACGGGGTCGCCGCATGAGCGCCGCCCTGGAGCTGTTCGCCCGCGAGGCGCGCCTGGCCTGGGGCCGCGGCGGCGGGCCGCTGGTCTCGGTGGGATTCTATGCCGGCGTCGCCACCCTGCTGCCGCTGGCCACCGGGCCGGAGCCGGCGCGGCTGGCCGCCGTGGCGCCCGGCATGGCCTGGATCGGCCTGGCGCTCGCCGCCCTGCTCAGCCTCGATCGGCTGTTCGAGCGCGACTATGAGGACGGGGCGCTGGACCTCATCACCCTCTCGCCCATGCCGCTGGAGCTGACCTGCGCGATCAAGTGCCTGGGCCAATGGGTCGCCACCGGCGCGCCCCTGGCGCTGGCCGCCCCCATCGCGGCCATTGCGCTCGGCGCGCCGCTGGCGCTCGCGCCGCTGATCTTCGCCAGCGCCCTGGTGGGCGGCCTGGCCTTCGCCTTCACCGGCGGGATCGGGGCGGCGCTCAGCCTGGGCGCCCGCCGCGGCGGCCTGCTGACCGCGGTGATCGTCCTGCCGCTGTTCGTGCCGCCGGTGATCTTCGGCGGCGGGGCGCTGGACGCCTTCGCCTCCGGCCTGCCCTGGCGGTCGGGCTTCACCCTGCTGTCGGCCTATGCGGCCGCCGCCGTCGCGCTCGGCCCGGTGGCCATGGCCGCGGCCTGCCGCAACGCGCTGAGCTGAACCGCCGTCGAACATGACGAAAGCTTAAGGTTGGGCCGCCGCCGGACTCGGCCCCGCCGCCCGTTAGAGGCTGCAGGGGCGCGACAACGGAGACACCCATGAACCTGAAATCCTTCCGACCGGCCGCGATCGGCGCGTCGATGCTGATCCTCGCGGCCGCCGGCGTCGCGGTGGCCCAGACCGCGCCCCCGCCGCCCGGCATGATGGGCGGCGTGCATGACATGGCCGGCCCCATGGAGGGTCATGGCGACCACGCCGCCATGATGCAGCACCACATCCAGCACCTGCGCGACGTCCTGCAGCTGACTCCGGCCCAGGAGCCGGCCCTGCAGGCCCTGGTCGCCGCCATGAAGCCGCCGGAAGGCCTGCGCGAGAAGATGAAGGCCGAGCATGAGGAGATGGCCAGGCTGACCACGCCCCAGCGCCTGGACCACATGAAGGCCAGGATGGCCGAGCACGAGGCGATGATGGACCAGCACATCGCGGCGGTGAAACGCTTCTACGCCCAGCTCACCCCGGCCCAGCAGAAGGCCTTCGACGCCCTGCCCCCGATGATGGGCCATGGCGAACATCCCGGCGCCCGCATGGGCGGCCATCGCATGGGCGGTCACAAGATGGACGGCGGCCACGAAGGCTGACGTCGACGCGGACCGGCCGGCTTGGTCATTGGGCCGGCCGGTCCGCGACCTCCCCGCGGGAGCGCCTTGATCTATCCCATTGCTCCGGTCGCCCGGGGAAGCTAATCCGCGAGCCATGATCCCAGCGCCCGCCTTCCTGGCCAATCCCGAACGCTTCATGGCGTTCTCACGCTGGGCCGCGCCGATGTTCGGGGCGATCGCCCTCCTGCTCGCCGCCGCCGGCCTGTGGCTCGGCTTCGCCGCCCCGGAGGACTACCAGCAGGGCGCGACGGTCAAGATCATGTTCATCCATGTGCCCGCGGCCTGGATGAGCATGTTCGTCTATGTCTGCATGGGGGTCGCGAGCTTCCTGGCCCTGGTCTTCCGCCACGCCCTGGCCGACGCCGCCGCCCAGGCCGCCGCGCCGCTGGGCGCCGCCTTCACGGCGCTGGCGCTGATCACCGGCTCGCTCTGGGGCCGGCCGATGTGGGGCGCCTGGTGGGTGTGGGACGCGCGCCTCACCTCGGTGCTGGTGCTGTTCCTGTTCTACCTGGCCTATATGGCGCTGCGGGCCAGCCTGGACGACGAGACCAAGGCCGCCCGCGCCGGCGCGATCCTGGCCCTGGTGGGGCTGGTCAATCTGCCGGTCGTCCACTGGTCGGTGACCTGGTGGAACACCCTGCACCAGGGCGCCTCGGTGTTCCGCAAGGGCGGCTCGACCCTGGCCCCGGTGTTCCTTACCCCGCTCCTGCTGATGGGCCTGGCCTATATGGCGGCCTTCGGCGCCCTGTGGCTGGTCCGCATCCGCGGCGAAGTCTGGCGCAAGCGCGCCGAGGCGGCCGCCCTGCGCGCGGCGAGGGCCTGACCCCATGGCCGACCTCATCACCGGCAAGTACGCCGCCTTCATCGGCCCGGCCTATGCGATCACCGCCGCGACCTTGGCGGCCATGATCTGGACCAGCCTCGCCTATGCCCGCCGCTGGCGGAAGCGGACCGAGGAGCTCAACGCCGCGCAGCAGGCGAGCCGGGAGCCGCAGGCGTGAGCCGTTGGCTGGCGCTCGCGCCCCTGGCCGTGCTGGCGGCCCTGGCCCTGCTCTTCGGCGCCTACGCCCTGCACCATGACCCCAAGGTCGAGCCCCGCGCCCTGGTCGGCAAGCCCCTGCCGGAGCTCTCCCTGCCCAGCCTGGATGACGGCCGGCCTGTGGCCCTGCGCGAGATCGCCAAGGGCCCGGTTCTGATCAATGTCTTCGCCTCCTGGTGCGCCCCCTGCGAGCTGGAGGCCCCGGTGCTGGTCGCCCTGAAGCGCCAGGGCGTGCGGCTGGTGGGCGTGGCCTACAAGGACGCGCCGGAGAACACCCAAGCCTTCCTGACCCGGCTGGGCGATCCCTATGCCGCCCGCCTGGTCGACCGCGACGGCCGGGCCGGCATCGAGCTGGGCGTCACCGGCGTGCCGGAGACCTATCTCTCGCGCCGACGGCATGATCCTCGACAAGCATTCCGGGCCCCTGACCGAGGCCGACGCCCAGGCGATGCTGGCCAAGGTCCCGCGTTAACCATATCTTCGGAGCGGCCGGCCCAGGGTAGGGTCTGGTTAACCATGTTTCCGGGATCCCATGGCCGCGCCGATCCGCCCGAACTTCCAGCCCCAGGCCCCGACGCCCCAGCGGCCGGCCAACGCCGACGCGGGCCGGTCGGCGGCGCAGCGGGCCTTCTTCGAGGCGGCGCTCGGCAAGGCCGCGCCCCAGACCGTCCAGACCCAGACGTTGGCCCAGTCCGCCCCGGTGCAGCGCGCGGCTTCACCGGCCGCGGCCCAGGCCGCCTATGTGCAGAAGATCCCCACCGCCCTGCCGGCCGAGGCGCCGACGCGGATCCTGCGACCCGGCTCGCTCCTGGACATCAAGGTCTAACGCCCATCCTTCCCCATGACATGGGGGAGGGGAACCATGCGCAGCATGGTGGAGGGGGCGAGTTCAAGCGCCGTGGATGGGGCCGCCCCCTCCACCGCCTGCGGCGGTCCCCCTCCCCCGCTTCGCAAGGGAGAATTGAGACTCAAGCCGCCTTCTTGGCCTTCTTCTTTTCCGGCTTCTCGGCCTTGGCCGGCTTTTCCGCCTTGGCCTTCTTGGGCTTGTCGAGCTTCGGCTTGTCGGCCTTGGCCTTCTTGGCGAGCTTCTCGGGCGCGGGCGCGCCGGCCTCGTCGCCGGCCTTGATCAGGTCGCGCAGCAGGCCGGTCAGGGCCTCGCGCTTGCCGCCGGAGATCAGCTTCAAGAGGCGGGCGTCGGCGGCGGCCATCTTCGGGCGCGCCTCCTCAAGGGCCATGCGGCCGGCCTCGGTCAGGCTGACGGCGTTGGCGCGGGCGTCGGCGGCCGAGCGCTGCCGCTCCAGCAGGCCCTTGGCGATCATGCGCGCGGCCATGTCGGCGAGCGTCGAGCGGTCGATGCCGGTGATCCGCACCAGGTCGGTCTGGGTCAGGCCTTCCTGAGTCTCGACCGCCGCCAGCACCGCGTACTGACGCTGGGTGACGCCGCCCGGACCGAATTCGTCGGCATAGATATCGAGGGCGAGCTGCAGGGCCCGATGCAGGAGATGGCTGGGGGACCGGTCCAGGGCGGGGAGCCCGCCCGACTTGCCGCCCGACTTGCCCTTAGACATCGACCCGTCCTCGCCGCTTGGAGCTGACGGGACCTTATAGGCGCTTCACGTCGGTTTGACGACAGACGGTCCGTGGGCGGTCCAATGGCCTCAGTCGGCCTCGGCCTCCAGGGCGTGGCGCATCATCACCGGCGCCTGGGTCAGGGCGAAGGCGATGGTCAGGATCATCAGGCCGGGAAACCGGAACAGGACCCAGGTGGTGTCGGGCTGGGTGCGCCAGACGAATTCGTTGAGCGCGGCGAGCGCCAGGAAGAACAGGCCGTAGCGCAGGGTGAGCTTGCGCCAGCCGGCCTCGTCCATCTGGAAGGCGGCGCCGACCACCAGCTGCAGGGGGTTCTTGCGCAGGGCCAGGCCGCCGAGCAGGCCCAGGCCGTAGATCAGGTTCATGACGGTGGGCTTCATCTTCAGGAAGCGGGCGTCATGGAAGACCAGCGTCAGGCCGCCGAACACCAGGGCCGCGCCGCCGGCGATCAGCGGGATGGGGGCGATGCGGCGCTCGAAGATCAGGCCGATGGCCAGAGCCAGGGCCGAGCCGGCCATCAGGGCCCAGGTCGCCTGGATCAGGTTCCGGCCCGTCGCGAAGAAGGCGATGAACCAGACGATCAGGGCGCCGTAGTCGACGACATAGCGCACCCACTTGGGCGCTGCGGACGAGGCGGTCATTGATCCTCCAGGCCGACGAGGGAGCGGGCGAAGGCCCGGGCGTTGAACGGCTGCAGGTCCTCGATGCCTTCGCCCACTCCGATCAGCTTGATCGGGCTGTCCGAAGCCTGGGCCACCGGCACCAGCACGCCGCCGCGGGCGGTGCCGTCGAGCTTGGTCATGACAATGCCGGACACGCCGATCTGGTTGCCGAAGATGTTCTCCTGGGCCAGCGCATTGCGCCCGACCGTGGCGTCGAGCACCAGCAAGGTCTCGTGCGGCGCCTCGGGCTCCAGCTTCTTGATGACCCGGATGACCTTGTGCAGCTCGTCCATCAGCCCCTGCTTGTTCTGCAGGCGGCCGGCGGTGTCGATCAGCACGACGTCGTAGTTCTGGGCCTTGGCGCGCTCCAGGGCCTCGAAGGCCAGGCCCGCGGCGTCGGAGCCGGTGGGCCGCGACATGAAGTCGGCGCCGGCCCGGTCGGCCCAGACCTTGAGCTGCTCGACGGCGGCGGCGCGGAAGGTGTCGCCGGCGACGATCAGCACCTTGGCGCCCTTGGTCCTCAGGTCGGCGGCGATCTTGCCCAAGGTCGTGGTCTTGCCCGAACCATTGACCCCGATGAACAGCACCACATAGGGCCGGGGGCCAGACAGCGGGTCGAACGCGCCCTGGCGGCTTGAGAGCTCGTCTCCGATGGCGAGCGCCAGCGCCTGCTTGATCTCGTCCTCGTCGACGCTCTTGCCGAACTTCTCCTCGGCGAAGCGGGCGGTGATGCGCGCGGCCGAGTGCGGGCCGAGATCGGCCTCGATCAGCATCTCTTCGAGTTCGTCGAGCTTGGCCTGGTCGAGCGGCTGCTTGGTGAAGGTGGCGGCCACCTGCTCCGTCAGCGCCTTGGACGAGCGGGTGAGCCCGCCGGCGAGGCGCTGGAGCCAACCCTTCTTCGGTTCGGTCATGGGCCGCCTTCTAGCGGCTCGCGCGCGGGCGGGATAGAGCAGGCTTGATGGATCAGATCGCCACGGCCCTTGTCTGGCTCGACTACGCCGCCGTCGCCGTGTTCGGGGCGACCGGGGCCCTGGCCGCGGCGCGGCGCAAGCACGACATCGTCACCTTCGGCTTCTTCGCCGCCGTGACCGGCGTGGGCGGCGGAACCCTGCGTGACCTGCTGCTCGGCGCGCCGGTGTTCTGGATCGCCAAGCCGGGCTATCTGGCCGGCTGCCTGGCCGCGGCCCTGGTGGTCTGGATCGTGGGCCCGGGCCAGGGACGGGCCAAGGTGCTGCTCTGGCTAGATGCCGTGGGGTTGTCCGCCTATTGCATCGTCGGCGCGGCCAAGGCCGCGGCGCTGGGCGCCCCGCCCCTGCCGGCCGTGGTGATGGGGGTGCTGACCGCCTGTTTCGGCGGGGTGATCCGCGATGTGCTGGCCCATGAACCCTCGGTGCTCTTGCGCCGCGAGATCTATGTGACCTGCGCCATGCTGGGGGCGGGCCTGTTCGTCATCCTGCAGATGTTCGGGGTCCCGGGCCTGCCGGCCGGGCTGGCGGGCGCGGGTCTGGCCTTTGGCGTGCGGGCCGGGGCGATCCTGTGGGACTGGAGCCTGCCGGGCTTTCCGGGGCGGAAGAGCTGAGCGTTGTTCCCTCTCCCGCTTGGCGGGAGAGGGTTAGGGTGAGGGCTCTTTCTTGCTGGGGTCGGTGCAACGTCGCGTCCGCGGCCCCTCACCCCAACCCTCTCCCCGCGAGCGGGGCGAGGGAGCGGTCTCTAGACCCGTTCCGCGATCAGCTTCCCGCCCTCGGCGCCCGTGACGCGTAGGGCCACGATCGATCCGACCACCGCCTCGCCCACAAAGGCGATCTCGGTGAAGTCCTCGGCGCGGGCGACGCCGCCCCGCTCGACCAGCCCCAGGACCTCGCGGCCGATCTGACGGGCCAGATGGCGGGCGAGCGCGGCCTCGCCGGCGGCGCGCAGCCGGGCGGCGCGGGCCTTGATCACGGGACGGGTCAGCTGCGGCATGCGGGCGGCCGGGGTGCCGGGGCGCGGGCTGAACGGGAAGACGTGCAGGAAGGCCAGCCCCGTCTCCTCGACCAGGCGGACGGTGTTCTCGAACATCTCGTCGGTCTCGGTCGGGAAGCCGGCGATCAGGTCGGCGCCGAAGGCGGTGTCCGGCCGCACCGCACGGACCTCGGCCACCAGCTTCAGCGCATCGGCGCGGCTGTGGCGGCGCTTCATCCGCTTCAGGATCATGTCGTCGCCCGCCTGCAGCGACAGGTGCAGATAGGGCATCAGCCGCGGCTCGTCGGCCAGGCAGCGCATCAGGTCCGGATCGATCTCGGCCGCGTCGATGGACGACAGCCGAAGCCGGGGCAGTTCCGGAACCAGCTTCAGGATGCGCGCGACCAGCTGGCCCAGGGTCGGCTGGCCCGGCAGGTCGGCGCCCCAGCTGGTGACGTCGACCCCGGTCAGCACCACCTCCTGATAGCCCTGGGCGGTCAGCCTGCGGATCTGCTCGACCACCTCGCCGGCCGGGGCGGAGCGGGAATTGCCGCGGCCATAGGGGATGACACAGAAGGTGCAGCGGTGATCACAGCCGTTCTGGACCTCGACATAGGCCCGCGCCCGGTCCTTCAGCCCGTCGATCAGGTGGCCCGCGGTCTCCCGCACGCTCATGATGTCATTGACCCGCACCCGGACCGGCTCGGTCTGGGGCGCATAGGATCCGGCCTGGGCCTTCTCCGCATTGCCGAGCACGAGGTCCACCTCGGCCATGCCGGCGAAGGCGGCGGGGTCGATCTGGGCGGCGCAGCCGGTGACGATCAGCCTGGCGTCGGGCCGTTCGCGCCGGGCCTTGCGGATCGCCTGGCGGGCCTGGCGCACGGCCTCGCCGGTCACCGCGCAGGTGTTGAAGACGATGGCGTTGGCCAGCCCGTCCTCGGCGGCGCGGGCGCGGATGACCTCGCTTTCATAGGCGTTCAGCCGGCAGCCGAACGTCACCACCCGGACGTCCGCGTTCGGATCGTCCTCGCGCACTGGCGCGTCAGCGACGGAGCCGGTGTCCAGCAGGTCGTGGTCGCTGCTCACGGCAGCTCGCCCGTGAACTCGATCTCCAGCGGCCCGGTCATGATCACGTGGCCGTCGCTCTCGCGCCATTCGATGACGAGGTCGCCGCCGTCCAGCTCCAGCGTCGCCTTGCGATCGGTGAGGCCGCGCCGGGCGCAGGCGACCAGGGCCGCGCAGGCGCCGGTGCCGCAGGCCTTGGTGAGGCCGGCGCCCCGCTCCCAGACCTTGAGGCGGATATGGTCGCGGGCCTTCACCTGCGCGAAGCCGACATTCACGCCCTCGGGGAACAGATAGTGATGCTCGATCATCGGCCCGACCTCGCGCACAGGCGCGGCCTCGGCGTCGGGCACGAAGAACACCACGTGCGGATTGCCCATGGAAACGCAGCCCGGCGTGTGCAGGATCGGCGCGTCGATCGGCCCGACCTGCAGCTCGATGCCCTTGGTGTCCATCTCTTCGGCCAGCGGGATCTGGTCCCAGGCCAGGCGGGGCTCGCCCATGTCGACGCTGACCCGGTGGTCGCCGGCGCGGGCGGCGCGCAGCAGACCGCCGCGGGTGTCGAGCACGGCGGCGTCGGTCCCCGCGCCCTCCATCAACAGCCAGCCGACGCAGCGCGAGGCATTGCCGCAGGCGCCGACCTCTTCGCCGTCCGCGTTCCAGAACCGCACCCGGGCGTCGCCCTTGGTCGAGCGCTCAAGCGAGACCAGCTGGTCGCAGCCGACGCCGGAGGTCCGGTCACAGATCTTCCGCACCTCGATCTGCGAGGGATCGAAGGGGGCGGTGCGGGCGTCGACCACGACGAAGTCGTTGCCGAGCCCGTTCATCTTCAGGAACGGACGGCTCATGATGGCCGGCTATATAGGGGAGAACGGGCGCGGGATCACCTTTGGCGAGACAAGTCCTGCCCGGCGCCCATAAATCGTCGCCATGAGACACCTGCTCCTCGCCGCCGCCCTCGCCCTGCCTGCGTTCGCCCACGCCCAGGCGCCCGCCGATCCGTTCCAGGCGCTGGAGGAGATCGACGCCCCCAAGGCGATGAGCTGGGTCGAGGGCCAGAACGCCAGGACCGCCGGGCGGCTGGAGACCGATCCGCGCTACGCGACCTTCCACGCCGAGGCGCGCGCCATCTTCACCGCCAAGGACCGCATTCCGTGGCCGGAGTTCCGGGCCGGGGGCGCGGACAATTTCTGGCAGGACGCGGAGCACATCCACGGCGTCTGGCGCCACGCCAGCCTGGCGAGCTACCGCACGGCGGCGCCGGCCTGGGACACAACCCTCGACCTGGACGCTCTGGCCAAGGCCGAGGGCCGGAACTGGATCTGGAAGGGCGCGGACTGCCGCAAGCCGGCCGAGACGGTCTGCCTGGTGCATCTCTCCAACGGCGGCGGCGACGCCGTCGAGATCCGCGAATATGACACGGCCGCCAAGGCCTTCGTCCCCGGCGGCTTCCGCTTCGCCGAGGGCAAGCAGGCCGTCGACTGGCTCGACGCCGACCACCTGGCCGTCGCGCGCGAATGGACCCCGGGCGAGGTGACCGCCTCGGGCTACGCCTATGTGGTCAAGATCGTCGGCCGCGACGGCTCGGTCCGCGAGGTGTTCCGGGGCGAGAAGTCCGACGTGTCCGACCAGCCCATCGTTCTGCGCGGCGCCGGCGGCAAGGCCGACGCCCTGATGGTCCGCCGCGGGGTGAGCTTCTTCGAGAGCGAGCACCGGCTGATCGACGGGACCGCCCAGGTCGTCATTCCCCTGCCGAAGAAGGCCGATTTCGAGACCTATGTGGACGGCCAGCTGGTGTTCGCCCTGAAGGAGGCCTGGGGCGGGTTCGGAGCCGGCGCCCTGATCTCCTACGACCTCGCGGCGCTCAAGGCCGACGCGGCCCACGCCAAGCCCACCCTGGTCTTCCAGCCCGGCCCGCGCCAGGCGATCCAGTCGGTGGACTCCACCCACTCCCGGCTGGTGGTGAACCTGCTGGACGAGGTGAAGGGCGCGGTCGACGTCTACGCCTTCGCAAGCGGCAAGTGGTCGGCGCCCAAGCGCCTGCCCCTCCCCAAGGACGCCACCTTCACCCTGCGCGCCACGGCCTCGGCCGACGATCAGCTGTTCGTGGCGGCGGAGGGCTTCCTCGATCCCACCAGCCTATGGCTGGCCGATGCGGCGGCCGCGACGGCGACCCAGGTCAAGGCCCTGCCGCCGCGGTTCGACGCCTCCAAGGACGAGGTCCGGCAATATTGGGCGACCTCGTCGGACGGGACCAAGATCCCCTATTTCGTGGTCTGGCCGAAAGCCGCCAAGCTCGACGGCTCCACGCCGACCATCATGTACGGCTATGGCGGCTTCGAGATCGCCAAGCCGCCGATCTATCTGCCGGAGATGGGCAAGATCTGGCTGGAGCGGGGCGGCGCCTATGTGATCGCCAATATCCGCGGCGGCGGCGAGTTCGGCCCGGCCTGGCACGACGCCGTGCTGCGCGAGAAGCGCCAGTTGTCCTTCGACGACTTCGCCGCGGTGGCCAAGGACATGACCGCGCGCGGGATCACCTCGCCGCGCCGGCTCGGCATCTATGGCCGCTCGAACGGCGGGGTGCTGACGACGGTGTCCATGACCCAGCATCCCGAACTGTGGAACGCGGTGGTGGTGGAAAGCCCGTTGATCGACATGCTGCGCTATCACAAGCTGTCGGCCGGGGCCTCGTGGATCGGGGAATATGGCGACCCCGACGTCCCCGCCGACGCGGCCTTCATCGCCAAGTACTCGGGCTATCAGAACCTGAAGGCCGGCGTGAAATACCCCGAGGCCTACATCACCACCAACACCCGCGACGACCGGGTGCACCCCGGCCATGCGCGGAAGTTCGCGGCCAAGCTGGAGGCGATGGGGGTCCCCTATCTCTATTACGAGCAGACGTTCGGGGGGCATGCGAACGACGCCGACCCCGAACTCAACGCCCGCCGCTGGGCCCGGCACTATACGTACCTGGCGCAGAAGCTGATGGATTGAGGGGCGGGGCGCTCCGCCAACCCGTCATCCCCCACCCCCGTCATCCCCGGGCTTGTCCCGGGGACCCCTCTATCGGCTGCAATGCCTGGCGGGCTTTGACGCGGCGAGGCGGTGCGCACGTTCCGCTTCAGCAGATCCGGTGAGAGGGGCCCCAAGAACAAGTCTTGGGGTGACGAGGATGGGTGTGACGGAGTGGGGGTGACGAGGTTGGGGGTGACCGCGTGGGACGAAGCGGGAAAGCCGCTGTGGACGCCCCTCAGGTCCGCTCGACCTTGGCCGCGGCTTCGTCGATGGCGGCGGCGATGGCGTCGATCTGGGCTTCGGTGACGTCGCCGCGTTGCATGCGGAGCGCCAGAGCCGTGCCGAGGTTCTGCATCGCGCGCTGCAGCTTGGGCCGGGCGCCGGAGGACTGGCTGCCGGCATCGTCCAGGCGGGCGAAGATGGCGTCCACGCCGGCGCGGTTCTTTTCCAGCGCCTCGCGGCCGGCCTCGGTGATCTCATAGGCCTTGCGGCCGCCCTCGACGCCCACCTGAGTGACGAAGCCTTCGTCCTCCAGCAGCGAGAAGGTCGGGTAGATCACGCCGGGCGAGGGGCGGTAGGCGCCGCCGGTGCGTTCCTCCAGCTCCTTCATCACGTCATAGCCGTGACGGGGCTTTTCGGAGACCAGCGCCAGGACCACGAAGCGAAGATCGCCGTGCTCCAGCAGGCGACCGATGCGGCCCTCAGGCCCCCGACCATGGCGGCCGCGGATGTGGTCGCGCAGATGTCCGCCCCAGCCGTGACGGCTGTGATGTTCGTGGCGGTTCCAATGATGTCTATGCATATTTCGATCCTATTTCGATATGTCTGATTGCTAGATATATCGAGCCCTATCGGACCGCAAGTCGTTTTTAGATATATCTGGAATAATCTTTCCTCCCCCATGTCGATGGGGGAGGGGGACCGCGCGCAGCGGGGTGGAGGGGGCGTGACTGGGCGCCGTGGAGGAGGCCGCCCCCTCCACCGGCTTCGCCGGTCCCCCTCCCCCGTCCAGCCGGGGGAGGATGGTCAGGCGTCCTGGAGGGTCTGGGCCAGCAGCCGGCCCTCCGCCCCGCGGCTGGAGCCGGCCCGCCAGGCGACGACGATCTCGCGGCTCGGATGGTCGGCGCGCAGGGGGCGGACGGCGACGGGCGCCGCCTCGGTCAGGCCGGCGCGCACGGCCATGGCCGGCAAGAAGGTGACGCCGAGGCCCGAGCCCACCATCTGCACCAGGGTCGGCAGGGAGGTGGCGGCGAAGGCCTCCTCGTCGCCGGTGGCCTTGGGCGGCTTCAGCCCGCAGGCGGCGAGCGCATGGTCGCGCAGGCAGTGGCCGTCCTCCAGCAGGATCAGGTCCTCGCCCTCCAGCTCCACGGGCAGGGATCCGCCGCCGGCCAGCAGCCGGTGATTGGCCGGAAGCGCCGCCAGCAGTTCGTCGTCGGAGACGTGGGCATGGGCGAGGCCCGACATGTCGAAGGGCAGAGCGATCAAGGCGGCGTCCAGCTGGCCGGCCTTGAGCGCCGCGATCAGGCGCTGGGTCAGGTCCTCGCGCAGGAAGAGCCGCAGCTTGGGGAAGCGGGCGCGCAGGATCGGCAGGGCCTTGGGCAGCAGGAAGGGGGCGACCGTCGGGATGACGCCCAGGCGGAAGCGGCCGGTCAGGGGCTGGGCGGCGTTGCGCGCCGACTGCACCAGCTCCTCGGCCTCGTTGAGGATGACATTGGCGCGGGTGAGCGCGGCCTCGCCCACGGCGGTCAGGATGACGCCGGAGCGGGCCCGGTCGACCACCGGCGCGCCGAGCGTGCGCTCCAGTTCCTGGATGCCCGCCGACAGGGTCGGCTGGGTGACATGGGCGGCCTCAGCGGCGCGCCCGAACGACCCATGCTCGGCGAGGAGCTTGAGGTACTGCAGCTGGCGGATGGTGGGGAGCATGGGTGGAATATAGGAATTATCTATCGCAGATTGAAGTGCGATAGATTGGCCGATCACTGCGCCCAAAAGCCCTCGCCCCGCATTGCGGGGAGAGGGTTGGGTGAGGGGCGATCCCCGACGTCAGGGAGAAGGCATTGGCCGAAAGAGCCCTCACCCTAACCCTCTCCCGCAGAGCGGGAGAGGGAACACGCGGGGCCTAAGCCGCCTGCGCCTCGGCCTCGACTGGGGCGAGGCGGATCAGGTGGTCGAAGGCCGAGAGCGCGGCTTTCGCCCCGTCGCCGGCGGCGATGATGATCTGCTTGAACGGCGTGGTGGTGGCGTCGCCGGCCGCGAACACGCCCTTGAGCGAGGTGGCGCCATGGGCGTCGACCTCGATCTCCCCGCGCGGCGACAGGGCCAGAGCCCCCTTCAGCCACTCGGTGTTGGGCACCAGGCCGATCTGGACGAAGATCCCCTCCAGCTCCAGCCCGTGCAGGGACTGGTCCGTGCGGTCCTGCCAGGTCAGGCCGATGACCTTCTCGCCGTCGCCCAGAACCTCGGTGGTCAGCGCCGAGGTCAGCACCGTGACGTTCTTCAGGCTGAACAGCTTGCGCTGCAGCACGGCGTCGGCCCGCAGCTGGCTGTCGAACTCGATCAGGGTGACGTGGGCGACGATGCCCGCCAGGTCGATGGCCGCCTCGACGCCGGAATTGCCGCCGCCGATCACCGCCACGCGCTTGCCCTTGTAGAGCGGGCCGTCGCAGTGCGGGCAATAGGCCACGCCCTTGTTGCGGTAGGTCTCCTCGCCGGGGACGCCCATCTGCCGCCAGCGGGCCCCGGGGGCCAGGATGACGGTCTTGGCCTTCAGGGTCGCGCCGCTCTCCAGCGCGATCTCGGTCAGGCCGCCCGATTGGGTCAGGCCCACCGCCTTCTGCAGGTTCATGACGTCGACATCATAGTCGCGGACATGGGCTTCCAGGCCGGAGACCAGCTTGGGGCCCTCGGTGTGCGGCACGGAGATGAAGTTCTCAATGGCCATGGTGTCGAGCACCTGGCCGCCGAAGCGCTCGGCCGCCAGGCCGGTGGCGATGCCCTTGCGGGCCGCATAGACCGCCGCGGCCGCGCCGGCCGGGCCGCCGCCCACCACCAGCACGTCGAACACCGGCTTGGCGGCGATCTTCTCCGCCTCACGGGCGATCGCGCCGGTGTCGAGCTTGGCCAGGATCTGTTCGACGCTCATCCGGCCCTGGTCGAAGGTCTCGCCGTTCGCGAGCACTGTCGGCACGGCCATGACCTTGCGGGCCTCGACCTCGGCCTGGAACAGGGCGCCGTCGATGGCCGTGTGGCGGATGTTGGGATTGAGCACGCTCATCAGGTTCAGCGCCTGCACCACGTCGGGGCAGTTCTGGCAGGTCAGCGAGAAATAGGTCTCGAAGCTGAACGGGCCGGGCAGGGCCTTGATCTGGGCGATGACCTCGTCGGAGACGCGCGGCGGGTGGCCGCCGACCTGCAGCAGGGCCAGCACCAGGGAGGTGAATTCGTGACCCATGGGCAGGCCCGCGAAGACGATGCGCGGGGTCTCGCCGGGCAGGGTGATGCCGAAGCTCGGCGTGCGGGCGTCGTCGCCGTCGAGGCGGAGCGAGACCTTGTCGGAGACCGAGACGATGTCTTCCAGCAGGTCGCGCATCTCGGCCGACCTGGGCTGGGCGTCGAGGCTGGCGACCAGCTCCACCGGATGGCGGAGGTTCTCCAGATAGGTCTTGAGCTGGGACTTCAGGCTTGCGTCCAGCATGGCGGGCTCCTGCGCGACAGCGCGAATTGCGGAAATTCAAAGGGGGTGCGTCGCCGCCGCCCTGTCTGGGGGAGACGGGGGACGGGCGGCGGCGACGCGGGGCAGTTCGTTTAGATCTTGCCGACCAGGTCGAGCGACGGGGCGAGGGTCTTCTCGCCTTCCTGCCACTTGGCGGGGCAGACTTCGCCCGGGTGCGAGGCCACGTACTGGGCGGCCTTCACCTTGCGCAGCAGTTCGAGCGCGTCACGGCCGATGCCGCCGGCGGTGATCTCGACGATCTGGATCTTGCCCTCGGGGTCGATCACGAAGGTGCCGCGATCGGCCAGGCCGGCTTCCTCGATGAGGACGTCGAAGTTGCGCGAGATCGTCGTCGTGGGGTCGCCGACCATCACGTACTGGATCTTCTTCACGGCTTCCGAAGTGTCGTGCCAGGCCTTGTGGGCGAAGTGGGTGTCGGTGGAGACCGAATAGATCTCGACGCCCAGCTTCTTGAACTCGGCGTAGTTATCGGCCAGGTCCTCGAGCTCGTCGGGCAGACGAAGGTGAAGTCGGCCGGGTAGAAGAACACCACCGACCACTTGCCCTTCAGGTCGGCGTCCGTGACGGTGATGAACTTGCCGTTCTGGAAGGCTTCGGCTTTGAACGGCTTGATTTCGGTATTGATAAGGGACATCGCGCTCTCAAGGTTGGCGTTTCGGGAGGAAACGAGAGCTGTCCTACACCGCGCCGCAGCATTGGTGAAATTGATAGTTTTTGGGATTGAGATAGATTTTATCTATCAACGTCGCGACGCCGCGCCATCCCCCACAGATGTCATCCCGGAAAGCGCGCAGCGCTTGTCCGGGACCCATACGCGCAGGGCCTGCAGGTTGGATCGGTGACTATAGGTCCCGGTCTTCCCCTGCGGGGAAACCGGGATGACAGGGGGAGGACGCGCGCCCTCCCCGCTGAGGCGCTAGGCCAGGGTCTTCTGGCCGATCAGGCCGCGCTCGTGCAGCAGCTGGGCGATCTGGACGGCGTTGAGCGCCGCGCCCTTGCGCAGATTGTCGGCCACGACCCACATGTTCAGCCCATGCTCGACGGTCGGGTCATTGCGGATGCGGCTGACGAAGACCGGGAACTCGCCCTGGGCCTCCTTCGGCGTCATGTAGCCCTTGTCGTGACGCTGATCGATGACCACCAGGCCGGGGCTGTCGCGGAGGAGGTCGCGGGCCTCGTCGGCGTCGAGGTGTTCGTGGAACTCGATGTTCACAGCCTCGGAGTGACCCACCATCACCGGCACCCGCACGCAGGTGACGGTCAGCTTGATGTCGGGATCGATCATCTTGTGGGTTTCATTCCACATCTTGGCTTCTTCGTCGGTGTAGCCGTCGTCGTCGAAGGCGCCGATATAGGGGATCACATTGAAGGCGATCTGCTTGGGGAACTTCTTGGGTTCCGGCGCGCCGAGGACGAAGACGCCCTTGGTCTGGTCCCACAGCTCGTCCATGCCTTCCTTGCCGGCCCCGGAGACCGACTGATAGGTCGAGACCACCACCCGCTTGATGCGCGCGCGGTCATGCAGCGGCTTCAGGGCCACCACCAGCTGGGCGGTGGAGCAGTTGGGGTTGGCGATGATGTTCTTGCGGTCGGCCCACTCGACGTCGTCGGGATTCACCTCCGGCACGATCAGGGGGACGTCGGGGTCCATGCGCCAGGCCGAGGAGTTGTCGATCACGATCGGACCGGCCTCGCCGATCTTGGCGGCCCACTGCTTGGAGAAGGCGCCCGAGACGCTCATCAGCACCAGGTCGACGGTGGAGAAGTCGAACTGCTCCACGTCCTGGCACTTGATGATCTTGTCGCCGAACGAGACCTCGACGCCGATCGACTTGCGGCTGGCGATGGCGTGGATCTTGTCGACGGGGAAATCGACTTCCTCGAGGATGTTCAACATCTCGCGGCCCACATTGCCTGTGGCGCCCACGATGGCGACGCGATAGCCCATCGGGGTCTCTCCCTATGAAAAGCGGAGCGTCCCGTTACGCCTAAGGGGCGGCGGGCGCAAGGCGAGGCCGCGGTTGACCAGCAAGGACAGGATGATGGCGCAGGACACCGGAATGCCGTTCTCAAACCTGATGGGGGTCGAGATCACCGAGCGGGCCAAGGACCGGGTGGTCGGAAACCTGGTGGTGCGCGAGGACCTCTGCACGGCCGGCGGCATATTGCACGGCGGCGCCTTCATGGCCTTCGCCGATGCGCTGGGCGCCATCGGCGGCTTCCTGAACCTGCCCCCCGGCGCGCGGACCACGACGCTGGAGTCCAAGACCAATTTCCTGGGCTCGGCCAAGGTCGGGACCACGGTGACCGGCGAAGCGACGCCTTTGCATATCGGCCGGCGCTCCAGCGTCTGGCAGACCAAGGTCACCAGCGCCGAGGGCAAGCTGCTGGCCCTGATCCTCCAGACCCAGATGACGGTGGAGCCTTAAGTCTCCGACATCCTCAGGATCACGTCCCATTCCTCCGGCGTGATCGGGCAGACCGACAGGCGGAACTGGCGGAACATGGCCATGCCGGCGAGCACCGGTTCGGCCTTCATGCGGGCGAGCGTCACCGGCGACTTCAGCGCCCGGACCGGGGCGAACTCCACCGCCACGAAGCGGCCGGCCGGATCGCTGGGATCCAGGAAGGCCTCGCGCACCACCTTGGCGATCCCCACCACCGCCAGGCCGTCGACCGAGTGATAGACGAAGGTCTCGTCGCCCAGCTTCATGGCCTTGAGATAGAGGGCGGCCTGGTTGTTGCGCACCCCGTCCCAGACCGTGCGGCCGTCGCGCACCAGGTCGTCGAAGCCGTATTTGGCGGGCTCGGACTTCACCAGCCAGTGCGACGGCGTCTGATCCATGTGGGCGTCCCTCATCGACGACGCCGGGAAGCGCGCCGCGACCTCCAGTTTGGCGATCCGTCGGCCGCCTGCCAAGCGGGATGCGAACAGGGCGTGAACAAAAAGATTGGCGAAATCCCAGTTTTGAGTACCTTGGGTTGCGGGAGCGTGAGGGGGAACGGGGTGAAAAGGACCTGCGGACGGGGCGGCGCGACGACGCTGTTCCTGGGAGTCTTGCTGCTAGGCGCCCTGGTCGGCGCCGCGCCCGCTCAGGCTCAGTCCACGGCGGCGGCGGACCTGCCCCAGGACCCCGCCCTGCGCAGCGGGACCCTGGACAACGGTCTGCGCTATGCGGTGATCCGCAGCGCCGCGCCCAAGGGCTCGGTCTCCATCCGCTTCGCCGTCGATGTCGGCAGCTATGAGGAGGCCGAGAGCGAGCGCGGCCTCGCCCACTTCGTCGAGCACATGGCGTTCCGCGCCACCACCCACTTCGAGGAGGGCCGGCTGGAGCACGACCTGGCCGAGCTGGGCGTCGCGGCGGGCCGCGACCACAACGCCTTCACCCAGATGTTCTCCACCTTCTACCAGCTCGACCTGCCGGACGGGGACGCCGCCCGCCTGGGCCTCGCCTTCCGCTGGCTGCGGGACGTCGCCGACGGGGTGGTCTTCGCCCCTGAGGCGGTGGAGCGCGAACGGGGCGTGGTGCTGGCCGAGAAGGAGGCGCGCAACTCCAACGACCAGGTGGCCGAGGACGCGATCACCCGGTTCCAGGGGCCGGAGCTGCGGTCGACGGCCCGGGCGCCGATCGGTCTGGAGGCCGTCCTGCGCCGGGCCTCGGCGGAGGATCTGCGCCGCTTCCACGACCGCTGGTACCGCCCCGAACACGCCGTCGTCGCGATGGCCGGCGACCTGCCGGTCGAGGTGATGGAGGGCTGGATCAAGGGGGCCTTCGAGACCTGGAAGACGGCCGGACCGCTGCCGGCGCGGGCCTCGCGGGCCGCCCCCGATCCGCGGCGGGGCGTGGACGCCCTGACCCTTCCCGACGCCGGCTTGTCCGACCGCCTGGATGTCTGCCGGCTGAGGCCCGGCGGGCCGGTGGGCGCGCTCAGCCTGGCGGACCGGCGCGCCGCCGACCTGCAGGATCTGTGGGTCACCATCCTCAACGCCCGGCTGGCGGCCCGCGCCGATCACGACCCGACCCTTCTCGACGGCCAGGCGTCGATCTATGGCGCCGCGCGCGACGCGGCGGCCACCTGCCTGGAGATCGCGCCAAAGGGCCAGGCCTGGGCCGGGGCCCTGGCGGCCGCCGAGGCCGAATTCCGCCGGCTGCGCCAGGACGGTCCGACCGAGACGGAGCTGGAGGCGGCCCTGGAGGTTCGCCGCGCGACCCTGCGCGGCGGGATCTCCGTGGTCTCCACCGAGACCGCCAACGACCTGGCGGACGAGATCCTGCAGACCCTGCTGACCCGCGCGGTCTTCGTCGAACCCCGCCAGCTGCTGCGGGCCTACGGGGTGGAGATGGAGAACGTGACTCCGGAGGACGTCCGCCTGGCCGCCGTCCGCGACTGGGCCGGCTCCGGGCCGCTGATCGACGCCCAGGGCGAGGCGCCGCCGGCCCGCGCGGCCCTGATCGACGCCTGGCGTCAGGCCGAGGCGGCCCCGGCGCTGGCCGCCTTCCAGGATCCGCCGACCCCGACCTGGGCCTATGAGGATTTCGGCCGCGGCCGGGTCGGAAGCGCCGCGAGGCGAGCCCGGATTTCGTGCGCCTGACCTTCCAGAACGGGGTGGTGCTGAACTTCAAGACCACCACCTTCGCCAAGGATTCGGTGGAGGTGCGCATCGCCCTGGGGGCGGGACGGCGCGAGATCCCGCCCGGCGAGCTGTTCACGGCCCGGGTGGTCGCCGACCTGGTGCTGTTCGGCGGGCTCGGCAAGCAGTCCTATCGCGAGATCGACAACGCGCTCGCGCCCCTGGACTGGCCGTTCCAGTTCGAGGTCCAGGACAAGGCCTTCGAACTGTCGGCCTCGCCGCTCACCAGCAATCTGGAGACCCAGCTTGAGGTGATGGCCGCCTATGTCAGCGATCCCGGCTTCCGGCCGCAGATCGACGCCCGCATCCACGCCGCGGTCGACCAGGCCTATCGCGACTATCGGACAGATCCGTCGAGCCTCGTCTCGGCGGTCCCATTCGCCCTGCTGGCGCCCCGCGCCGGCCAGGTCCCGCCGCCCCGCGCCCAGTTCACGGCGCCGACCGCCGCCGAGGTCGCCCGGCTGTTCAAGGGGCCGCTGACCGAGGCGCCGCTGGAGGTCACCCTGGTGGGCGACGTGGACGAGAAGACCGCCACGGCCCTGGTCGCCCGCACCTTCGGCGCCCTCCCGCCGCGCGCCGATCGCCCTCGGGCGCGGCCCGACATCGTCTTCCTGCGGTTCGGCGAAACCCCCGCGGCCCCCGTGCGCCTGACCCACCAGGGACCGTCCGACCGGGCCATGGTCGGCCTGACCTGGCCCCTGTTCGTGGGCGGGGCGGACACCCGCCGCGAGGAAGCCGCCGTCGATCTCCTGGCCGACATCTTCTCCGACGCCCTGGTCCACGGGGCCCGCGACCGGCTGGGCAAGACCTATTCGCCCGAGGTCCACGCCTATGTCACCGACGGCGGCGACCAGGGCGTGCTGGAGGCCCAGGTCGAGACCTATCCCGCCGATGTCGAGGCGGTGCGGGTCGAGGCCCTGGCCGTCGCCGCACGGCTTTCGCGCGGCGAGATCACCGCCGCCGAGCTGGAGGCGGTCCGCCAGCCGCGGCTGAGCGGCATGGCCGAGCGTCGCCAGGCCAACGCCATCTGGGCGGCCTATCTGTCGGGCTCCAGTCGCCAGCCCCAGCATGTCCGCGACCTGAGCCAGAACCCGCAGCTGGTGGGCGCGATCGGCCTGGAGGAGGTGCGCGCCGCCGCCCGCCGCTGGCTCGGCCCAGCCCCCCTGCAGATCACCGTCCTGCCTGGTCCGGAGGAGACCGCCCGATGACCCGCGCCCCGGCCTTCGCGGCCCTGACCCTGCTGCTCGCCCCCCTGCCGGCCCTGGCGGGCTCGGCCGCCGAGACCTGCGCCAAGGCCGAGGAGCCCGCGACCGCGCGGCTCACCGCCTGCGCCGCCCTGCTGCAGGACGCCGCCCTCCCCACCGCGGACAAGGTCGCGGTCCTGAACATCCGCAGCAGCCTGATGCTGGATCTCGACCGGCCCAAGGACGCCATCGCCGAGGCGAACGCGGCCCTGGCCCTGGCCCCGGGGAACGCGCTCGCCCTGAATCTCCGCGCGGAGGCGGAGCAGAACCTTGGTCAATTCCCCGCCGCCCTGGCGGATGTGCGGGCGGCCCTGGCCGCCGATCCGCGCAGCATCCGCACCCTGCTGAACCTGGGCGCGATCCTGCGGGCCTCCGGCGCCCCGCCGGAGGCGGAACGGGACGCCTATGACAAGGCCCTGGCCATCGCGCCCGACAATCCCTACGCCCTTGCGGTGCGGGCCGGCTGAAGCGCGGACGCCGGCCGCTGGGCGGAAGCGCTCGCCTATTTTGAGCGGGCGCACCAGGCCGCGCCCGGGGACGGCGACATCCTGGCGCGCCGCGGCGAGGCCTATCGGGAGCTGGGTCGGGACACCGAGGCCCTGGCGGACTTCAAGGCCGCCGTGAAGGCTGATCCCGAGGACCAGACCGCGCTCTATGACCTGGGCTATATGCAGGCCAGCCGGGACGACTACGCCGGCGCGCTCGCCACCGCCGACCGGCTGTTCAAGCTGTCGCCCGAGACGGGCGCGGGGCTGTTCATCCGCGCCGCCGTGCTGCGCGCACAGAACAAGATTCCGGAGACCATCGCGGTGCTGGAGGATCTCGTGAAACGCGATCCCGAGCACGGCGTCGCGCACAAATCCCTGGGCCGGCTCTACCTGGACACGGATCGCCCCGCTCTGGCCGAGAAAGAGGTCGCCGCCGCCCTCGCGCTCAAGGCCGATGACGCCGAGGCCCTGCTGCTGCGGGCCGACATCCGCGCCGCCCAGGGGGACTTCAAGGCCGCCCTGGCCGACGACGAGAAGGCGGTCAGCCTCTCGCCGGACTTCGACGGGTTCAACAATCGGGGCCTGCACCGCAGCGCCTTGGGCGACCACAAGGCCGCCCTGGCGGACTTCCGCAAGGCCGCCGAACTGGACCCGCAGTCTTCCGGCGCCTGGTACGAAATGGGTCAGGAGCGCGCGCACTGGGCGATCCGTCGACCGCCGCCGAGGCCGCGGATCAGGCGCTTCGCCTGTCCCCCGACGATTCCGCCGCCTGGGGGCTGCGCGCGGCGGTCTATGCCGACGCCGGCGACTGGGCCCAGGCCGCCCCGGCCTATGAGCGGGCCGGCGACTTTCTCTACGCCGCCGAGTCCTGGGGCGCGGCGGGCGACGCGGCCCGCGCGCTGAAGGCCTATGACCGGGCGGTGAAGGACGACCCGAAATCGGCCCTGGCCTGGCGGGAGCGGGGCGATCTGCTGGTCGACCAGGGCAAGTCCCGCGAGGCCCTCAAGTCCTTCGATCAGGGCCTGGCGCTCGCGCCCGCCGACGCCCGCCTCCTGGTCAGCCGGGCCGGCGCGCGGGCGAGCCTCAAGGATCTCGCCGGCGCCAAGGCCGACTTCGACGCGCCGCGGCGGCCGAACCCAAGGCGGCCTTCGTGTTCAACGCCCGCGGCCTGGACGCCGCCGGCCGCGGCCAGCAGGACGAGGCCATCGCCGAATATGACCGGGCCATCGCCCTGGATCCGAAATTCGCCGACGCCTTCTACAATCGCGCGCTGGCCCTGATGGAGCAGAACCATAACGACCGTGCGATCCGCGACCTGAACGCCGCCCTGGGCCTCGACCCCAAGGACGCCATGGCGCTCGCGCTGAAGGGCGAGGCCTTCCGCCGCCTGGGGGATCACGCCCGGGCGCTGGAGGAGCTCGACGCCGCCATCGCTCTCGACCCCGACATGGCGGTCGCCTTCTGGCGGCGCAGCCAGGTCCAGGCGGCCCTGGGCGACAAGACCGCCGCCGAGGCCGACCGGGCCCGCGCCCTGAAACTGGATCCGGATATCGGCCGGTCCGAGAGCTGAGCGAGGACCGAAATCCGCCGGTCCGCCGATTGACCCCCGCGGCGGGGCCTGACCTTCTGGCCCCCAACCGCCGCCTCTGGGACGCCTCATGACCATCGCCGCTCCGGATCGGGCCGCTCTGCAGCGGGCCTTCGATCACGCCCTGGCCTATCTTGAGGGGCTGGATCAGGCGCCCGTGGCGTCCCGGGCCGGCCTGGAGGACCTGCGCGCCGCCCTGGGTCACGCCTTGGGCGACGCGCCCCTGGCCGCCGAGGCGGTGATCGACGCCCTGGTCGCCGACGTGGCCGGCGGGCTGCATGGCTCCCAGGGCGGGCGGTTCTTCGGCTGGGTGATCGGCGGCGGGGTCCCGGCCGCCATCGCCGCCGACTGGCTGACCTCCGTCTGGGACCAGAACGCCTGTCTGCACGCCTCCGGCCCCGCCGCCGCCGTGGTCGAGGAGGTCGCCGGGGCCTGGCTCAAGACCCTGTTCGACCTGCCGGCCGAAGCCAGCTTCGCCTTCGTGACCGGCTGTCAGATGGCCCATGTCACCTGCCTCGCCGCCGCCCGCCACGGGGTGCTGCGCGATCGCGGCTGGGACGTGGAGCGCAAGGGCCTGGCCGGCGCGCCGCCGATCCGGGTGCTGGCCAATGCCGACCGCCATGGCTCGGTCGATGTCGCCCTGCGCATCCTGGGCCTGGGCACGGACGCCCTGCGCCCCCTGGCGCTCGACGCCGAGGGCCGGGTGAGCCCGGACGAACTGCGCGCCGCCCTGGCCGAGGGCGACGGCCCGACCATCGTCATCCTGCAGGCCGGCGAGCTGAACTGCGCGGCTTTCGATCCGTTCCGCGACCTGATCCCGATCGCCAAGGCGGCCGGCGCCTGGGTGCATGTGGACGGCGCCTTCGGCCTGTGGGCCAAGGTCAGCCCGACGCGTCGGACCCTGGCTGACGGCGTGGAGCTGGCCGATTCCTGGAGCACCGACGGCCACAAATATCTGAACGTCCCCTATGACAGCGGCCTGGCCTTCGTCCGCGATGCGGAGGCCCATCGCGCCGCCATGACCATCGCCACCAGCTACCTGCCGGCCGGCGGCGGGGTCGCCCGCGATCCCATCGACTGGAATCCCGAGCTGTCGCGCCGCGCCCGCGGCTTCCCCATCTATGCCGCCCTGCGCCAGCTGGGCCGCAGCGGACTGGCTGCGCTGGTCGACCGGACCTGCGACCACGCCCAGGCCCTGATCGACGGCATCGGGGCGCTGGACGGCGCGGAGAAGATCTCGGGCTCCGGCCTGAACCAGGGGCTGGTGCGCTTCCTCGCCCCCGGGGCCGGGGCGACGCAGGCCGACCACGACCGGCGCACCGACCAGGTGATCGCAGCGATCAACGCCTCCGGCGAGGCCCTGTTCGGCGGGGTCACCTGGCGCGGTCGCCGTTGCATGCGGGTCAGCGTCAGCAACTGGCGCACGGACGAGGCCGATGTCGCCCGCGCCGTGGCGGCGGCACGGGCGGCGCTGGCGGCCACGAACTAATTGACTCCGTCAATTATCTTGGTGTCTCCTGGGCGGCCAGGAGATGCCTATGTCCGAGCCGTCCGCCGACCCCGTGGCCCTGATCCGGGCGTTCAACCGCTTCTACACCCGCCGCATCGGCGCCCTCGACGACGCCCATCTGGGCGGCCCGTTCAGCCTGGCCGAATGCCGTGTGCTCCACGAACTGGCCGTCGCGGCCGCGCCGCTCACTCCGTCCCAGGCGGCGGAACAGGCCGGGCTGGATCCGGGCTATCTCAGCCGCATCCTCCGGCGGTTCGAGGCCGAGAGCCTGACGGTCAGCGCCCGCTCACCCGAGGACGGCCGCAGCCGGGCCCTCGGTCTGACGCCCCAGGGCCACGCCGCCTATGATCGCCTGCGCGCCGAAGCCGAAGGCGCGGTCGAGGCCATGATCGGCGCCCTTTCCGCCGAGGCGCGGACGCGGCTGACCCGCGCCATGGGCGAGATCGAGACCCTGCTGACCGCGCCTTCGGCGGGCGAGATCCGGCTCCGGCCCCACCGGGTGGGGGACATGGGCTGGGTGATCGAACGCCACGCCGCCCTCTATGCCCGCGACTATGGCTGGGACGAGCGGTTCGAGGCCCTGGTCGCGCGAATCTGCGCCGATTTCATCGAGGCCTTCGATCCGGCCCGCGAGCGCTGCTGGATCGCCGAGCGCGACGGGGTGCGGCTGGGTTCGGTGTTCCTGGTCAAGGGCGACGCCCCCGGCGAGGCCAAGCTGCGCCTGCTGCTGATCGAACCCTCGGCGCGGGGCCTGGGCCTGGGCAAGCGGCTGGTGGCCGAGTGCGTCGCCTTCGCCCGCGCCAGCGGCTATGCCGAGATCAGCCTGTGGACCCAGTCGATCCTGACCGCCGCGCGGGGGATCTACGCGGCGGCGGGCTTCGAGCTGATCGACGAGACGCCGCACACCCGCATCGGCGTGCCCCTGGTCGGCGAGACCTGGCGCCTGCGGCTCTGAGGCCGCCCATGCATCCCCACGGGGGGTCTGCGCGTATCGGCAGGGTCCCGTTCGACGGAGAAGCCCCATGCCTCAGACCCTCGAAGGCCTGTCCCGCCGCGCCCTGATCGGCTGCGGCCTGGCCCTCGCCGCCCCGATCGGCGCCTGGGCAGGGCCCCCGCGGCGGCTGGTGTTCGGCGTCTATCGCAACGGCGTCCATATCGGCGAGCACCAGATGAGCTTCGACGGCGACCCGGCCGCGCCCCTGGTCACCACCGAGGTGCAGATGCTGGTCAAGCTCGGCCCCGTGCCGGTCTATCGCTATCGCCACCACGCGGTGGAACGCTGGCGGGACGGCCGCTTCGCCAGCCTGGAGACCACCACCGACGCCAATGGCAAGGCCCAGAAGGTCGAGGCCCAGCGCCAGGCCGGAGGGGTCGTGATCGAGACCGGCAAGGGCCGCATCTCGGCGCCGGCCGGGACCTCGCCCTTCACCCACTGGAACGCCCAGGCCCTGGCCGGACCGCTGTTCAACCCGCAGGAGGGCAAGCTTCTGAAGGTGACCGCGCGGCGGCGCACCGACGGCCTGACCACACCCGGCGGCCGGGCGGCGGCCGCCCTGTGGTCGGTGCGCGGCGAGGCCGAGATCGACGACTGGTATGACGCCGACGGCGCCTGGCTGGCCCTCAAGGGCAAGCTGAAGGACGGCTCGGTGATGGAATATCGGCGGGTCTAGAGCGCCGCGAGCACCGCATCGCCCATCTGGACCGTGGTCAGGGCGCCGCCCAGGTCGCGGGTGCGGGCGCCGGCGTCCAGCGCCTTGATCACCGCGGCATAGAGCCGGTCGGCGGCCTCGGCGCGGTCCAGCGACCAGCGGAGCGCCATCTCGAAGGACAGGATCGCCGCCAGCGGATTGGCGACGCCCTGGCCGGCGATGTCCGGCGCAGAGCCGTGGATCGGCTCATAGAGGCCGGGCTTGCCCGCCGCGCCCAGGGCCGCCGAGGGCAGCATGCCCAGCGAGCCGGTCAGCTGGGCGGAGATGTCCGACAGGATGTCGCCGAACAGGTTGTCGGTGACCATGACGTCGAACTGCTTGGGGTTCTTGACGATCTGCATGGCGGCGTTGTCGGCCAGGATGTGCTCCAGCTCGACGTCGGCATAGTCGCGCTTGTGCAGGTCGGTGACCACGCGCCGCCAGAGCAGGCCGGAATCCATCACATTGGACTTCTCGGCCGAGGTCACCTTGTTGCGGCGGCCGCGGGCCAGTTCGAAGGCGACGCGGGCCACGCGCTCGATCTCGGCGGTGGTGTAGACCTGGGTGTCGACGGCGCGCTGGCCGCCCTCGGCCAAGTCCTCGATATAGCGGGGCGAGCCGAAATAGATGCCGCCGGTCAGTTCGCGGACGATCATGAAGTCCAGCCCCTCGACCACCTCGCGCTTGAGGCTGGAGGCGTCGGCCAGCGCATTGAAGCACAGGGCCGGACGCAGGTTGGCGAAGACCTCCATGCCGGCGCGCAGCGCCAGCAGGCCGGCCTCGGGGCGCTTGTCGCGGGGAACGTCGGCCCACTTGGGCCCGCCGACCGCACCCATCAGCACCGCCTTGGCGGCCTTGGCGGCGGCCAGCGCCTCCTCGGTGAGCGGCACGCCGTGCGCGTCATAGGAGGCGCCGCCGAACAGCCGCTCGCCGATCTGCAGGTCGGGGGTAAGCGCATGGGCCACGCGGCGGACCTCCGCCACGACTTCAGGGCCGATCCCGTCGCCGGGCAGGATGAGCAGGTCGGTCATGGGGAAACCCTTGGAAATCTAGAGCGCGCGTTCGGTGGCCGTCTCGTAGGCGAACAGGCGGCGGTCGGAAACCCCGAACTGCAGCCAGTGACTGCGCCAGGTCGCCATGTGGGGGGTCTGGAAATGGGCGTCGAGGCAGGCCTGATCGCGCCACGCCTCGAACACCCGGATCAGGCCCGGCTCGGCCACATCCTCGGCATAGGAATATTCCAGGCAGCCGTCCTCGGCCCGGCTGGCCGAGAGCATGGCCAGCATGTGCGGGCGGAAGGTCTCGAGGTTCTGCGGCGGGACGCGGACCGTGCCGGCGATGATCAGGGTCATGCGTCTTCCAGCCAGGGCCGGTCCAGCGCGCGCTTGCTCTCATAGACGTCGATGTCGACCGCCGCCTGCAGGGTCTCGCCGATGGCGTCGAGACCTTTGAGCATCTTTTCCTTGCGGTTGGCGTCGATCTGGAAGGCGAAGGTCTTGCCGGACGGGGAGACCACGGTCTGGGCCTCCAGGTCGACGGTGACCATGTGGTTGCCGCCCTTGGCCTCGTCCATCAGGGCCTCGACCTCGCCCGCCTGCAGCACCACCGGCAGGAGGCCGTTCTGGAAGCAGTTATTGTAGAAGATGTCGGCGAAGCTGGTGGCGATCACGCAGCTGATCCCGAAGTCCATCAGGGCCCAGGGGGCGTGCTCGCGCGACGAGCCGCAGCCGAAATTGTCCCCGGTGACCAGCACGCCGGCGTTCTTGAACTCCGGCCGGTTGAGCACGAAGTCGGGCTTTTCCTTGCCGTCGGCGTCGAAGCGGAAATCGTAGAACAGGCCCTTGGCCAGACCCTCGCGCTCCACGGTCTTGAGGAACTGCTTGGGGATGATCTGGTCGGTGTCGATATTGGCCAGCGGCAGGGGGGCCAGCTTGGCGTCCAGCTTGGTGAAGGCTTTCATCGATGCGCCTCAGGCGTTCTGCTGAATGAGGATGGTCGGCACGCCGGCGGCCACATTGCGGGCGGTGAACACGCGGGTGCCCGGTTTGCGGCCCACCCGGACCTCGGAGACATTGAAGCCGGCGGCGGCCAGGCGGGCCTGGGCGGCGTCGGCGTCGGCCACCCGCCAGGCCAGGCCGCCGAAGCTGTCGGGGCCGTCGCTGGAGGGCGTCTTCAGGCTGGCGGCCATCTCGACCACGGCGGAGCCGCAACGGAAGAACAGCTGGCGCACGCCCCATTGCTCGTTGGAGCGGTCCAGCCGCAGGTCGAGGCCGAGCTTCGCGCCCCAGATGGCCAGGGCCCGGTCGGCGTTCACGGTGGTGACCACCACATGGTCGAGCTCGGTGACGGTCGCGGCGGCGTCGCCGATCACCGGCGACTGGGGCCACGGCTCGCCGCTGCGGGGCGGATCGACCAGGAGGATGTTGAGCCCGCCGGTGTCGGCGGCGTTGAGCGCCGAGGTGGTCCAATAGCGCTTGCGGCCGTCGTCGTGGGTCGAGCGTGTCGGCCCGGGGACGGAGCCGCGCAGGCCCCGGCGGCCGACCAGCTTTTGCGCGGCCTCGGCGTTCTCGACCGTGAAGGCCACCGCCCAGATCCCCTCGCCGTGCTCAGCCAGGTGTTTGCGGATGGTGTCGCCGAAGGCGCCCTCGCCGTGCGGGGTGATGACGTCCAGCGCCATGTTCGGGAACTGGAACCAGGCGTGACGCGCGCCGCCGTCCCCGCCCAGCCAATTGGGCTCGCGGCCCAGCAGGGCGCGATAGTTCGCCACCGCCGCATCGAGGTCGTTCACGGCGAGCGCGACATGGTCGAGGGCGGTGATCAGGGTCATCAGAGGAAATCCCGGACGTCGGCCAGGTGGCCGGCGATGGCGGCGGCGGCGGCCATGGCCGGGCTGACCAGGTGGGTGCGGCCGCCCCGGCCCTGACGGCCCTCGAAATTGCGGTTCGAGGTCGAGGCGCAGCGTTCGCCGGGCGCCAGCTTGTCGGGGTTCATGCCGAGGCACATCGAGCAGCCCGGCTCGCGCCAGTCGAAGCCCGCGGCCTTGAAGATGGCGTCCAGCCCTTCGGACTCGGCCTGTTCCTTCACGAGGCCCGAGCCCGGCACCACCATGGCCCGCACATGCGGGGCGACCAGGCGGCCATTCAGGAAGGCGGTCTGGACGATCTGGGCGGCGGCGCGCAGGTCCTCGATCCGGCTGTTGGTGCAGGAGCCGATGAACACCACGTCGACCTTAGCGTCGCGGATCGGCTGGCCGGCGGTCAGGCCCATATAGTCGAGGGCGCGCTCGACCGAGGCCCGCTTGTCCGGGGTGGCGAAGCTGGCCGGATCCGGCACGGTGTCGGTGATGGCGATGACGTCCTCGGGGCTCGTGCCCCAGGTGACGAGCGGCGCGATCTTGGCGGCGTCCAGCCGGACCTCGCGGTCGAACACCGCGTCGTCGTCGGTGACCAGGGTCTGCCAATAGGCCTTGGCCATCTCCCAGGCCGCGCCCTTCGGCGCCGCCGGGCGGCCCATCATATAGGCGTAGGTCTTCTCGTCCGGCGCCACCAGGCCGGCGCGGGCGCCGCCCTCGATGGTCAGGTTGCAGAGCGTCATCCGCCCTTCCATGGACAGATCCCGCACGGCCTGGCCGGCGTATTCGATCACATAGCCGGTGCCGCCGGCCGTGCCGATCTCGCCGATGACGGCGAGCGCGAAGTCCTTGGCGCCGACGCCGGGGGCCGGGGTCCCGTCGATGGTGACCCGCAGGTTCTTGGCCTTCTTCTGGCGCAGGGTCTGGGTGGCGAGCACATGCTCGACCTCCGACGTGCCGATGCCGTGGGCCAGAGCCCCGAAGGCGCCATGGGTCGAGGTGTGGCTGTCGCCGCAGACAATGGTCATGCCCGGCTGGGTGCGGCCCTGCTCGGGGCCGACCACATGGACGATCCCGTTGCGGATGTCGCCCATCGGGAAGAACTCGATCCCGTTCTCTTTGACATTGCGCTCAAGGGTCTGGAGCTGGAGACGCGCCTCCTCGTCCGCCACCTTGGCGACGCCGAGCGCCTGGCCCTCGGTGGGGATGTTGTGGTCGGCCACCGCAAGGGTGCGATCGGGCCGGCGCACGGGGCGCTTGGCCGCCCGCAGGCCGGCGAAGGCCTGGGGCGTCGTCACCTCATGGATGAGGTGCAGGTCGATATAGAGGATCGCCTCGCCGTCCTGTTCAGCGACGACGTGGGCGTCCCAGATCTTGTCATAGAGGGTCTTGCCGGACATGAGGCGCATGTAGTGTCCGCAAGGGCCCGAAGTCCAGGGCCGGTTTGGGGTATTTTATGCCTCACGCCGGTATGTGGACGGGGGATTTGAGGCAACCTTGTCCCTCAAGCGTCCGGCGAAGGGCGATATCGAGGGGGGTGTGGGGCTCCTCGCCCAGTTCGGCGACGAGCTTACGGTTATCCATCACAACCTCATTGTCCCAGAGATAGCGCATCTCCAGCATCTCGCGGAGCATCTCGACCACCGGCGAGACCATGGCCATGGCGAACCAGGGCAGGGCCTGGCGCTTCAGCTTGCGCCCCGCCACGCGTTCCAGGGCCTGGAACATCTCCTCGCCGGTCACGACGTGGCCGCGGTGGTTGTAGACGGCGAAGGGCTCCAGGCTCGCCTCGCGGTCGGCCAGCCGGGCCATGGTCTCGGCCAGGTCGGGCAGATAGGCCCAGTCGTGGGCGATGTTGGCCGGCCCCGGGATCGTGACCGTGGTGAGCGGCTTGTCCTTCTTGACCCAGCCTTCGGTCAGCCAGGACGAGGCGCTGATCGGACCGAAGAAGTCGCCGGCCCGGACGACCAGGGTCCGGACGCCTTCGTCGCGCGCGGCCTGGGCCAGGCGCTTCTCCAGCGCCACCCGGATCGCGCCCTTACGGGTCTTGGGGTTCTGGGGCGAGGTCTCGGTGAAGACCGGCCAGGCGTCGGGCCCGTAATTATAGACATTGCCCGGCAGCAGGATGCGGGCGCCGCTGGCCTTGGCGGCGGCGATCACGTTCTCCATCATCGGCGGCAGCAGCCGGGCCCAGCCGGAATAGCCGGCCGGATTGCCGGCATGGACAATCAGGGTCGCGCCCTCGGCGGCCGCGATGACGTCGGCCTCCACCAGGGCGTCGCCCTTGACCCAGTCACAGGCCTCCAGCCCCGCGGCGTCGCGACGGGCGGCGACCGGGTTGCGGTTCATGGCCCGCACCCGCCAGCCATGGGCCAGCAGGGCGGCGGCCACCGCGCCGCCGATCGAACCGGTGGCGCCGATCACCAGCGCCAGGGGCGCCGTCGTCTTGGGGGATTGTTCACGCATCTGACCGTCTCCATGTCACTTGCTATGCAAACGATCCTCGTCCGGGCGGGACTTAAACGGAATTGCGGATTGGTGTGGAACAGGTATTCATAAGCGCATGAGCGATCCGGCCTGGGACCTTTTTCAAAGTCTGCATGCGGTGATGCAGGCCGGCAGCTTTTCCGGCGCCGCCCGCGCGCGCGGCCTGACCCAGCCGACCCTGGGCCGCCACATCGAGGCCCTGGAGCAGAACCTGGGCGGCCCCCTGTTCATCCGCTCCCCCCGCGGCCTGACCCCCACCGATCTCGCCCAGTCCCTGAAGCCCCACCTGGAGGAAATGGCCGCCGCCGCCGCCTCGGCCCTGCGCGACGCCTCCAGCGTGTCGGACGCCAAGGGCGGGGTGGTGCGGCTGGCGGCCAGCGACATCATGGGCGCCGAGGTGCTGCCCCAGATCCTGGCGGGGTTCGCCGAGGCCCATCCGGACATCCAGATCGAGCTGGTGCTCTCCAACAAGACCGAGGACCTGTCGCGCCGCGACGCCGACATCGCCGTGCGCATGGTGCGCCCGACCCAAGGCTCCCTGGTGGCGCGCAAGGTGGGGACCACCACGGTCGGCTTCTACGCCACGCCGGAATACATCGCCCGGCGCGGCATGCCGGCCAGCCTGGAGGAGCTCGAGACCGGCCACATGCTGATCGGCTTCGACCGCAACCGGCCGACCATCGAGTCCCTGGAGCAGATCGATATCGGCCGCGAGATCACCCGCGACATCTTCAACTTCCGCACCGACAACGACGCCGCCCAGATCGCGGCCGTGCGGGCCGGGCTCGGCATCGGGGCCATCCAGCATGCCCTGGGGCGCCGCTATGGCCTGACGCCGGTGCTGTCCAACGCCTTCGGCTTCGAGCTGGAGATCTGGGTCGCCATGCCGGAGACCCTGAAGGGCTCGCGCCGCATGCGGCTGATGTTCGACCACCTCGTCGAAGGCCTGACCCGCTTCTCGCAGGAAGACCGCAAGCGGTAGGGCCTCGGCTCGCCCGGCGCTCCCCCTCACCCCGCCCTCTCCCCGCAAGCGGGGCGAGGGTGCGCAGCTCATAGCCCTCGCCCCCTTTGGGGGAGAGGGTTGGGTGAGGGGCGATCCACGCCCTCACCGCAAACGAAAACGGCGGCCCCATCGCTGGGGTCGCCGCTGAAATTCGAACCGCCGGTGGCGATTTAGGCCTCGGGGGTGTCCTTGGCCGTGTCCTTCGACGCCATCTGGCGCTCGGCGATCCGGGCCGACTTCCCGCGGCGATCGCGCAGATAGTAGAGCTTGGCGCGACGGACGACGCCGCGACGCTTCACTTCGATGGATTCGATCATCGGCGAGTGCAGGGGGAACAGACGCTCCACGCCTTCGCCGAAGGAGATCTTGCGGACCGTGAAGCTCTCATTGATGCCGCCGCCTTGACGGGCGATGCAGACACCTTCGTAGGCCTGAACGCGCTCGCGTTCGCCTTCCTTGATCTTCACGTTGACGCGCACGGTGTCGCCGGGCTGGAAGTCCGGAGTGGTGCGCAGGGCGGCGAGGCGATCGGCCTCTTCCTTTTCCAGCTGCTGGATCACGTTCATTGGTCTGGTCCTTGGTTCACTGGGCTTTACTCGCCCTTTGCCTGTTGTTTGGCGAGGTAGGCCGCCCACAGATCGGGCCGCCGCTCCCGCGTCGTCTCTTCCCGCTGCGCCTGACGCCATTTCCGCACCAGGGCGTGATGGCCGCTCAACAGCACTTCGGGAATCTCCTGCCCCTCGAACGTCCGCGGTCGCGTGTACTGCGGGTGTTCCAGAAGACCGTCCTCGAAACTCTCTTCACTCAAGCTCTCCGCCTGGCCGAGGACGCCGGGCACGAGCCTTACGCACGCTTCGATGGTCACCATGGCCGCCGCCTCGCCACCGGCGAGCACCGCGTCACCGACGGTGACCTCTTCGAACCCCCGGGCGTCGAGCACCCGCTGGTCCACCCCTTCGAACCGCCCGGCCAGGACGATCAGTCCCGGCCCCTTGGCCCACTCCGCAACCCGCGCCTGGGTCAGGGGTCTGCCCCTGGCGCTCATATACAAAAGCGGCCGTCCCCGAGGCTCCACGCTGTCCAGCGCAGCCGCGATGACGTCCGCTCGCATCACCTGTCCAGGACCGCCACCCGCGGGGGTGTCGTCGAGGAAGCCGCGCTTATCCTTGGAAAAGCCGCGAATGTCCAGTGTTTCCAAGGTCCAGAGTCCCTGCTCGCGCCAGGCGGTTCCGATCAGGGAAACGCCGAGCGGCCCCGGGAAGGCCTCGGGGAACATGGTCAGCATGGTGACGTCGAAGGACATGGCGGGCTTTTGGACCATTGAGCGACGTTTCGCCACCACTCCAGCTAGAGTGCGTCGCCTTGCCCCTCGGCCGGCTAGGGATTAGAGCGAGCGCTTTCGCATCGCAGCAATTTTCAAGAGCCCGCTTATGGACACGCCCGAGAACCTCGTTGAAACCCTGGCCCTGGAGCGGCTGGAGGTGAATCTGTTCCGCGGCGTGAGCCCCGAGGACGGGCCCGGCCGGATCTTCGGCGGCCAGGTGATCGCCCAGTCGCTGCTGGCGGCCTATGAGACGGTCGAGGACCGGGCCTGCCACTCCCTGCACTGCTACTTCATCCGCCCGGGCGATCCGCGCGTGCCGATCGTCTTCGAGGTCGACCGCTCCCGCGACGGCGGCTCCTTCACCACCCGCCGGGTGGTGGCGATCCAGCACGGCCAGCAGATCTTCAACCTGGCCGCCTCGTTCCAGGTGGCCGAGGACGGCTTCGAGCACCAGGCGCCCATGCCCCAGGTGGCCATGCCCGAGGCCCTGCCCAGCGAGGCGGAAGCCCAGAAGGCGATCCTGGAGAAGCTGCCGGAAGAACAGCGCCGCTGGGCCTCGCGCCCCCGGCCGATCGAGATGCGGCCGGTCGACGGCTCCTCGGTGTTCGGCCGCCCCAACACCCAGCCCCGCGAGCCCGAGAGCCAGGTCTGGTTCCGCGCCAAGGCGCCGATCGGCGATGACCCGCACATGCACCAGGTGGTGCTGGCCTATGCCTCGGACATGAACCTGCTCTCGACCGCCATGCGCCCGCACGGGGTGCACTGGCAGACCAAGGGCTTCCAGTCGGCCAGCCTCGACCACGCCATGTGGTTCCACAAGCAGCCGAACTTCAACAACTGGCACCTCTACGCCCAGGACAGCCCCTCGGCCTCCGGCGGGCGCGGCTTCATCCGCGGCTCGATCTATTCCGAAGACGGCGTGCTGGTGGCCTCGGTCGCCCAGGAAGGCCTGATCCGGATGCGCAAGGATTAGGGCGGAAACCTCCCTCCCCTTCATGGGGAGGGTGGATGGCGCGAAGCGCCAGACGGGTGGGGTCTTGGGTCGACCGCCGTTCCCCACCCTGACCGCTGCGCGGTCTGTCCCTCCCCATGAAGGGGAGGGAGAGCGTGTTACTCCACCTCGTCGGGCCGCACGCAGATCAGCTTGCCCTCGGCGATCAGCACCTGCGGCACGGTCTCGCGGGTGAAGGGCAGCCACCAGCTCTGACCCTTGGGCGGCTGGATCTCCAGCAGGTCGCCGGCGCCGAAATCGTTGACGGCCTTCACATGGCCCATGGCCACGCCCTCGGGGCTCTCGACGGCGAGACCGATCAGATCGGCGAGATAGAATTCGTCCTCGTCCGGCGGGGGCAGGTCGGCGCGGTCGATGAACAGGGTCAGGCCCCGCAACGCCTCGGCCTGGTCACGGTCGGTGACCTCGGCGGCGCGGGCGATCACACCGCCCTTCACCGCGCGCGCCTGGGTGATGGTGAGCCCGTGGCTCCCATTCTCGCGCTTCAGGATCTTGTAGCGCGCAAGCGCCAGCGGATCCTCGGTGAAGGTGGTGATCCGGATCTCGCCCTTGACGCCGAAGGCGCCGGCGACCCGGGCGATCTGGAGGAGGCGGTCAGCCATGGGCGATAACCGCCTCCCTTACAGGTCTCAGCCTTCCGACGCTTCGGCGGCGGGGGCTTCTTCAGCCGGAGCTTCAGCGGCCGGGGCTTCAGCCACGGGGGCTTCTTCCACGGCGGGCTCTTCAGCCGGCGGGGGCGACGGGGCGGCGGCGGCTTCAGCGGCGGCGGCGGCCAGGTCGGCCTCGCGCTGGGCGCGTTCGGCGGCGCGTTCCTTGGCCTTCTGGCCCGGCTGACCCTTGTTCGGGTTGTTGCCGGCTTCCCACTTGGCCAGGCCCTGTTGCGACAGGAAGCGCGCGACGCGGTCGGTCGGCTGGGCGCCCTTGCCGATCCATTCCTGGATGCGCTCGACCTTCAGGGTCACGCGGTTCGGGTCGTCCTTCTTGAGGAGCGGGTTATAGGCGCCGACCTTCTCGATGAAGCGGCCGTCGCGGGGCGAGTGGCTGTCGGCGACGACGATCGAGTAGTAGGGGCGCTTCTTGGCGCCGCCACGGGCGAGACGGATCTTGAGCATGATAGTCCTTTGTAAGCTCTAGGATTTCTTGAAGGGATTGAAGCCTGGCGGAAGTCCGCCGAGGCCTGGAAGCTTGGGTCCGCCGGGACCACCGAGCCCCGGGAGATTGGGAAGGCCGCCGCCCTGCTGGGCGAGCTTGCCGAGTTCTTCGAGCTGGCTGGCGTCGGGCTGGGGCAGCTTGCCGCCGCCGAGCGCCTTGAGGCGGTCCGCGCCGCCGCCGCCGCCCATCATGCCGGCCATGCGGGCGAAGCCCTTGCCGCCGTCCTTGCTCATCATCTTGAAGGCGTCGGCCATCTGGCGATGCTGCTTCAGGAGACGATTGACCTCGGAGACCTCGACGCCGGCGCCCTTGGCGATCCGGCGCTTGCGCGAGGCGGCCAGGATGTCGGGCTTCTTGCGCTCCAGCTTGGTCATGGAGGAGATGATCGCCGCCTGGCGGTCGATCATCTTGTCCGAGACATTGGCCTCGGCCATCTGCTTCTTGATCTTCTGGACGCCCGGCAGGAAGCCCATCAGGCCTTCCATGCCGCCCATGCGCTTCATCTGGGCGAACTGCTCGGCCATCATGTCGAGGTCGAACTGGCCCTTGGCCAGCTTCTTGGCCATGGCCTCGGACTTGGCGACGTCCAGATCCTGGGTCGCCTTCTCGACCAGGGCGACGACGTCGCCCTGACCCAGGATGCGGCCGGCCACGCGGGCGGCGTCGAACACGTCGAGGCCGTCGATCTTTTCCGAGACGCCCAGGAACTTGATGGGCAGACCGGTGACCGCGCGCATGGACAGCGCCGCGCCGCCGCGGCCGTCGCCGTCGGCGCGGGTCAGCACCAGGCCGGTGAGCGGCAGGCGCTCATGGAAGGCTTTCGCGGTGCGCACCGCGTCCTGGCCGGTCAGGCTGTCGGCGACCAGCAGGGTCTCGGACGGATTGGCGATGCGGGCGATCTCGGCCGCCTCGCTCATCATCGCCTCGTCGAGCGTGGTGCGGCCGGCGGTGTCGAGGATCAGGACGTCATAGCCCTGGAGCTTGGCGGCCGACATGGCGCGCCGGGCGATGTCCGGCGCCGTCTGGCCGGCGACGATCGGCAGGCTGTCGACCTCGGCCTGCTTGGCCAGCATGGCCAGCTGCTCCATGGCGGCCGGACGGCGGGTGTCCAGCGAGGCCAGCAGGACCTTCTTGCGGTCCTTCTGGAGCTTGAGGGCGAGCTTGCCGGCGGTGGTGGTCTTGCCGGAGCCCTGCAGGCCGGCCATCAGGATCACGGTCGGCGGATTGAGCGAGAGGTTCAGGCCCTCAGCGGTCTGGCCGCCCAGCATCTCGACCAGGCCGTCATAGGTGATCTTGACCACCTGGTCGGCGGGACGCACCGAGCGGATGACGTCCTCGCCCGAGGCCCGTTCCTTGGCCTTGGCGATGAACTCGCGCACCACCGGCAGGGCGACGTCGGCCTCGAGCAGGGCCACGCGCACCTCGCGCAGGGCCTCGTCGATGTCCTTTTCGGACAGCACGCCGCGACCGGAGAGCCGGTCGAATACGGAGGACAGCCGATCTGTAAGAGCGTCGAACACTCAGCAACTCCTATGGCCCAAACGCAATCGACCCCCGTGGACGATCACGTCGACGGGGGGCCTCGCCGCCCTCGTCCCAAATAAGATATGGGGGTCGTGGCGGTGGAGGGCGCGATTGCTCTGCGCCGGAAGGGCGCGTCTATGCGCGCAAAGGGCGGAAAGGTCAAGGAAAGGGGTGGATTAGCGCCAGCCTCGAGCAAGATCACAAATCCAAGCGACGGAACCTGAGGCCATCGCGAAGCCCGCAAATCGGATCAGCCATCCACGCAGCTGGACTCCGCGCGAGGTTAGATGGTGCTTGTTCAGCGGATTGACCGCGAAAACGTCGACGCCTCCGCGAACCCGCGTTTCGAAGCACATTCTCATGAAAATGACGCCAGTCGCGATGGCGGCGATCACTCCGATGCCGACTGACGCGACGAAGAGGACGTCGTCCACCGCGCGCCACATTATGATCCGTCCTTCATCCTCATGGTCAGATGCGAGCCTGTCTCCCCGGATCAGTCAAGGACCGGCCTGCGGCCTGCCGCGCCGCGGCGACGCCGGCGGCGTCGTCCTTGAGTGATCCGGAGAGACAGGCAGACTGGCCGCCATGAGGTTTAAGGCGAGGTCCCAGCGGGCTTGACTGGTCATTTCAGGTGGTCACACCTTTCCGCATGTCCGAAACTCCAACCCTCACCGTCACGCAGTTCAAGGCGAAGTGTTCGGAAATCCTCAACCGCCTTCGCTCTGGGGAGTTGGAGCGTGTCGAGGTGACCAAACACGGCAAGGTCATAGCCGTGCTGACCCCGCCGGTAACCCAGACCACAAGCGCCGATGGGCTGTTTGGCTTCCTCAAGGATCAAGTGCGCATTCCTGAGGGAGTCGATCTTACGGACCCCGTGCTGGACGAGCCCATGCTTGCGGCACTGGGCATCCTGCACTCCTGATCCCGCAAGCCGGCTTCGTCGAGGCGATCGCCTGCTGATCCTTCAGCGCGCCAGAACCCTCGCCCCGCATCGCGGGGAGAGGGCAGGGTGAGGGGCGGCGCGGCGAGGCCGCGACGGACGCCGGAGGCGTCATGGATGGCGCTGTGACAACCCGGATGCCGAAAGAGCCCTCACCCTACCCTCTCGCAGAGCGGGAGAGGGAGAGACGCGTCAGGTCGTCGGGAAACCCTTGTCGCGCAGATAGGCCTTCACGTCCGGGTCGCGGCCGCGGAAGGCGCGGTACTGGTCGGCGGGGTCCACCGTGTTGCCGACGCTCATGATCTTGTCGTGCAGGCGCTTGGCGACCGTCTTGTCGTAAGGCCCGCCGGCCTCCTCGAAGGCCTCGAAGGCGTCGTGGTCCAGCACCTCGGACCAGAGGTAGCTGTAATAGCCCGCCGAATAGCCGTCCGAGGCGAAGATGTGCTGGAACTGCGGGGTGCGGTGGCGCATCGGCAGCTCGTCGGGCATGCCGAGCTTCTTCAGCTCCTCGCGCTCGAAAGCGTCGGGGTCGATGTCGGCGTCGCCGGCCAGGTGCAGCTTCATGTCGATCAGGGCCGAGGCCAGGTACTCGGTGACGTCGAAGCCCTGGCGGAAGGTGTGGGCCTTGGTGATCTTGGCGACCAGCTCGGCCGGGATCGGCTTGCCGGTCTTATAGTGCAGGGCGAAGCGGTTCAGCACCTCGGGCGTGGGCAGCCAGTTCTCATTGAGCTGGGAGGGGAACTCCACATAGTCCCGGGCCACGGCCGTGCCCGAGAGGGACGGATAGACCACCGCCGAGTTCAGGCCGTGCAGGGCGTGGCCGAACTCGTGGAACATGGTCTTGGCGTCGTCCCAGGAGACCAGGACCGGCTCGCCGGGCGCGCCCTTCACGAAGTTGGCGTTGTTGGAGACGATGGTGGTGACCACCCCGTCGAAGGTCGACTGGCTCCGATAGGCGTTCATCCAGGCGCCGGAGCGCTTGCCGGTCCGCGCATAGGGGTCGAAGTACCAGAGGCCGACGTGCTGGCCGGCCGCGCCCTTCACCTCCCAGACGGTGATGTCGGGATGGGCGACCGGCACGCCGGTCACGGGGTGGAAGCTGAAGCCGTAGAGCTGGCCCGCGGCCCAGTGCATGCCCTCGCGCAGCTTGTCGAGCTGCAGATAGGGCTTCACCTGGTTCATATCGAGGTCGTAGCGGGCGGCGCGGACCTTCTCGGCGTAGTAGCGATAGTCCCAGGCGGCGATCTTCACCCCGCCCTTCTCCGCATCGGCGATGGCCTGCATCTCGGCCACCTCCTGGTGGACGCGCGCGACGGCCGAGGGCCAGACCCGCATCATCAGGGCCATGGCCGCCTCCGGCGTCTTGGCCATGGCGTTCTCCACCCGCCAGTGGGCGTGGGTGGGATAGCCCAAGAGCTTGGCGCGTTCGGCGCGCAGCTTGAGGATCTTCTTGATCAGGGCGTTGTTGTCGTGGGCGTCGCCGTTGTCGCCGCGGCTGTAGAAGGTGCGCCAGACCTTCTCGCGCAGGTCGCGGCGGGCCGAATAGGTCAGGAAGGGGTCGATCGAGGAGCGGGTGTTCAGGATGGCGAACTCGCCCTTGTGGCCGCGCTCCTCGGCGGCCTGGGCGGCGGCGGCGCGCACATCGTCCGGCAAGCCGGCCAGTTCGCTCTCGACCCGCAGATAGAGGACATAGTCGGTCTCGTCGGCCAGCAGGTTCTGGTTGAAGCTGGTGAACAGGCCGGCGAGCTCCTGGTTGATCTGGGCGACGCGGGCCTTGTCCGGGCCCGACAGCTTGGCGCCGGCGCGCACGAAGCGGTTCCAGTGGAGCCAGGCCAGGCGCTGCTGCTCGGGCGTCAGGCTGGCGCGGGCGTCATAGACCGCCGCGATGCGGGCGAAGAGCGGGGCGTTCTGCAGGATGGCGTCGGAATGGGCGGCCAGCTTGGGGGCCATCTCCTTGTCGACGGCGCGCACCTCGGGCGTGGAGAGCGTTCCGCTCCAGATGCCGTAGATCGTCCCGACCCGGTCGCTCATGGCGCCGGACTTCTCCAGCGGGACCAGGGTGTTGGCGAAGGTGGGCGGCGACTTGTCGGTGACGATGGCGTCGATCTCGGCCCGCTCCTGGGCCATGGCCTCGGTGAGCGCCGGGGCGAAGTCGGCGACCTTGACCTTGTCGAAGGGCGGCACCCCGCCATAAGGCCCGGTCCAGTCCAGGGTGAGCGGATTGGCTTCGGCCGCGCCGGCGACGGCGGGCAGGAGGGGCGCGGCGGCGAAGGCCGCGGACGCGGCGAGGAAGGTGCGCCTTTTCATGGGAAACTCCGGAACGGGGACAGCCGAGCCGGACAGACTAGGCGGGCCTTGCGCCCGCGTCACCGTCCCTGATGTCAGGCGGCGGCGTTCCGGACGACCTGGATCGCCCGGGCGCAGATCGGCTGGGCCTCGGCCTCGGGCACGCCGAAGGCGACCAGGACCAGGGCGAGGACGTCGGCGGCGTGGGCCGCGCCGGCCTGGCCGCTGGTGATGTTGCGGATCGCCGCCCGGGCCGAGCCCAGCGCCAGGGCGCGGGCGGCGAGCGGGTCTATGGGGCGGAAACGGCCGGTCTCGACGCCGCGGCCGAGGATCATCTCGAAGCGGCGGACAAAGGCGCTGGGCGGGGCGGTCTGCAGCCGGTCCTGCTGGAGATTGACCCAGGTGCGGGTCGGGTCGCCGACCACTCGGCTCGCCATCAGCACGCCGAACACCGCAAATTCCTCGGCGGGGTCCTCAAGGGTCTGCAGCTGGATCTCGATCTCGAGATCCGTGGACTGGGCCAGCTCTGCGGCGACCGCCGCGACCAGCTCGGTCGTGGACTGGAAATAGTTGTAGAAGGTGCCGCGCGCGACGCCGGCGGCGCTGACGATATCCTCGATGGTGACGTTGTTGGGCCCCTTGCGGGCGATCACCTCGGACGCGGCCTCAATGATCTTCCCCCGGGTCTTGGCCCGGCGGAGTTCGGCGTTGAGCGCGCGCGCCTCGAGATTGATCTTGACCAAGCGGACGTCCGTCAGGCGGCGCGGGGCAGGTACTGTTCGACCGCCTGGGCGGTGGCCAGGGATCGGGCGTCGCCCTGCTCGCGCAGGATCTTGACCTCCTCGGCGATGGCCGAGGTGATCTCGCGATAGGCGAGCGGGGACAGGTTCAGCAGGGCCTGGGTGGAGGCCTTGGCCAGCGTCAGGACGGTCTGGAGGTCCAGATCGACGGCCATGGCCCAATTGGCGTCGGAATGGGTCTTGGCCGCCTCGGGGCGGGTGTCGTCGGACATGGTCTTCGTCTCGGAATCGGATTGTGACGCGCGGTAACGAGAGCTCGGCCTTGCGTCTCTTGCCGATCCTCGACGACCCCGGAGGCCGTCCCCATCACTTGTTGCGGTGCACATAGGTCAGAGTGACACATGTGTCAATCTGACAGTGACACCGGTGACTGTACTTTTTTACACTAGTTCACAATTCGCGGGTTCCCGGCCCGACCCCGCGCCCTCTGGCGCCGGAGCGTCACCTCGGGTAGGCGTGGCCCATGGCCATTGGCGTTTTCGATTCCGGGGTGGGGGGACTGACCGTCCACCGCAGGCTTGTGGACCGGTTTCCGCAGGCCGATTTCATCTATCTGGCCGACCAGGCCCACGCCCCCTATGGCGGCCGCCCCGGCGAGGAGATCGTCGACCTGACGCGGGCCGGCTGCGAGAGCCTGTTCGCCGCCGGCTGCGACCTGGTGGTCCTGGCCTGCAACACCGCCTCGGGCGTGGCGTTGCGCCGCCTGCAGCAGACCTGGCTGCCGGGCTACCGCAAGACCCTGGGTCGGCCGATCAATGTGCTGGGCATCATCGTGCCGACCATCGAGGCGGCCACCGGACTGCCCTGGGAGCACGAGGCCGAGCGCCGCGGCGACAAGGTCGAGAAGCTGGACGTGCTGGGCGTGTTCGCCACCCCGGCGACGGTGAAGTCACGGGTCTATGAGATCGAGATCGACAAGCGCCGCCAGGACGTGGCGGTGTTCTCAGAGCCCTGCCCCGACCTGGTCCCGCTGATCGAGGGCGGCGCCGGGGCGGTGGAGCTGGCGACGGCGGTCGAGGCCCACGTCAAGGCGATCTCCAGCCGCATCGGCCGGGCGCCGGACCGGGCGATCCTGGGCTGCACCCACTATGAGATGGTCGCCGACATGTTCCGCGCCGCGCTCAAGCCCGGCACCCCGCTGATCCATCAGCCCGGCGCCACGGCCGACGCCCTGGAGGCCTATCTGGCCAAGCACCCGGAATATGACCCCGGGACCTCGGGCCGCCGCATCTTCCTGACCACCGGCCAGGCCGGCCCGCAGAACGCCCTGGTGGAGAGCTTCTGGGGCGGGCCGCTAAGCTTCGACGCCGCCTGAGGCCGATCCGGAGGAGATCGCGGACATGAAGACCCTGACCCTCGCCCTCATCTCCGGCCTCCTGCTCGCCGGAGCGGCCCGCGCGGAGGTGACGGACACCTCGCCCGCGGGCTTCGAGACCCGCACCGTCGAGATCATCAACGCCCCGCCGGCCAAGGTGCGGGCGGCCCTCGTCGATATCGGCGCCTGGTGGAGCGGGACGCACAGCTATTCGGGCGACGCGCGAAACCTGTCTCTGGACCTGACGACCGGCTGCTTCTGCGAACGGCTGAAGGACGGCTTCGTGCGCCATATGACGGTGGTCTATGTCGACGCCAATGTCCTGCGCCTGGAAGGCGCGCTCGGCCCGCTCCAGGGGACGGGCGCCATCGGACACCTGGCCTTCAGCCTCAAGCCGGCCGCGGACGGCAAGACCAGCCTGACCGTCGGATTCGACGTCGGCGGCTACGCCCGCGGCGGTCTGGCGGAGACCTGGGCCAAGCCCGTGGACGGCGTCCTCGCCCTCCAGGCCGCCCGGCTCAAGGCCTATGCCGAGACCGGCAAGCCCGACTGAGCCGCCGCGCTCAGCACCGCATCCAACCGCGCGCCCGCCAGATAAAGCCCCAGGCTCGGCGAGACCGGTGCGCCCGCGCTCTGCACCGCGTCGGCGATGCGTTCCCCCACCACCGTCGAGATCGGGATCACCCCGCTCCAGGCGTCCCAGGCCGCGTCGGCCTCGATGCGGGCGACCCCACCGGTCTTCGCCTTGGCCACAGCCTCCTCGATCTCCATCTCGATGACGGAGGTCTGCTTCAGTTCGCTGTCGGTGGGCGGGCGCACCTCTTCGGTGCGGCCCGGATAGAGCCGGTCGAGGAAGGCGCCCAGGGCGGCGCGCCGGGCGTCGAGGCCCTCGACCAGCCGGGCCCGGCCATAGGCCATCACCGAGCGATATTGGATCGAATGGACGAAGGCCGAGCGAGCGGCGATCAGCCCGTCCAGGTGGCTGACCGTCACGCAGACCGGCAGGCCAGAGGCCTGGGCGCGGATCATCCGGCTGGCCGCCGAGCCGTGCCAATAGAGCCTGCGCCCCTCCCGCCAATAGGCCGTGGGCGTCACGAAGGGCTGGCCGTCGATCACATAGCCCACATGGGCCAGGAGGCCCGCGTCGAGCACGGCGTGGACGCTCGCCTCGTCATAGCGGGCGCGGTCGGGATAGCGGCGGACCCGGTTGCGGGGCGTTGTCGGATAGGCGGCGTCGGTCATGGCTTCATCCTTTCGGAGGCCTGTGCTAGGGCGAGAGTGGTCTGACTTCCACGTCCAATTCTGAGCCATGAGCCAGACCACTTTGGAGCCGCCATGAGCTGGGCCGAGATCTATCCCTGGGAGCCGCCCGCCCCGCCGGTGGTGCGCGGGGTCTATGGCCAGGTCCGCGCCGCCATCCTGCAGGGCGCGCTCGCGCCCGGCGCGCGCCTGCCCTCCAGCCGCGATCTCGCCGCCCGGCTCGGGGTGGCGCGGGCCAGCGTGGTCAGCGCCTATGAGCAGCTGCTGGCCGAGGGATACGCGGTCGGGCGGCCGGGCTCGGGCACCTATGTGCGGGCCGATCTGTCCGGGGTGCTGGACGCCCCCGCCGCCCCGGCGCCGTCACCGCCCGCCGCCCGGCCTGCCCGCCAAGGCCCTG
>NZ_JALDPT010000011.1 GCF_022695515.1 Phenylobacterium aquaticum
CTATATGGTCTGGTTAGGACCATCGCTAGAGCGCCGCCGCCTGCGTTTCTCTTTCCAATTCAACGATGTCAAAGACCAAATCCGGCTTCCGCCGAACCCACTGTTTAGCGCCGGTGGCCGGCGGAGGCGGCTATCTAGTGGCCGACCTCTTTCGTGTCAATCGCTCGTTTCGAGCAATTTCGCCGCGCCCCGTTTGACCGGAATTTGGCAAAATCGAAGCCTTGGGCCGCCGAGGGGCTTCCCTCATCAGTCCGTAGCGATTCGATTGAGGAACGGGAACTTAGCGTCGAAGGCGAAAAAATCAAGGAGTTTTTAAATCCTTGTCTCTGCCCCGACGACGCCTCGGCCCCGAACGGAGCGCGCTTATGGTCGGGGCCGTCCGACTCGTCAACCGTCCAAAACCGCAAATCGCCCGCCCCTCGTCCAAGCCTGTGGGCGACTTGTGGAGGAGCCCCCCGCCCCCTAAGGGATGAAGGCGCGAGAAAACAGGAGGATGGCCCCGGCATGTTGTCTCAGAAGGCCCGTTACGGACTGAGAGCCCTGGTCGAACTCGCGCGCGCCGACGGCGTCCAACTCACCTCGGGTGAACTCGCCCTGCGCGCGGACGCCCCGCGCAAGTTCCTGGAAGCGATTCTGCTGGAGCTGGCGCGCAACCGTGTCGTGGTCAGTCGGCGCGGCAAGTTCGGCGGCTACACGCTCGCCCGCCCGGCTCCGGACATCACCTTCGCCGAGATCATCCGCATCATAGATGGGCCGCTGGCGCTGGCGCCCTGCGTGAGTCGCACCGCCTTCCGCAAATGCGACGACTGCCCGGACCTGGCGACCTGCTCCCTGAGAGAGGCGCTCCTTCGCGCCCGCGACGCGACCGCCGAGGTCCTGGAGGGCTACAGCCTCGCCGACGCCGCCGCCGGTGAGGGCGCGGAAGTGTTCAAGAGCGCCTGAGGCGAAGCCGCCGCCGTCAGCCTGTGGCGATATAGGCCTTCAGACCATCGGCCTCGGCCTCGACCTCGGAGATCTTGCTCTTCACCAGGTCGCCGATCGAGACGATGCCGAGCAGCCGCGCACCCTCGACAACCGGCAGGTGGCGAATGCGCCGGTCGGTCATCTTGGTCAGCAGGGAATCGACCGTCTCGCCCGGTTTGGCGAACTGGACCTCGCGGGTCATGAACTTCGATATGGGCTGGGTCAGCGCCTCGGCGCCGCCTTCCGCCACCGCGCGGACGACATCGCGCTCCGAGACGATGCCGGCGACCGCATCGCCGTCCATCACCACCATGGCCCCGACCCTGCGCGCATAGAGCAAGGCGCAGATGGCCCCCACCGTCTCGTTTGGCGTGGCCGTGAAGACCAGGTCGCCCTTGGTCCTCAGGATCTGAGATACAAGCATACGCTACCTCCCTTATCCCCTAGGAGGAGAGCGTCGCTCAGCCGGAACTTTAAATCAATCAGAGATATCCCGCCGCGCCAGCCAGGCGAACGGACCGGCCAGCAGGGCGCCGGCCGCAAAGCCGAACAGGTGCGCCTCCCAGGCCACCGGCGCGTCGCCCATGCCGGGCGCGAATCCGAGCACGGCGACCAGCAGGTTCACCACCAGCCAGGCGATCCCCATGCCGATCACAGGGGGGCTGAGAATCGGGCCGACCCGCCCTCCCCCCGCGATGATCCGCGACGCGGCCGCCATCAGGGCCGACACCGCGCCGGACGCGCCAACCAGCAGGCCGGCCGATCCCGGGTGGACCAGGCCAAATCCCAGGTTCCCCAGCGCCCCGCAGACCAGGCAGAAGAGGAAGAAGGCCGAGGCCCCGGCGAACCGCCCTCCGAACAGCCGGGCGAGCGGAGTCCCGAAGGCCAGGGCGCCGGCGCTGTTGGCGAAGGCGTGCGGCCAGCTCCCGGACAGGAACAGCGCCGTGATCAGGGTCTCATATCTCCCCTGGTCCAGAGCCTGGGCGGAGAAGGCCCAACGCGGCAGGATTTGCTCAGGCGGCAGGAATGACTGCACGCCATAGGCCGCCAGGATCACCACGGCGATCAGCACCGCCGGCCAGGGCGCATTGAAGATGGGCTGTCTCTCGCCGTCCAAGCCGTCGAATCCTCAATCTGGGCGGCGAAACATCAGGCCGCGACGCCCGTCTTAACCAAAAAGCCAGGGTCTTTAACGTTTAGTGCGCCCTGAAGTGATTTGGCACGCCGGTTGCGTGCCGACCCTCGCCTATTCGCCCGCGCGGAGTTTGAGAAGTTCCCATGGCCGCCGTCCCCCCCGCCGCGCCGCGTCTGTTCGTGCTGACCCTCGGCCTTCTCGCCTGCGCCGCGCCGGCAGGCGCCCAGACCATGAACGCCAACTCGGCCTCCTATAATGCCGGCTACGGCCGCACGGCAGGATCGGAGAACCAGCCGGTCAATGTTTCGACCCGCGACGCCAACGGCAACCGGGTCATCGTCGACGGCCTGATCCTCACCGGCGAGGACCAGTCGAGCTTCTCCAGCGCCTCCGGCGCGATCGATTCCTTCGCCGGCGTCGGCGCCTCGTCCGGAGGCTCCACCGCGATCGGCAACAGCCTCGTGGTCGTGACCCAGGGCAACTACAACACCGTCATCATCAACTCGACCCAGACTAACACCGGGGCGGTGACCGCCACCACCAAGGTGAACAGCGGAGGGGTCGGCAATGGGCAATAGACCGCGCCTGATGCGCGCCGCGGCCGTGCTCGCCATCGCCTCCGTGGCTTTGGCCGGCTGCGCGACGCCGGTGGCGGGACCCAGCGGCAACTACGCCCGCTCCATCGGCACCGCGCCGGTGACCGCCAACCCGACCCCCTATTCCGCCGCCCTGGTCTGCATGGCCGGCTACGCCCGCTCGACCCACCTGGTCGCGCCGCGCATCGCCGTGGGCCGGATCGCCGACTATACCGGCAAGTCCGAATCCGACGGCTCGGGGCGGAAGATCACCCAGGGCGCCTCGCTGATGGCCATGTCGGCCTTCGCCAAGGCCGGCATGCCGCTGGTCGAGCGCTTCGACACCTCGGTCTCCGAGCTCGAGCTGAAATACGCCAACAACAAGCTGATCTCCGACGCGCCCAATCCGGCGCCGGACCAGGCGGCGGAGTACCGCAAGATCCTGGCGGGCCAGGTGCCCGGCTCCGACTTCTATGTCGCCGGCGGTATCACCGAGCTCAACTTCAACATCCGCTCCTCCGGCGTCGACGGCGCGGTCGGCGGCCAGAACACCGACGACCTGAAGGGCACCTTCCGCGGCCGCATGTTCATCATGAACATCGGCATGGACCTGCGGCTCATCAACACCCGCACGCTGGAGGTGGTCGACGTCATCTCCTACCAGAAGCAGGTGGTCGGCCGGGAAGTCGGCGCGGGCCTGTTTGACATTCTCGGCGGCAATATCTTCGACGTCTCGGCCGGGGCCGGCGCGCTGGAGCCGATGCAGCTGGCCGTCCGCTCGCTGGTCGAGCGCGCCGTGGTCGAAATGACCGCCAATCTCTACGGCATGCCCGGCCCCCGGGCCTGTCTGGCCACCGACCCCCTGGGCGACGGCACGGTGGGGATCACCGGCGGTTATGTGCCCGCCTACAACAATCTGGGGACCAACAATGGGCAAACGCGGGCTGATCCTTCTCGCTGGAACGCTCGCCGGGATTCTGCCGTGCGGGGCCGCTACTAGCCAGACGGCCCCCAGCTCGGTTCTGAACACCCAGATCCAGCTCGGCGACGTCTTCGCCACCCAGACCCTGAACGTCGAGACCGTCAGCGACCAGACGGCCGCCGCCAGCGGCGCCACGGCCAACAGCTACGAGGCCGCCAGCACCGGCAAACGCGTTGACATGCGCTCGAACCAGACGGCGGGCGGCGGGGTCACGTCCCAGACCCAGGTGAATGTGGGCGCCAATTCCGGCGCCAAGACCGCCGCGACCGCCGTCGCCACCGGCAATTCCGGATATGCGGGCGTCACGGGCGCGACCATGACCGGCGTCTACACCCAGACGACCAACGCCGTGCCCATCGCCGCCATCAACAAGATCGAAGCCCCCAACGCCCAGGCCGGCGACGTCTCGGCCTCCAGCCAGGCGCTCGGGAACACGCAGTCGCTCTCGGTCAGCGGCGGCACGGCGGGGCTCAGGGTCAATCAGGCCAACGCGGCCCAGGTGACCTCGGACGGCGGCGGGGTCTATGGCCTGGTCACCGGCCAGGCGCGCTTCGACGCCGCCACCATTTCCAACAATGTCAGCTACAGCGGCGATTCCGGCTCCGGAACCGCCATGGCGGTCTGGCAGAACAACACGGCCGACCTGACCCAGGCAGCCCAGTTCACCAATTACGGCCAGGTCCAGGACGCCAAGACCACCGCCCAGGCCACAGGCAACAATGTCAGCGCGGTCAACAACGGCTTCGTGCTCGACGCCAATGTCCAGCAGCACAACCAGTCCTATGTCCGCGCCCAGGCCGAAAGCACCGCCGCCTATTTCGGCGCGGTGTCATCGACCGCCTCCGGGGTCGGCAACAACGCCCTTCTGGGCGATGTCGGCGGCGAGGTGCTGATCGACAACAGCCAGCTCAATGACGGCGGCGGCATCGAAGCGGTGGCCTCGACCACGGCCCAGGACGGCTATGACGCCAGCGCGACGGCGTCGGCCACCGGCAACTCGGTCACCGGCTACGCCTGCGGCAGCTGCGACGGGCGGATGACCGTCAATAACAGCCAGACCAACAACAGCGAGGTCGGCGCGACGGGAACGGTGACGACCACCGGCTCAGTGCGCTCGGCCTCCGGGGTCTCGACCGCCACTGGCAACAGCGCCACCTATTATGTGAGCCGCCCCAGCGGCCAATAGGGTTCACCCTCAACTCCGCCATGATCGCGCCTTGCGTCGGTCATCAGCGGCGGCGCATGTTGCCCGCCACGTTCAATCAGATCGGAAATCTGGATGCACCGACCGTTGCGTACGGCGCTCGCCCTGGCCGCGTCCCTCTCGCTCTCCGCCTGCGCCGTTCCGCATCTGTCGCTTCCCAAGCTGCCCCGGTTCGAAGCTGGCCCGCCCAAGCCGCGCCCGGTTACGCCCCGGCCCGCCAAGACCGAGAGCCACGAGGCGCCCAAGCCCGCCAAGTCCGGCTTCGCCTTCAAGCTCCCGAACCTCTTCGCCAAGCTTGAGCCGCATGGCGGCGCGACGGTCGCGCGCAAGGCGGGCGAATGGCCCCAGGTCCGCTCCGACGTCGCGCCCGATCCTGACTTCCGGTTCGGATCCCTGCCCAACGGCATGCGCTATGCGATCCGCAAGCAGTCGATTCCCCCCGGCCAGGCGGCCCTCCGCCTCCGGTTCGACGCCGGCTCCCTGATGGAGACGGACGCCCAGTCGGGTCTCGCCCACTTCCTCGAGCACATGGCGTTTAACGGCTCCAAGTCGGTGCCGGAGGGCGACATGATCAAGATCCTGGAGCGCCTGGGCCTGGCCTTCGGGGCCGACACCAACGCCTCCACCGATTTCAACGAGACGGTCTACAAGCTCGACCTGCCGCGCACCGACGCCGACACGGTCGACACCTCGCTGATGCTGCTCCGGGAGACCGCGGGGAACCTGACCATCGACCCGGCCGCCGTCGACCGCGAGCGCGGGGTCGTGCTGTCGGAGGAACGCGCCCGGGATGCGCCGGCCTATCGGGTCTACAAGGACCGCCTGGCCTTCTGGCTGAAAGGCCAGTTGCCGCCCCGGCGGCTGCCCATCGGCAAGGTCGAGGTGCTGCAGTCGGCGCCGGCGTCGCTGATCGCCGACTTCTATCACACCTGGTACCGCCCCGATCGCGCCACCCTGGTGGCGATCGGCGACTTCGATCCCGCCGAGATGGAGGCCAAGATCAAGGCCCGGTTCGGCGACTGGTCGCCGGCCGCTCCCCCGCCCTCCCCGCCCGACCTCGGCGCGGTCGCCCCTCGGAGCCCTGAAGCCAGGCTGGTGGTGGAAAGCGGCGCGCCCCTGTCCCTGCAGATCGCCTGGATGGCGCCGCCGGACATCGCGCCGGACACCGCGGCGAAACGGCGGGAGGATCTGGTCGAACGGCTGGGCTTCGCGGTGCTCAACCGCCGCCTGTCGAGCATCGCCCGCGCGCCCCAGCCGCCGTTCCTCGGCGCCGGCGCCTTCAAGAGCCAGCAGTATCACGCCGCCCAGGTCACCCTGCTGACCGTCAACGCCGAGCCGGCCCGCTGGCGCGAGGCCCTGACCGCCGCCGCCCAGGAACAGCGCCGCGTGGTGCAATATGGCGTCCGCCAGGACGAACTGGATCGCGAGATTGACGAGATGCGGGCCAGCCTCAAGGCTGACGCCGCCGGAACCGCGACCCGCACGCCGTCAGAAATGGCGGCCGAGGTCATCGATTCCCTCGACGACGACCAGGTGGTCACCAGCCCGGCCCAGGACCTGCAATCCTTCGAATCCGCCGTGAAGGGCCTCAAGGCCGATCAGGTCTCGGCCGCCCTGAAGACCGCCTTCAAGGGCGACGGGCCGCTGGTGTTCATGACCTCGCCCAAGCCGATCGAGGGCGGGGAAAGCGCCCTGATGGCCGCCTACCAGGCCGCGGACAAGACCGCGGTGGCGGCGCCCAGCGCGCCCACCCAGGTCGTCTGGCCCTATGCGAGCTTCGGCGCGCCCGGCAAGGTCGTCGAGACCCGTGACGTCGCCGACCTCGACACCACCTTCGTCCGCTTCGCCAACGGCGTCCGCCTGACCGTCAAGCCGACCCACTTCCAGGATGACGAGGTTCTGGTGCGGGTGAATGTCGGCGGCGGGCGAATCGACCTGCCCAAGGACCGCCCCAGCATGGCCTGGGCGTCCGGCGCCTTCATCGAGGGCGGGCTGAAGCAGATCAGCGCCGAAGACATGGAGCGGGTCCTGGCCAGCCGGGTCTATGGCGCGCGATTCACCATCGCCGACGACGCCTTCGTCCTGACCGGCGAGACCCGCCCCGATCATCTGGACACCCAGCTGCAGGTGCTCACCGCCTATGTCGCCGAGCCGGGCTGGCGTCCGGAGGCCTTCGAACAGCTGAAGGGCCGCGGAAAGACTATCCACGACCAGTTCGAGGCGACCGATTCCGGCGTCCTGTCCCGGGACGTGGCGGCCCTGATGCACGGAGGCGACCCGCGCTGGGCCTTCCCCACGCGCGACCAGATCGCCAGCGCCAAGCTGGCGGACTTCCGCAGCGAGATCGCGCCGGACCTGGCGACCGGGCCGCTGGAAGTGGTCATCGTCGGCGACATCACCGTCGACAAGGCCGTAGACCTGGTGGCCGCCACCTTCGGCGCCCTGCCCCAACGCCCCGAACCCGTCGCGCCGCCGGAGAGCCAGAAGCAGGTCGGGTTCCCGGCCGGCGTCTCCCAGCCGGTCGTCCTGACCCACAAGGGCCGGGCCGACCAGTCCATGGGCTATCTCGCCTGGCCGACCACAGACTTCTATGCCGACCCCCAGGGCGCCCGCGACGCCGCGGTGATGGGCGAGGTCCTGGGCCTGAGGCTGATCGACGATCTGCGCGAGAGCCAGGGGGCCACCTATTCGCCCCAGGTCGCCTACAACCACAGCTTCGTCTGGCCGAGCTGGGGCTATGTCTCCGCCAATGTCGAGATCGCGCCGGACAAGCTGCCGATCTTCTTCAACGATGTCCGCAAGATCGCCGCCGACCTTCGCGAGAAGCCGCCGACCGCTGACGAGCTGGAACGGGCCAAGAAGCCCCGTCTGGACCAGATCGAAAAGGCCCGGGCGACCAACGGCTACTGGCTGGGCGAACTCTCCGGCGCCCAGGCCGATCCGCGCCGGCTCGACGTCATCCGCGCGATCATTCCGGGCACCGAACGGGTCACCGCCCAGGACGTGCAACGGGCGGCGCAGCGCATCCTGAAGGATGACCGCATGTGGATGCTGGAGGTTCTGCCCGAGACGAAGTGAGCCCGCGGCGCGGCGGTCAGGCCGCCGCGCCCGACGCGCTCACGGACGGCGGGATGGCGTCGAGATCGAAGCCTTCCTGGCGAAGGTGCTGCAGCAACTGGCCAAAGTGATGGACCACCAAGGCTCCGCTTTGCAGCACGTTCGGCTTCTGCATGTGCTCCAGCGTGGTGAGATAGCCGCCCGGCGCCGCGACACAGCGGCCGAGGTCGAGCATGCGGCTGATCCGGCGGCGCATCGTCTCTCTCGGAATGAACAGTTTCGCCGCCAGCTCGGCTATGGTCACGGGCCGTCGAAGATTGTCAGGCGGCGGGGTGTCCGCGCCCGCATATCGCCAGGCCATGGTCGGGTCTTGGGTGATGGGCTCGGCGTTCGCGTGCATCAAGGCTGTGAACACCAAGGCGTCGAGCATTGAGCCGTGCGGCGCCACGCCGCTTTCGAGAACCCGCAGGATGAAATCGTCCAAGAGGTTGCGAACGGTCGATTCGCTGGGCGGATCGCCCTTGGCCCCGCGAACCGCGCCTTCGGGCAGCATCAGGCTGACATCGTAACCCAGGGCCTTGAGGTCAGCCACGACAGCCTCAACTGCCTGGCTTGCGCTTCGCCCCTCTGACGGCGCGAGCGGCGACGGCGTCGCCGCGACCCGCTGGGCGCTGACGCGTCGACAAAAGCCCGCGGCCTCTAATTCCAGAACTTTCCGCCGGGTCGTTTCATACGGCAGCGCAAGAGACTGGGAGATGGCTCGGACGCTGATGGAGCGTTCCGCATCATCGGGGCCGACACGACTGGCCTGGGTGATCGCCAGATGGATGACGGCTCGGACGAAGTCGCGATCATGGGCGGCGACAAGTCGGGCGGCGTCATTGATCAGGAATTCGCAGACGCACCGAAAGACCAGCCTCTGCGTGCGTCGCCGAATATCTTCCGCACTCGGCTCCACAGTTCCGCCCCTCGCCATTCGCAGTGGATTTGCGGGAACCGGGGCTTTGAAATCAAGGCCCGCGACGCCGGCGGATTATGGTTTTCTACATTGCCTGGCTTGAACTCTAGTAAACAGTGCCGCCGACGCCGCCATCAAGACTCATGGTTGTAGCGATCGAGGACGATTCCGAGCGTTCTTCGTCCTCACGGTAGGCTGTGTAGGTCTCGGTCAGGGTCATGGTCAGGATCTTGATTCCCGCGCCGAAGCGCCGCAGCAGCGAGCGCTCGTTGCAATCGCGCGCGGGCTTCTGGGGCCGGCATTCCACCTTGCCGCCGGGGGCGTGATAGAGCGCGTCGCCCTTGTGGCAGGTGAGCGTCTGGCCCCCGGAGAAGTCGGTTTCCCCCTTGTATTCGGCGATGGTCGCCTGCAGCCAGGTCCCGGCGATGCAGCGATAGAGTTCGCCGTCATAGGCGTCTTCGATGTCGCGGTCGGGCGTCACCTGCGACGCCGGATGGGGAATGGTGCGGTCGTCGATGCAGACCGACTGGATCACGACGCGCTTGGTGCGGGTCCGGGTCGCCTGATAGGCGGTGCGCTTCAAGCGCTTGCCGGTGTCGACGTTCAGGCCCTGGATCACCCCGCTGGCCATGGGCGGCGCATAGCCGCCCCCGCCGCCGCCGCCGCCGTAATAGACCGTGCTGCCCGAGCCGGAGCCCGAGCCTGCGCCGGCCGACGAGCCTGCGCTGGACGCCGCATTGGCGATCGCGATGCTGACCGTCGAGACGTTCACATTGATATTGCTGCGGAAATTATTGGTCGTGTCGCAGCAGGTGACGGGCGGCGTGGGGGTGGTGCAGCACGGCGGCGTGGGCGTCGTGCAGCAAGGCGGGGTCGGCGTCGTGCAACAGGGCGGCGTAGGCGTGCAGTTGCAGTCGCCCGCGATCGCGGCCACCGGCGCGGCGCCGGAAAAGATCAGAAGGGCCAGTCCCAGCAGGAAACCCAGAAGGCTCGTTCGCGTCGTCATGGGACGGCCCCTCCTTCGCAAGGCCCCGCCGTTAAGCATGCAAGAAGCGCGCCGCCCGAGCGGCTCGCCTCGATCCGTCTCCCCCCGCCTGTCCCGATCCGGGACGTTTGGCGGCTGGCCCGTTTCTGCCTGCAAGCCCCATGCGGCCGCCTTTGGCCGCGTCCGGAGCTTGCTTCGAGATGTCGGTGTTCCATTCAAATACGGAACGGTTGATAGACTATTGGCGTAGCCGCGGCGGCGAAGGCCGTTTGCCCACGCGCATGGCCGTCAACCCCGCGGATTTCTCCGATCTGATCGCGCAAGTCTTCATCGTGGGACGCGTGGCGACCGGCATCTATCCGATCCGCCTGGCCGGCGCCTTCCTGGGTGAGCTGCACCACCGCGACCTGCGCCAGCAGAACGCGCTCAGCCTCTTCCGCGAACGCGACAAGCTGGAGATCAAGGCCGCACTTGAGGCCGCCCGCCGCCGTCCCGAGCCCGTGGTCGTCACCGTCGAGGCGCCGACCGAAGGGGCGTCGATCAATATGGAAGTGCTGTTCGCCCCCCTGGCCACCGCCGAGGGCTCGCCGGAACGCTATCTGGGCCTCTATCAGCCGCTGAACATGGTCTCGCGCCTGCGCGGCCTGCCGGTCCAGGAATTCGCGGTGCGGTCCATCCGCAGCCTGGGCCCGGCCAATGAGGAAACGCCTCGCCTGCGGCTGGCCACCCTGGACGGCCGCCGCATCGCCTGACGCGCGCCGTCGGCGCAGCTAAGCTAGACTTCGATTCCGGCGTTCGCCGGCGCAGGAGGTCCGCTTGGCCGGCAGTCAGGATTTCGCTCTCGATCCCCGCAACGCGACGGCGCTGGTCTGGCTGAACGGCCAGCTCGTGCCGAAGTCCGAGGCCCGCGTCTCGATCTTCGACGCAGGCTTCGTGCTGGGCGACGGGGTCTGGGAGGGCTTGCGCCTTCACAAGGGCCGCCTGCTGTTCCTCGACACCCACCTCGACCGCCTGTTCGAGGGCGCGGCGGCGATCGAGCTCGACATCGGCCTGACCCGGCAGGGCGTGATTGACGCCCTCCACGCGCTGTTCGCCGCCAATGACATGACCGATGGCGTCCATATCCGCCTGATGGTCACCCGCGGCGAGAAGTCGGCCGCCAATCAGGACCCGCGCAATGCGCTCGGCCGGCCGACCGTCGTCATTGTCGCCGAGTGGAAGACGCCCAGCCCCGCCATCGCCACCCGCGGCCTGTCGCTGGCCACCGTCTCGGTGCGCTGCACGCCGCGCGAAATGTTCGACATGCGGCTCAATTCCCATAGCCGGCTGAACCTGATCCTCGCCCTGCAGGAAGGCATTCGGGCCGGCGCAGACGAGGCCCTAATGCTGGACCCGGCGGGCAATATCGCCAGTTGCAACGCCACCAACTTCTTCTGGGTGCGCGACGGCCAGCTGCGCACCTCCCGCGACGACTTCTGCTTCAACGGGGTGACGCGGGCCAATGTGATGGATCTGGCCCGCGCCAACGCCATCCCCTTCGTTCAGGGCGACTTCCCGCCCGAGGACGCCCGCCTGGCCGACGAGGCCTTCGTCACCGGCACCTTCGGGGGCCTGACGCCGGTGCGCGAGATCGACGGCCGCCCGCTGCCCGCCGCCCTGCCCGGTCCGCTCACCACGCGACTGCGCGCGCTCTATGAAGCGCTCAAGGACGCCGAGGCGGCCCGGTGAGCGCGCCTGAGCCCGTCCGGATCGCCATGTGGTCGGGACCGCGCAACATCTCCACGGCCATGATGCGGTCCTTTGAGAACCGAGCCGACACCGCTGTGGTCGACGAGCCCTTCTATGCCGCCTATCTGGCGACCACCGGCCTGGATCATCCGATGCGGGATGAGGTGCTGGCCTCGCAGCCCACCGACTGGCGGGCGGTCGCCCGGGCCATGGCCGGTCCCGCCCCCGGCGGCGCGGCGGTCTTCTACCAGAAGCACATGACCCACCACATGACCCCGGAGGTCGACCTCGGCTGGACGGCCGCCTGCCGCAACGCCTTCCTGATCCGGGCGCCAGAGCCGGTGCTCGCCAGCTACACCGCCAAGCGCGAGCAGGTCACCCTGGCCGACATCGGCTTCGAGCGGCAGAGAGCGCTCTTCGAACGCGAAGCCGACCGGCTGGGCGCCGCGCCGCCGGTGGTCGAGGGCCGCGATGTGCTGGCCGCCCCGCGCGCGACCCTGACCGCCCTGTGCCAGGCTCTGGGGCTCGGGTTCGACGACGCCATGCTGGCCTGGCCCGCCGGCCCCCGGGATACGGACGGGGTCTGGGCGCCGGCCTGGTACGACGCCGTCAATCGCTCGACCGGCTTCGAACCGCCGCCCGCCGTCGCCCCCACCCTGAACCTGAGCGACGATCTGCGCCGGATCGCTGAGGCCGCGCGCCCCCATTACGAGCGCCTGGCCGCCTTCAGGATTCGCCCTGCAACCCAGGCGGATTGACCGCGCCCCCGTCAGGCGGGAGGATCGGCGTGGTCTGGGGCGGGGTTTGGCGATGACATATGCAATCAAGTGGGCCTCGGCCCTCACCGCGCTGGCCCTGCTCGCCGCGCCGGCAGCCCAGGCCGCGCCGAGCGCGATGCTGAGCACCGCGGAGAAGCTGACCCTCAAGGGCAAGAAGGGCGAGAGCCTGTTCCGGCCGGGCTATGTGCTGGGCGAGTACACCGGCGCTTCGGGAGGCGTCGCGTCCTCGACCCGGGCGGCGGGCGTCTACGCCAAGGACAAGCTGAAGGCCGACTTCACGGTCATGCGCCCTGGCTGGTCCGCCCCGGTGACCGTCACCTGCTCAGGCGGCCAGAGCCGGCTCGGTCTCGGTTGGATCACTTTCAAGCGCGACACCCTCGACTATATCTGCGAGTTCGGCGGCACTGCGCCGGCGGGCGCGACCTTTGCGCTCGCCATGACCAAGGGCGGTTTCCTGCAGGAAATGGCTCAGCCCCAGCGGGCCGGCGAGCTGCAGTACGGCGGAGTGACCCTTCGCGCTCAGACCAAGTTCCTGGGCGGGCTGCCGATGGGCGGCGGGGGCGCCACCAGCTATGTCTTCAGCAAGGGCGAGCAGGAGATCGGCGGGCTGCAGCTCAACGCCTTCCCGCCGGCCTTTTATCTGCCGCCGCAAGGCTCGGCGGATCGCGACGCCGCCGCGATCCTGTCCCTGATCCTGTTCTATTTCCGCGACCCGGGTCGCCAGGACCACTAGGCGAGTTCGGTCGAGCTCGCCCAGTCGAGCCGCGCCAGGTCCTGCTCGGTCAGCTTCAGGCGGGCCGAGCCCATCAACTCGGTCAGCTGCTCGACGCTGGTCGCTGAGGCGATCGGGCCGGTCAGGCCCGGCTGGGCCATGACCCAGGCGAGCGCCACCTGAGCCGGGGTGGCGCTGTGGATCGCCGAAACCTCGTCCAGCACCGCCAGGATCCGCAGGCCGCGCTCGTCGAGATAGCGCTTCACGCCGCGACCGCGCGGGCTCTTGGCCAGATCGGTCTCAGAGCGGTACTTGCCGGTCAGGAAGCCGGAGGCCAGGCCGTAATAGGGGATCACCCCGACCTCGTTCTCGATGCAGAGCTGCTGCATCCCGGCCTCGAAGCCCGCGCGGTCGTAGAGATTGTAGAGCGGCTGTTCGCTCTGGTACCGGGCCAGGCCCTTGGCGGCGCTGATGTCCAGGGCCGACTTCAGCCGCGCGGGCTCGAAGTTCGAGGCGCCAATGGCGCGGACCTTCCCGGCCTTGACCAGGCGGTCATAGGCCTCGGCCGTCTCTTCCTGACGGGTCTCGGGATCGTCGCGGTGCGACTGGTAGAGATCGATGACGTCGGTCTGCAGGCGCTTGAGCGAGGCCTCCACGGCCTCGACCATGTACTTGGCCGACAGCCCCTTCATCCCCTCGCCCATCTCCGAGCCGAGCTTGGTCATCAGCACGACCTTGTCGCGCTTGCCGCTGGCCTTGAACCAGTTCCCGATGACCGTCTCCGACGCCCCGCCGCCGCAGGGCGCCCAGCGGGAATAGACGTCGGCGGTGTCGACGGCGTTGAACCCGCCGTCGACAAAGGCGTCGAGGATGGCGAACGAGGTGGGCTCGTCCGCCGTCCAGCCGAAGACATTGCCGCCCAGGACGAGCGGCGCGATCTTCAGGTCCGATTTCCCTAGGCGGCGCAGCTCCATCCCATCTCTCCCTGGCGCGTGGCGGGTCTAGGCCGCCTTCTGACCGTCGTCATACACCGGCGCGTCGTCGGCGGGCAGAGGCGCCTTGCCACGAAGCAGATCGGAGGCCTTCTCGGCGATCATGATGGTCGGTGCATTGGTGTTGCCGCCGACCAGGGTCGGCATGACCGAGGCGTCGATGACCCGCAGGCCCTCGATGCCCTGGACCTTCAGCTCCTCGTCGACCACCGCCATGGGATCGCCCTTGGGGCCCATGCGGCAGGTGCCGACCGGATGATAGATGGTCTCGGCCGCGGTCTTGATCCAGGCGTCCAGCTCCTCGTCGGTCTGGACCGACTTGCCGGGGAACAGCTCCTGGGAGCGATAGGGATCCAAAGCCGACTGCTCGGCGACCTTGCGCATCATCTTGACGCCTTCGCGCAGCGCCCGGCGGTCTTCCTCGGTCGAGAGGTAGTTGGCGAAGATCGCCGGATCGTCGAACGGATCGGCCGAGCGCAGGCCCACCCGGCCGCGGCTCTCGGGGCGCAGCTGACAGACGTGGAAGGTGAAGCCGTCCTTCGGCACGGCGACCTTGCCGTGGTCCTGCATGACCGCCAGCACGACGTGCACCTGCAGGTCGGGACGGTCGAGGTCGGGGCGCGACTTCAGGAAGGCGCCCGACTCCAGGGCGTTCTGGCGGCCAAGGCCCTTCTTGAACAGCAGGTAGTTCAGGCCGACGAACAGGGTCTTGATGCCCTTGCGCATCGAATAGATCGTGATCGGCTTGGGGCATTCCCAGGACAGGCAGCAGTCCAGGTGGTCCTGCAGGTTCTGGCCGACGCCCTTCAGGGCCTTGACCACCGGGATGCCGTGCTTGCCGAGCTCCTCGGGATCGCCGATGCCCGACAGCTGGAGGATCTGCGGCGACTGCACCGCGCCGGCGCAGAGCAGCACCTCACGGCCGGCATGCACGACCTTCTTTTCCTTGGTCTTCTCGTCGGCGTACTCGACGCCCACGGCCTTGCCGTTCTCGATGATGATCCGGGTCGTCCGCGCGCCGGTCAGGCAGGTCAGGTTCGGGCGGTTCAGCACCGGGTGGAGATAGCCCCGGGCCGCGCTCCAGCGCTCGCCGTCCTTGATGGTCAGCTGGTAGGGCCCCCAACCTTCCTGCTGGAAGCCATTGAAATCGTTGGTGACCAGATGGCCGGCCTGCTTGCCGGCGTCGATGGCGGCCTTGTAGATCGGGTTGGGCGTCGAGGCCCGCGAGACCGACAGGGGCCCCTCCCCGCCATGATAGGCGTCGCCGCCGCCCTCGATGCTTTCCGAGCGCTTGAAGTAGGGCAGCACGTCCTTGTAGGACCAGCCGTTCAGGCCCATCTGGCGCCACTGGTCGTAGTCGCGGGCGTGGCCGCGGATGTAGATCATGCCGTTGATCGAGGACGACCCGCCCCAGCCCTTGCCGCGCGGCCACCAGAGCTTGCGGTTGTTCAGCTGCGGCTCCGGCTCGGTCCAGAAGCCCCAGTTGTAGGTGTTCTTGGTCGGCAGCAGCGAGCCCACGCCGGCGGGCATGCGCACCAGCAGGGAATTGTCCTTCACCCCGGCTTCCAGCAGCAGGACCTTGACGTCCGCATCCTCGGTCAGACGGTTGGCCAGAACGCAGCCGGCCGAGCCCGCCCCGATGATGATGTAGTCGTAGCGGTCCATGCGCGGTCCTGCCCTGAACAGTGTTTAGTTGGCCGGAACTTACAAGCCTCGCCGGAGGTGGCAAGACGCGACGCGGGGTCAGGATGGAGAAAGTTGACGCCCGCGTCACGCTTGGCCGAGGGGAAGGCTCGCGCCGGGCGGGGAAATCCCGCTAAACAGGACCCACAGCCAGGAGCCCGCCCATGTCCCGTCGCCCCCTCCTCTCGATCCTCGTCGCCGGCCTGGGCCTGGCCTGCGCCACCTCGGCCGGCGCCTGGGGGACCCGCGGGCATGAGTGGATCACCGGCCTGGCGATCGAGCGTCTGCCGCCCGCCTTGCCCGGCTTCCTGCGCACGCCCCAGGCGGTCGAGGACCTGGCCGTGCTCAGCCGCGAACCGGACCGCTGGCGCAGTTCCGGCCAGACCCACGACGCCGACCGCGACCCGGGCCACTATGTCCACGCCGACGACGCCGGCCTGGTGATGGGGGTCATGCCCTATTCCGCCCTGCCCGGCACGCGGGAGGCCTTCGACACCGCCCTGCGCGCCAAGGGTTCGGACCAGTACCAGTCGGGCTACCTGCCCTATCAGATCATCGACGGCTGGCAGCAGCTGGTGCGCGACTTCGCCATGTGGCGGGTGGAGCGGATCGGCGCCAAAACCGCCAAGAGCCCCGCCGACCGGGCCTGGTTCGTCCAGGATCTGAAGCGTCGCGAGCAGCTGACGCTCCGCGATCTCGGCGTCTGGAGCCACTATGTCGGCGACGCCAGCAATCCCATGCACGCCAGCACCCATATCGCCGTCTGGGGCGCCGGGGGGCCGGCCGGCTATTCCAATGACGGGACCCTGCACTGGCGGTTCGAGGGCTCGTTCGTGAAGGCCAATCTCCAGCGCGACCAGGTCAAGCCGGACCTGAAGCCCTACCGCGACTGCGGCTGCGCCATCGCCGCGCGCACCGCCGCCTATCTGGAGACCTCGCGCAAGCTGATCGTTCCGCTCTACGACCTCGACGCCCAGGGCGGCTTCGCCAAGTCCCCGACCGCGGAAAGCCGCGCCTTCGTCCTGGCCCGCCTCGCCGCCGGCTCTGACGAGCTGCGCGACATGATCACCGACGCCTGGACCGCCAGCGCCACGGCCGAGGCCGCGACGGGCGTGAAGGTGGCCGACGTCGAGTCCGGCAAGCTGATCGTCACCCGGGCGCAGTTCGGGGATGAGTAGAGGCCGGCGTCCGACCCGTTGGGGACAGTCAGCGGGGCCGCTGTAGGGACAGCCTAATCTATCCCCAGAACCCGCGCGGCGTTGCCCGACATCCATTTGGCCCGAACCGAATCGGACAGCGGCAGGCTGTCGGTCTCGCGGACCAGCTGCGCCAGCGGGATCATGCTGGTGCCCCAGCCGCTGCCGAAGATGATCTTGTCCTGCAGGACCCGGGTTCCGTAATAGAGCAGCGCTTCGTAGCCGGAGCCGGGCGCCAGGATCTGCTTCACCCGCCGGCAGGCGATGTCGATGTAGAGGTTGGGGTGGCGCATGGCGATGGCGACCAGGTCGCCGATCCACGGCCAGCCGCCCAGACCCGCGACGATCCGCAAGGTCGGAAACCGGATCGCCAGTTCGTCCAGAAATTTCGGATGCGCATAGTCGTAGGGCCGATCGGACAACAGGTGGACGCCGGCGGTGATCCTCACGGGGATGTCCAGTTCCACGCACTTGGCCAGAAACGGGAAATAGACGGGATCGTTGATGTAGCGCTCCTCGCGATAGCTGGAGATCTCGAAGCCCCGGCAGCCGAGCTCGCGCACGCCGTGGTCCAGTTTGGCGACGCCCGCCTCGCCCTCGTCGCCCCAGATGCGGAACCAGGGGATCAGGCGGTCCGGATACTCAGCTGCGAACCTGGCCACGTCCTCGTTCGCGGCGCGGCGTCCGGCATTGCCGATGCAGGCGTGGGAGACGCCGGCCGTGTCGAGCATCGCGATGATGTCGGCATGGCTCATGGCGTTTTCCATGTCCTTTTCGCAGAGCTTCAGAGCCAGGCCGGTCAGGCCGATCGTGGCCTTCGCCGCGTTGAACTCCTTCAAGCTCATGCCGATCTGGGCGGCCCAGCCCGGCGCCATAAGTTGCGCATAGCCCTCCTTGTCGAAGCCCCGACCGGACTTGATCAGCCGGATGGTGTCCTCGACCGCTTCCTTGGTCGGGGTGTCACATTCGAAGTCGATAACGCTCATGGAAGTCCCTGCGGAGGTTTCAGCTACTGGGGACTCCAACACGATTCAGCGCAACGGGGGGACTTGACTGCAGCCCAGCGTGGCCTCGCTCGAAGCGCCTCGTGGATCCGATTTCTGAGGTCCGGAGGGGCTGTCTTGCACCGCGCTCGGGCCTGTGCAGAGCTTGACATTTGCTCCACGGAGCTCGCCGATCGAGCTGCAGCTTAGGGGCCCGATGTCAGACCGAAATTTCAACGAGAGGCTGCAATCCGCCCTCGGGCTAGGGTGCGGGTTGGCGGCCTCGTCACCGGTTCTCATCGTTACGCGGGGAATGGAGGGCCGAACGGTCAGCGAAGGTTGGATACTGGCGATAGGCGCCGCGGTGGGATTGAGCTTCTGCGTGGCCCTGCGGAAATCTATCCCCAACGGCCTGCGGATTGGAGTCTTCTCCGGCGTCACATTGTTTGGAGCGCTCGGTCTAGGACTCTCCCTTGAGGCGGTGAATCGCCTCACCGAAACACGGCCGGCAAAGGCTTTTCTCGCCAATGTGGTTGACCGGCGAACGGGCCAATCCCGTGACGGCTCGACCTACCACACGGTCAGCTTCGCTCCGGTCGAGTGGTCGCAGGCTCCCCAGTCGATCAACGATGAAGAGCTCCACGAACGGCTCAAAATTGGCGATCCGGTCTGCGGGGAGCTTCACACTGGAATGCTGGGCTGGCGTTGGTGGGTGCTGACGCCATGCCGCGACGAAGTGCCTGCCCCATGATCGAGAAGTGGGCTTGAGCGTAAGATGCCCTCTCTGGCCGGGCCATCGTGTTAATTTGATGGTTCGCGTCCGATCAACTCGCTAAAGGCCTCAAAATCTGGAGCGACCCGCTGCGCCGAGCCTCCACCCGCCACCATGTCGATTGAGACTATGGGCCATGGCGCAGCGCCTCGAATGTCGAACGCCAAATATTCCCCGCCACCGTTTCCCCCGAATATCAGGAACCCCGCTAGGTCGGCCTGTCCGTAATTGCCAGACCGGATTGTCTCGACAACCTGCTCGGCAGCGTCCAGGCACAAATTGAATGGGTTCACGGACAGCGGCCCTTCACCGCCGTTGCTCTCGGCGAGCAGGGCGAAATAGCAGTCCGGCAAATCGACAGGGGCGGCACGGCCTAGCTCTTCCAAGACGCCCAGTTTAGCGCCGGGCAAGGCAAGCCATTCGCGGTGTTCGAGCATGGCGAGATTATACCCTAGTGCGAGACTTCCAGGGGCGACAAACCTCAGCTGAAACTCCAGCGCCGACGCAGCGTCATCGGCGGCCGCCATCCAACCATTCCGCCCTGTTCCACATCGCCCGCCGCGCACCCAGGTTGTCGGCGACGAAGTGCGCCTCATCGGTCTGGACGAGGACGATCAAACGCCGGCCGGCCGCCAGGTGGTTTCGGGCCTGATATTCAATGACGTCCAGGACGCCATGAGCGAATTCGGCGTCTTGCGCCACGAGGCGATGATAGCCTTCGAACGCGAGGGCCAGGCAGAGTGAGGGTGGAAAAGCCACCGTGGCGGCCCCTTCGGCGAGGGCGTTGAGATTGCCCGACCATGGCGAATATCCGAATTGCTGCTCCCACCCGAGGGCGCCGCCGAGGTCCGCCGCGAACTGTTCGACCGAGATGCATTCAATGGAGGCAAGGGCATAGCTCAGCGACGTCAGGCTGGCTTTCGCTTGCTCAAACAGCGACGTCCTCCAGAACAGCGTGACCGCCCCATCTTTCAGAAGGGGCCAGTCGGCACGGCGGTCCGCGTCGTCTTCGATCATCTGGATCTCACTCGATCACGGCAGGACGCTCATCAATCCGGCGTCCGCAATACATCCATGTCGGAGCCTGCCGTGTTCGGCTAGGCTACGCGCGGGGGTAGCAACGATGCCTTACTTCATTATCGTTCCGATATGGCTGCTCGTCTGCCTGGCCGGGCTGATCATGCTCGCATTTCGACCTACGCGGCTGGTCGGCGCGCTGGCCCTGACGACCTCGACGGCCGCCACGATCCTCTCGTTCCTGTTGTCACTCGCCGGTCTGCTGTGCCTCGGGAGTTTGGCCAAGGCCGTCGGCTTCCCGGATCTTGCCGGGCTCGCGGCCATAGCCGGCTACATCGGGGGCATGGTGGTGGGGGCCTTGCCGGCGCGGCTTCAGCCGCCGCCGCGACCGTCGTCTTATGGCATAGATCGCGGATGAGGCGCGCCTCACTGCCCCCGCGCTAGGGTCGACCCTTCCCCATCCCCGCCGCCCCCCCCAAAGCCCGCGAGCGCCAATTAGTTGAAGCCTCGTTTACGGGCGAAAGCCTAAGCCCCATTGCGGACGATCCGCCCACACCGCTACGGTCCCGCTCCGATACCGGTGGGGACGCATGGATATTCACAAGCCTAAGCCGGTGCACAGCTGGCCAGAGTTCTTCTCCGAGATCCTGGTGATCGTGGTCGGCATCAGCATCGCCCTATCGGGCGAACAGACCCTGGAATGGTTCCATTGGCGGCACGAGGTCGCCGAGACGCGCTCGGCCCTGCGCAACGAGATCGCGCGGGATCTCGACAGTCTGGATTTCATCATCGCCGAGGAGCCCTGCATCGACCGTCGTCTGGTCGAGGTCGGGGGCGCCTTGGGCGTGCCGGGCGCGCCGCCGCTGAAACGGCCTCTTGGGCAGCCGCAGTTCCCCAACATGCCCTCCGCGGCCTGGGACGTGGCCCGCGCGACTGGCGTCGTGTCCCACCTGCCGCAGGAGGAGGCGAGCCACTATCGGGCCATCTATACGGAGCTGGAGTGGACCAAGGCCCGCATTGACGAGCAGCGGTCCGACTGGGCCACCCTGTCGGCCCTGGATCTTGGCGCGCCGATCTCACCGATCCTGCAGGCCGAACTCCTCCCGACGCTCGCCCACGCCAAGGTGGTGGCGAACAAGTTCGCGCAGAACTATCCCCTGATCCCCGGCGGCCAGAGCGCGAATTTCGGGTTCATGGGACGGCATGCGGCGCAGGTCGGGGTCGACCACCGGCGAAAGCAGAACCTGAACCTCTCACAGGCCACGATCGCCTCGCGCGGCGTCTTTTGCGAGACGACCTGAAGCCCGGGCGCGGCGAAGGGCGCGCCGCCAGCGTGGTACGCGATCAGCGCGAACCGGAAGGTCTTGCCGCGCTCAGGCTTGAGCCTAATATTTCGCCCAAGCACAGAGGACGGAAGCCATGAGCGACGCGGTCGGGCCTGGTGACTTGGTCATTTGCGTAAATGTGGCGCCGAACCATGCGACGGGCAGGCCTGTGCCGCTCGTCGCTGGGGAGACCTATCGGGTCCTGGGCGTCATGGAGTTCGGGTGCCCCTGCGGGCGGGCCGATTCCCTGATCGACATCGGCATCGACTTCGCCTGGTGCCAGACGCGCTTCCGCCTGCTGCCCAAGCCCAAGGCCCAGACCCGCAAGCGCGAGGTGACGGCGCCGAAGGAGCTGGAGCCGGTCTGAGTTTCGCGCAGGACGGCGCGTTTCGGTGATGCGCGCGCCCCTACCCCGCCTCGTTCAGCACCCGGGCCAGGAAGTCGCCCCCCCAGCGCAGACCGGCCTGGTCGATGCTGTGGCCGAGGCCGCGCGAGGCGTGGGTGGAGATGTCGAAGTCCAGGGCCTTGAGCTCGGCCTCGGCCTGACCCAGGGCGGCGAAGGGCACCACCGGGTCGGCGTCGCCGTGGACTAGCACCATGGGCGGCCGGGTCTTCACCTCGGCCTGCAGGGCCTCGGCGTCGGCCAGCATGCCCGAATAGCCGACGACGCCGGCCAAGACCTCAGGCCGGCGCGGGGCCACGTGCAGGGCCATCATGGTCCCCTGGCTGAACCCGACGATAGCCACCTTGCGGTTCGGCAGGTTGTAGGCGGCCCGGTGCATGTCGATGAAGGCGTTCACCAGCGGCGCGGCCTGGCGCACGCCGGCGGCGCGGCTTTCGCGGCCGAGGTCGGTCAGGGCCCACCACTGATAGCCGCCGGGCGCACCGGGGCAGATCTGCGGCGCATTGGGCGCCAGGAACACCGTGTCAGGCAGGCTGGCGCGCCAATAGGGCGCAAGCCCGATCAGGTCGGCGCCATTGGAGCCATAGCCGTGCAGCAGCACCACCATCGACTGAGGATCTCGGCCGCTGGCCGGGGCGGCCATGGGGCCCTTGAGGCGGGTCGGTTCGGTCATGGCTTTGGGATGCGGCAAACAGATGGATCGGTCAACGACGGGCGGCCGAGGTCGCGCGTCCAACCCCAGATTGGCGCGCCCAGCTGGAATATTCAGGCTGACGCGGCTATATGACCAACGAGATGGTCAGGAGGCCTGCATGGATGCCATCAATCTCGCCGACGCCAAAGCGCATCTGAGCGAACTGGTCGATCGGGTGGAAGCCGGAGACTCCATCGAGATCACCCGGCGCGGCAAGCGCGTGGCGCGGCTCACCGCCGTCGCCGCCCCTCGCAAGGCGATCGATCTGGCGGCATTGCAGGCCCTGACCCAGGCTCTGCCCCATCCTCCACAGACCGCCGCCGATCTTGTCCGATCCATGCGGGACGACGATCGCTACTGATGCAGTATCTCGACACCTCGCTGATCGTCTCGGCCCTGTCGAACGAGGCCGCGACTGCTCGGGCTCAAGCCTGGTTGGCGGCGCAGGATCCCGCCGATCTGCTGATCAGCGACTGGACGATCACCGAGTTCTCCTCGGCCCTGTCGATCAAGATCCGGACCGGGCAGATCACCCTCGAACAACGCGCCGCGACGCTGGCCATGTTCAACAGGCTGTTGGCGGAGACCTTCACGGTCACGCCGATCGGCCCCGCGCACTACCGGGCCGCCGCGCGGTTCGTCGATCAGCATAGTCTGGGGTTGCGCGCCGGCGACGCCCTACATCTCGCGGCGGCGGCCGAGCGTGGCGCCATTCTGCACACGCTGGATCAACGCCTAGCCGACGCCGGACCGGCGCTTGGGGTTCAGACCCGCCTGCTAGCCTAGGCTTTCTTGAGCGCCCAGCCGTCGCGCTGGGCGATGACGCGGGCGACCTCGACCATGTTCTCCGTGCCCCAGACACAGAGCGGCTCGAGCGCCTGGGCCAGGCTCTGGCCCCGGGGCGTCAGGCTGTAGTCCACCGCGGGGGACCTCCTTGTAGTCGGTGCGCTTCACCAGACCATCGGCCTCCAGCTCCTTCAGCTGCTGGATCAGCATCTTGTCGCTGACATCGCGCACGGCGCGGCGCAGCTCGCCATAGCGGGTCGGGCCGCCCTGGACGAGGAAGTAGAGGATCAGCGGCTTCCACTTGCCGGAGATCACCCGCAGCGTGGCGTCCAGGCCGCAGGTGAACCCGGGTGGGGTCTGAGGCGGGGTCGGGGCGGAGGCCGTATTGGTCATCGACATTTTTGGGCACTTACCAAAAGGTGCATACTTGAGAATAGGTATGTGGCCCGCCAGCTGAGTGCAACCTCAAACAAGGAGCACATCATGAGCAGGCTGACAGGCAAGACCGCGGTGGTGACCGGCGGCGGCACGGGCATAGGATTGGGCGCCGCCAAGCGGTTCATCGACGAAGGCGCCTTCGTCTATATTTTCGGCCGGCGGCAGGCGGCGCTGGATGCGGCGGTCGCCCAGCTCGGGCCCTCCAGCCGGGCCGTGGCGGGTTCAGTGACCGATCTCGCCGACCTCGACCGGCTGTATGCGGCGGTGAAGGCCGAACGCGGCGGGATCGACATCCTGTTCGCCAACGCCGGCACGGGGACCCTGGCGCCGCTGGGCGAGATCACGCCCGAGCAATATGCCGAGACCTTCGACGCCAATGTGAAGGGCACGGTGTTCACGGTGCAGAAGGCCCTGCCGCTGATGTCGGCGGGCGGCTCGATCATCCTGACCGGCTCCACCACCGGCGAGATGGGGACGCCCGCCTTCAGCATCTACAGCGCCTCGAAGGCCGCGGTGCGCAACCTGGCCCGCAGCTGGGCCATGGACCTGCGCGGCACGGGCATTCGGGTCAATGTGCTGTCGCCCGGCCCGACCCGGACGGAGCTGGCGCTCGAGGTGGTGGGCGAGGACGCCATGGGCGCCCTGGGCGCCGCCACGCCGCTGGGCCGCATGGGCGATCCGAGCGAGACCGGGGCGGTGGCGGCCTTCCTGGCCTCGTCGGACAGCAGCTTCATGACCGGCGGCGAGGTCTTCGTCGACGGCGGCCTGGCCCAGGTCTGACACCGACCGCGGCGAGCCGAGAGGTTCGTCACGCGCCGCCGCCCCGGAATCGGGCGCGGCGGCGCGGACGGGTCAGTCGGTCAGCGGCCCTTCCATTGCGGGGCGCGCTTCTGGGCGAAGGCCATGGGGCCTTCCTTGAAGTCTTCGGAGCGGAACAGCGCGCCGATGGCCGGGTACTTCATCTGGCCGGTGATCGCGGCTTCCAGGCTGGGTTCGTCCAGGCCCTTGTAGACGGCCTCCTTGGAGGCGCGGATCGACATGGGCGACAGCTCGCAGATCTGGGCGGCCCAGCGCTTGGCGGCGGCCAAGAGGTCGGCGGCCGGAACCACCTCGTTGACGAAGCCCAGGGTCTGGCCCTCGGCGGCGGTGATGCGGCGGCCGGTCAGGATCATGCCCATGGCCTGCTTCTGGCCGATCATGCGCGGCAGGCGGTGCAGACCGCCGGCCAGGGCGGCCAGGCCCACGCGCGGTTCCGGCAGGGCGAAGACCGCGCCCTCGGCGGCGACGATCAGATCGCAGGCCAGAGCGATCTCGAAGCCGCCGCCCATGGCGATGCCGTTCACCGCGGCGATCAGCGGCTTGTTGAGGTCGAAGCGCGAGGTGAGCCCTGCGAACCCCGAAGGCGGGCTGGACATGCCGCCGCCGCCGGCCTGGTGCTTCAGATCGTTGCCGGCCGAGAAGGCGCGATCGCCGGCCCCGGTGACGATGCCCACCCACTGCTCCGGATCGGCGGCGAAGGCGTTGAAGGCCTCATGCAGCTCGAAGTGGGCGGGGGAATGCAGCGCGTTCATCACCTCCGGCCGGTTGAGAGTGAAGATCGTGACCGGTCCCTCGCGGTCGACTTGATGAATTCGTACGCCATCGGCGGAGCTCCCTGGGTTTTTGTGTGTGCGAGCCTCACGGGGCGCCGTTGCGTCCGTCAAGCGCCACGCTTGATCCAGGTCACGGCCGCAGGCCCGGCGAGGGCCGAGGCTGGAAGCCCAGTTCCCGGAGCCCGCCATGGCCGACGCCTCCCGCATCATCGCCCGGATTGTGGGCCCGAGCCTCATTGCCCTGGCGGGCACCGAGGCGATGAATATGCAGATCTACGCCGCCCAGATCGCCCCGGTGGTCTATCTGAACGGCACGCTGACCTTCATCGCCGGGATCGCCATTCTGCAGGCCCACCCCGTCTGGGCCTGGGGCTGGCGGCTGCTCGTCACCCTGTCGGGCCTGATGCTGACGGCTGTGGGACTGTTTCGGATGATCTGGCCTCAGGCCCCCCAGGCGAGCGAGGGGCCCGCCATCAACGGGGTCTTCGCCCTGCTGATCCTGGCGGGCGCGATCCTGACCTTCCAGGGCTATCGGCCAAAGCCCCGCGCCGACTAGGTCAGGTCAGCCGGGCCTCCAGCTCATCCATGGTGGCGAGGAAGCTCGCCTCCAGATCGACCTCGTGCAGGCGGGCGAGCGTCATCAGGCTCCAGAGACAGTCGGCGAGCTCGTGGGCCAGCTTGGCCTTGGCGTCGGGGATCGCCCTCACCTCTTCCGCCGCGAGCGCCAGCTTGGCCAGATCGCCGACATCGCCCACGAAGCCCAGCATGATCTCTTCCCGGGTCCAGGGGCGGCCATAGCGCTCGGTCTCGAGCCGGACATAGAGGTCGCGGACCTGGGCGGCCCGCGCCGAAAGGTCCGCGAACTGCATCAGACCGCCCTCAGGCCCGCGCGATAGCGCTTCCAGTTCTCCACATAGTGATGGGCGCCCACGGCCATCATCCTGGCCTGGTCCTCGGAAAGCTCGCGCACCACCTTGCCCGGGGCGCCCATGACGAGGGAATTGTCGGGGATCTCCTTGCCCTCGGTGATCAGGCAGTTGGCGCCGATCAGGCAGTTCTTCCCGATCTTGGCCCCGTTCAGCACGATGGAGCCGATCCCGACCAGGCTGTTGTCGCCGATCGTGCAGCCATGCAGCATCACCATGTGGCCGATGGTCACATTCGCCCCGATGGTAAGGGGAAATCCGGTGTCGGTGTGAAGTACAGATCCGTCCTGAACATTGGAATTTTCACCAACCGTGATCGGATCATTGTCGCCGCGGAGAGTCGCGCCGAACCAAACGGATGCATTCTTCTTCAGAATCACATTGCCCAGCACGGCCGCGTTCGGGGCGATCCAGTATTCATCCTCACCCGGAAGAATGGGACCCACATCGCCCAAGTTATAGACACCCATCCGAACTCCCCATTTCTTGCCGGAACCGGCTTGCTTAAACCGGCATTAACCTCGTTAGGATGATCTTAGTCGGGCGATTCGAGAGGGCCATCCCCTCCCGATCCGGCCGCGGCCGATTTTCGGCGCGCGGCGTCCCGCAGGACGGAGACGAGGGTGTCGCGTACTTTGCTTCGGCGGGGTCCCCCGCCAGGTTTGCGATCTGCAGGCGAGCCGCCAGGCGCTGCGCGACGCCGCTCCGATTCATCCAACTCTGTCGACCTCGAAGGGCGATCCATTGCGGATACGCCCTTTTTTCATGCCCATGTGGAGGCCCCGATGACCAAGCGAGCCATGAAGCGGCAACTGCGCGAAGGCGCGTTCGACGCGAGCCAGTTCGAGGATGACGGAAAAATCCGGCGTCTGCCGGTCGACCGGGCCTGGTCGCCGATGTCGCACGGCGCGGCCAATTTCAACGACGACCGCGAGCAGGGCTATCTGAAGACCATCAAGGCCAAGTCCCCCGGCCAGGAAGCCCTGATGGCGGCGATCGACCAGAAGAATCTGGTCATGGCGCTGGGCCCGGCCGGGACCGGCAAGACCTATCTGGCCATCGCCAAGGCCGTGGAGGCCCTGGAATCGGGCCGGGTCGGGCGTATCGTCCTGTCGCGACCGGCGGTCGAGGCCGGCGAATCCATCGGCTTCCTGCCCGGCGAGATGGAGGACAAGCTCGCCCCCTATCTGCGCCCGCTCTATGACGCGCTGTCCGACCGGCTGTCGATGAAGCGGGTCCGCGCCCTGATGGCCGAGGGCGCCATCGAGATCGCCCCGGTCGGCTTCATGCGCGGCCGCACGCTCAACAACGCCTTCGTGGTGATCGACGAGGCGCAGAACTGCACCTATGTCCAACTCAAGATGCTGCTGACCCGGCTGGGCTGGCACTCGACCATGGTGGTGACCGGCGACCCCAACCAGTCCGACCTCTTGCCCGAACTGTCGGGCCTGGGGCCAGTGGCCGAGAAGCTGGAGGCGGTGGGCAATATCGCCGTGGTCCGGCTGGCCGACCGCGACATCGTCCGCCATCCGCTGGTCGCGGAGATGCTGGGCGTGCTCTGACTTAGAGGCGAGCCCCCTGCCCTGCCTGGGCGGGTCAGGGGGTGAACCCGATCAGTCGTGGGCGGCGGCCGCGGCCATGGGCGGGGCGCCGCTCTGCAGCGGCGGCAAGGGCGGCGGGGTCTTCAGGAACAGGATCAAGGGCGCCAGGATCAGGGTGCCGAGCGCCAGCCAGGCGAAGACCGTGTCATAGGCGGCCATGCTGCCCTGGCGCGTCACCTCGCCGTTCAGGGCGGCGAGCCCCGCATAGGTGTCGAGGTTCATGCCCGGCGGTAGCGCGGCGCGGACGACGGGATCGGCCGCGGAGATGCGCTCGGCGATATGGGCGTGGCCCACGGCGGCGCGGTTGATCAGGGCGGCCTGGACCAGAGAGATGCCGGCGCTGGAGCCCATGCTGCGCATCATGGTCGCCACGATGGTGCCCTCCACCCGGTGGGTGGGGGCGAGCGTCGCATAGGCAAGCGTGTTCAAGGGCGCGAACAGGAGCCCCGTGCCGACCCCCTGCAGGAAGCCGGACTGCATCACCGGCAGGGCGGTCATGGACAGATCAAAGGTCGACATCTGACCAAGCGCGAGCGCGCTCAAGATGATGCCGACGATCAGCACCGGCTTGGGCCCGAACCGGCGGATCAGGAAGGGCACAGCCAGGAAGGCGATCAGCGAGCCGACGCCCCGCGTCATGCTGGCGGTCCCGGCCTGCAGCGCCGAATAGCCCAGCAGGTTCTGCATGAAGGACGGAATGAGCGCGCTGGTCGAAAACAGCAGTACGCCGACGCCCAGGCTGAAGATGGTGGTCGAGACGAAGTTGCCGTCCTTGGCCAGGTCGCGGTGGAAGAACGGGTGCTCCGCCGTGATGGTCTGCATCAGGAAGACCCACAGGCCCGACAGGGCCAGGCCCGCCTCGATCCAGATCTCCGGAGAATCGAACCAGTCGTGACCGGGTCCTCGGTCGATGGTCAGCTGGAAGGCGGCGATGAACAGCACCAGCCCGCCGAAGCCTATGAAATCGAAGGGTCTTTGCCGCCCCCCCTCATCATGATCCATGAACAGCTGGATGCCGGCGAAGGCCAGGATGCCGATCGGCAGATTGATGAAGAACACCCACCGCCAGGACAGGCTCTCGGTCAGCCAGCCGCCGAGGGTGGGGCCGGCGATGGGACCGAGGATCACGGCTGCGCTCCACAGGCTCATGACCCGGGGCACCATCTGGGGCGGATAGAGATCCAGCATCACCGTCTGGGACAGCGGCATCAGGGAGGCGCCGGCGATGCCCTGCAGCAGGCGGAAGATCACGATCTCCGGCAGGCTGGTGGCCATGCCGCACAGCACGGAGGTCAGGGTGAAGCCGCCGATCGAGAGCAGGAACATCTGCTTGCGGCCGATCTTCTGCGACAGCCAGCCCGAGAGCGGCGTCATGATCGCGGCGGCGATGATGTAGGAGGTCAGGACCCAGGTGATCTGGTCCTGGGCGGCCGAGACGCTGCCCTGAATGTGGGGCAAGGCGACATTGGCGATGGTGGAGTCCAGCGTATTCATCAGGGTGGCCAGCATCAGGGCCCCCGTGATGGGTATGCGGTTCGCGATGTCCTGCTTCGAGGCCATGTCTGCGCCGCCCCCCACGGCCTGTTACAGACCGTCTAGCCTCCAAACCCCGCCTTCGCCAAGCCAGGGATGTGTCTGGAGGGAATTACCGCCGCCGGCGCCGCCCCTGAAGGGAGGCCCCGGCGGTCGCGGGATCAGGGCAGATCTTCGCTGAGAATGGCCATTTCGAACATGAAGGAGCCGTCCTCGTCCTCGTCCTCGAAGACCACGCCGATGAATTCCTCGCCGACATAGACCTCGGCGGAATCCTTCTGCTTGGGGCGAGGCACCAGGGTGATCCGCGCATTGGCGAAGGTCCCGCGCAGGTGACCCTCGATCTTGCGGATGGTTCTCTCGTCCACGTGCACGCTCCTCGGCGATTCAACAGGGCCGGACCCTACATCGCTTCCGGTGCGAACAAAACCTTGCAGCCCCTAAAGCTGGGGACGGCCGGGCCTCAGATCACGTAGTCGTAGACCGCGTCGATCAGGCTGTGGTCCATGCTGCGCGCCGGCTCTTCGCAGGTCGGGCAGTTCATCAGCCGGGCCGGCACGCCCGCCGCGGTGCAACCCGCCGGGACCGGCTTCAGCACCACCGAGCTCGCGGCGATCTTGGCGTAGTCGCCGATGTGGATGTTGCCCAGCACGGTCGCGCCCGCGCTCAGAAGCACGCCCTTGCCGATCTTCGGGTGGCGGTCCCCGCGCTCGGCGCCCGTGCCGCCCAGGGTCACGCCCTGCAGCAGGGAGCAGTCGTCGCCGATCACCGCGGTCTCGCCGATGACGATGCCGGTGCCGTGGTCGATGAACACGCCCTTGCCGATCTTGGTGGCGGGGTGGATGTCGACCTGGAAGACCTCTGACACCCGGCTCTGCAGATAGAAGGCCATGGTCTCGCGGCCCTCGTGCCACAGCCAGTGGGCGACACGTTGGGTCTGGAGGGCCAGGAAGCCCTTGAAGAACAGGAAGGGCTGGACATAGCCCTTGCAGGCGGGGTCGCGCTCGAACACCGCGCGCAAGTCGGCCTCGGCGATCTCCACCAGGTTCGGATCGGCGCGATAGGCCTGGTCGGCGATCTCGCGCAGGCTCATGGCCCGCAGCTCCTGATCGCCCAGCTTGCGGGCCAGCTGATAGGAGAGCGCCGCGCCCAGGTTCTCGTGCGCCAGGATGACGGCGTTCAGCAGCGAGCCGAGGCCCGGCTCGGTCTTGGCGGCGCGCTCGGCCTCGTTGCGCAGGGCCGCCCACACCGGCGGCGGCGCAGCGGGGTCGATGACTTCCAGGCGCTGGCTCACAAGCTCCTCCCGTCCCATGACGTCTCCCCTTATCCTAGCATGGCCTCAGCCAATCCGCGCGGCAAAGACCCTTCCCTGGCCATATGGTAGCCCCGAAGCAGCATCGCCACTGTCAGGGCGTCGAGAATCCATCCCGCCATGGCGGCGTCCAGAGCCTCGCGGAAGGGCACGCGCGCGATGGCGATGTCCTCGGTGCCGTCGCCTTCCGGCGTCAGGTCCGCCTGGCTAAGGCCTGTGGCGAGGTAGCAGACCGCCAGTTCGTTGGTGACGGAATTGGACAGCTGCAGGCGCATGACCTCGCGCCAGTCGGCGGCGACCAGGCCGGTCTCCTCGCGCAGCTCCCGCTGGGCTGCGACCAGCAGATCCTCCTCCAGCGGGCCGCCGCCCTCCGGAATCTCCCAGCTGTAGTCGGCGAAGGCGAAGCGATTCTGGCCGACCAGGGTCACGGTCCCGTCCTCATGAATGGGCAGGATCGCCATCGCATGGTTCTTGAACCCGACCAGCCCATAGAGCGCCGGTCGGCCGGTGGGCGCCGTCGCGTCGAACTCGGTGACCGAGATCCAGGGATTGTCATAGACCGTGCGCCCGGGCCCGCGGACCCAGGGCGCGCCGTGCGGCCTCAACCAGTCAGGTTTCGTCCCCATATCCCGTCCCCGCCTTGCGAAAGCGCCGGGCGAACCCCTACACAAGCCGCCTGACGGCTTTGCTAACGAGGCGCCCGCCCCATGTCCCCTTCCCTACCCGCATCGCCCGCCTTCGGCGCGCCTGTCGAGCAGACGCCGCACCCCGACGTCCTGGCCTTTCTGGCGACCCGCAGGTCGGCCTCCGCCCTGGCGCTCGCCGAGCCCGCGCCGAACGCAGACGAGCTCGCCGACCTGATCCGGCTGGCGGCCCGGGTCCCTGACCATGGCAAGCTTGCGCCCTGGCGGTTCATCATCCTGGAGGGCGAGGACAAGGCGGCGTTCGCAGCCCGGCTCGAGGCCCTGGCCCAGGCGCGCGGCGACGGGCGCGCGGCGGCCAAGCTCGGCAAGCTCAAGGCTCCGCCCCTGGGCGTGGCCGTGGTCTCCAGCCCGGTCGGCGGGGACATTCCGGAGTGGGAGCAATTGCTGTCGGCCGGCGCGGTCTGCACCACCCTGCTCTATGCGGCCCAGGCGGCGGGCTTTGGCGCCAACTGGATCACCGATTGGTACGCCTATGACGCCGAGGCGACCGCGATCCTGGGTCTGACGCCTGGGGAACGGGTCGCAGGCTACGTGTTCCTGGGGACCGTGAAGGACGCCCCTCTTGAGCGGGAACGTCCGGATCCGGCGGCCCTGACCCAACGCTGGCGGCCGTGACCGGGGCCGGAAACACAACGGCCGGACAGCGTTTCCGCCATCCGGCCTGAAGTGTGACACGCCCGAGGAGAGATGGGCGTTACCTTCATACCGCATTTCGATGAAGACGGCTAGTCAAGACAGCTCAAGCCGTCCTTTGGCGGCCGCCCCTTCGGAAATGCGGGTATGGTCCGCCACTGACCGACGGGCGCGGTGCGACTTGTGAATAAAGCTCAGCCCGCATCTGCACCTGAGCGCCCGCAGTCGAATGGCGGATTTATACTTGGTCAGCCGCGTCCGCGATAAGGTGCGACACCCTGATCGGGGACCCACAAACCTTCCGGCGCGGCCCCGGTTTGCCAGAAGACGTCGATGGGAATGCCGCCCCGCGGGAACCAATAGCCCCCGATCCTCAGCCAACGGGGCTGGGCCACCTCGACCATGCGGCGGCCGATGGCCACGGTGCAGTCCTCGTGGAAGGCCCCGTGATTGCGGAAGGCGCCCAGATAGAGCTTGAGCGACTTCGACTCGATCAGCCACTCGCCGGGGGCGTAGTCGATAACCAGGTGCGCGAAATCGGGCTGGCCGGTGACGGGGCACAGGGAGGTGAACTCCGGCGCCGTGAACCGCGCGAGATAGAGCGTGTCCTTCTGCGGATTGGGCACGCGCTCGAGAACCGCTTCCTCGGGGCTCGCGAAGCCGCGGACCTCGCGGCCGAGTTGGGTGAGATGGGTTTCGTCCATGGCGCGCTTTACCGCCAGGGGCGGCGCCGGGCAACCGCGGGGCGCGCGCCGGGGCCTTCCGAAGGCGGCGATATGGGGCTAGGTCGAAGGCGACAATGGATGTCTCAGGGAGGGACCGGTGATGCGCGGCGGAGATTTCGAGGGTTTCGTGGTGCTGGTGACCGGCGCCTCGACGGGACTGGGGCGCGCCATCGCCGTGGAGGTCGCCGACCGCGGGGCTGAGGCCGTCATCATCAACTATGCCCGCAGCGCCGAAGAGGCCCAGGAGACCGCGCGCCTCGTCGAGGCCAAGGGCGCCGCCGCGGTGCTGGTTCAGGGCGACGTGGCGAACGACGCCGACTGCCGGAAGATCGCGGCGGCCGCGGAGCCGTTCGGCCGCATCGACGCCCTCTTCAACAATGCGGGCGTCACCAAGTTCGCCCCCAATCACGGAGACCTCGACGCCGTCTCGGCGGAGGACTTCCAGAACCTGTACGCCGTCAATGTGATCGGCGCCTTCCAGATGATCCGGGCCGCCCGCGCCCTGCTCGAGGCGGGGCCTCGTCCGGGGGCGGTGGTCAACACCTCCTCGATCGCCGGCGTGATGGGGATCGGCTCCTCGGTGCCCTACGCCGCCTCCAAGGGCGCGCTCACCACCATGACCCTGTCGCTCGCCCGCGGCCTCGCCCCCAAGATCCGGGTCAACGCCGTCTGTCCGGGCTTCATCGACACGCCCTGGTTCGGCAAGGGCATGCCCCAGGAGCGCGTGGACCGGATGCGCGAGGCGACCGCGGCCTCGACCCCGCTGAAGGCCGCCTCGACCGCCGAGGACGTCGCGGCGTCGGCCGTGTTCCTGGCTTCGCCCACCTCGCGGCACATCACCGGCGAGACGCTGCTTGTGGATGCCGGGACACACCTGGGCTACGCCCCGCTCGGCATGCGTTAGGTTTTAACGCGCCATTTATCCTCCGCGACACATTTGCGAATGGCGCACGGCGACCATTCTGCAGATGCTGCGCGCCCATTAATCAGGCGCCTTAACCATGCAGCGCCTGTTTTTTGGCCAGCCGAGGGCTGTTGGGACCCATGCGCCGCCCGCGCATTGCTCGACTCCGTCTCGATTGGCGATGGTTTCAGCCGACTGGGCTAAGCTTGGTCGGAGACAAGGGGATAAAACGAAATGAAAACTCTCAAGATCGCACTGCTCGCCGCCGCGGCTACCGTGGCCATGGGCGGCGCCGCTCTGGCTGACGACAGCCCGACCGTCGCCTTCAACATTGGCGCGGCCTCGGACTACGTGTTCCGCGGCATCAGCCAAACCGACGAGGGCGGCCAAGTGTTTGGCGGCGCCGACCTGACCGCCGGCAAGCTCTATGCGGGCACCTGGCTGTCGAACGTCGACTTCAACAACGGCACCACCATGGAGTACGACCTGTACGCCGGCTACAAGCCGACCGTCGGGCCGGTCGCCCTGGACCTGGGCGTCATCTATTACGGCTACGCCAACAAGCCCTCGGGCTCGGGCGACGAAGCCTATACCGAGATCAAGGTCGCCGGCTCGGTGCCGGTCGGCAAGGGCACGATCGGCGCGGCGGTGTATTATTCGCCGGAATTCCCGTTCAAGTCCGGCGCGGCCACCTATGTCGAACTGAACGGCTCCGTGCCGGTTGACGACAAGTGGTCCCTGAGCGGCGCGGTCGGCCACCAGGACGTTGATTACAATGGCGACTACAACACCTGGAACCTGGGCGTCAGCTACGCCCTGACCAGCCATGTCGGCCTGGACCTGCGCTACTGGGACACCGACGAGCACAGCTTCGGCAAGATCTATGACGGCCGCGTCGCCGCCAGCATCAAGGCCACCTTCTAAGATCTTTTAAGTACTCGCTTTTTAGGAGAGCCGCCTTCCAGATCGGAAGGCGGCTTTTCTGTTTTCACGACCGCGTGACTGGACTAGGGTCGCCCGTCATCGGGCTTTTGGCGTGCAGCGCCGGAGCGAACGGACCTCGGCGTGTAACCCAGGGTTCGGAGTTTCATTGGGCGGTCTCGGTGTGGGTCTATGACCGCCGCCGGGTGTCCTGCGGGGAGCGCGTTTCATGGAGCAGATGGCCAACCGCGCGCAGACGGTGCTCGCCGATACTCTGATCGCCGCCGGGGCTTTCCTGCTCGCCTACATGCTGTCGGCCACCCGCGCTCTGGGGCTGGATTCCAGCGGCCTGTCGAGCCTCAGCCTGCTGCAGCTCACCGCCATCTACGCCGGCCTGGCCGCCCTCTTCTCCTCCATGTTCCGCCGCGAGCTCTCGCCGTGGCGCTATGTGTCCATTCCCGACGCCCTGGTCCTGGCCCGCACCGCCATGCTGACCGCCGGCGTCTTCCTGCTGGCGGTGTTCGTGATCGACCGGGCCAGCGGCCTGGCCCGTTCGGTCCTGGCGCTGTCGCCGATTTTCCAGATGGTCGGATCCATGGGCGCGCGCATCACCCGCCGCGCCCTGCATGAGCACGCCCTCGACAGCTTCGCGCCGCTGAAATCGATCCGCGATCGCGCCGCGCAGGCCCCGTCCCTGCTGCTGATCGGGCCGACGGCTTTGGCCGACACCTATCTGCGCGACGTCGCGCGGCGCCATGACCACGCCTGGACCACGGTCGGCATCGTCAGTCCGGACGCGCGGGATCTGGGCCAGCAGGTTCGCGGCGCCTGCGTGATCGAGAGCATCGACAACCTGGACGCCGCCCTGACCGATCTGCGCCGCTGGAACCGCTATCCCCGCGCCATCCTGTTCCTGGACGAGCCCGGTCGCCTGAAGGGTCTCACCGCCGACCAGCTGGGCCGCCTGAAGAATGACGGGATCCGTCTGCTGCGCCTGCCCTCCATTGTTGAGCTTTCGCAGCACGAGAGCGTGTCTCTGCTCCCCATGCGCGACATCAGCGTCGAGGAGCTCCTGGCCCGCGAGCCAATCGAGCTCGACCGCGCCGCGGTCCAGGCCCTGATCCGCGGTCGCCGCGTCCTGATCACCGGCGCGGGCGGCTCCATCGGGGCCGAACTCTGCCGGCAGGTGGCCGCCTTCCAGGCCGCCCACGTGACCATGCTGGATTTCTCCGAGACCTCGCTGTTCGAGATCGATCGCGAGATGGGCGAGACGAGCCCCGGCCTGTCGCGCAAGGCCGCCCTGGTGGATGTCCGCAACGCCGCGCGGGTCACGGCCTGCTTCCAGGCCGAGAAGCCGGACCTCGTATTCCACGCCGCGGCCCTGAAGCATGTCTCGATGGTCGAGCGCCATCCGAGCGAGGGCGTGCTGACCAATGTGATCGGCACCTGGAACGTGGCCGAGGCCGCGCGCGCCTGCGGCGCCGCCCAGATGGTGCTGATCTCGACCGACAAGGCCGTGGATCCGTCCAATGTCATGGGGGCCACCAAGCGGCTGGCGGAATCGGTGATCCAGGCCCAGCAGACCGGCCAGGGCACGCGGTTCTCCGCCGTGCGGTTCGGCAATGTCCTGGGCTCGGCCGGCTCGGTGGTGCCGATCTTCAAGTCGCAGATCGATCGGGGCGGCCCGGTCACCGTGACCCATGAGGACATGGCCCGCTTCTTCATGACCATTCCTGAGGCGACCCAGCTCGTGCTGCACGCCACGGCGACCTGCGCGGAGGGGGCCGACAGCCACCACGCCCGGCTGTTCCTGCTGGAGATGGGAGAACCCGTCCGGATCATGGACCTGGCCCGCCAGATGATCGCCCTGTCCGGTCTCACGCCCGGCAAGGACATCGAGATCGAGATCACCGGCCTGCGTCCGGGCGAGAAGCTCACCGAGGCCCTGCTCGACGAAACCGAGCGCTCGATCCCCTGCGCGCCTAAGGTGATGGAGGTCGTGTCCTCCTCCGCCCTGCGGGTCACCGCCAACCATCTGCTCAATCTGGAAGTCCTCGCCGACAAGGGCGATGTCGAGGAGGTGCGCCGCGCGCTCTTCGACCTGGTCGCCCAGATCCGCGGCGAACGTCCGGGCGCCGCCCCGGCCCTGCGCGTGGTCGCCAACGGCTGAGTCGGCCGTTAGGCTGCAGCCATCATGACCGTCATCCTCGTCACCGGCTCGGCCGGCTTCATCGGTTCGCACCTGTCCCACCGCCTGCTGGCGCGGGGCGACCAGGTCATAGGCCTCGACAACCTCAATCCCTATTACGACCCGAGCCTGAAGCAGGCCCGGCTCGCCCGGCTGGAGGCCCTGCCCGGCTATCGCCACGCCAAGATCAATCTGGAGGACCGCGACGCCGTCGCCGCCCTGTTCGCCGAGGTGAAGCCCGAGCGGGTGGTCAATCTCGCCGCCCAGGCCGGGGTTCGCTACAGCCTTGAGAACCCGGCGGCCTATGTGGACTCAAACCTGGTCGGGTTCGGCAACATCCTGGAAGGGTGCCGGGCCGTGCAGACCGGCCATCTGGTCTATGCCTCGACCAGCTCGGTCTATGGCGCCAACGGCAATATGCCCTTCTCGGCCCACTCGCCGGTGCACCACCCGATCACGCTCTACGCGGCCACCAAGCTCGCCAACGAGTCCATGGCCCATTCCTACGCCCACCTGTTCGGCTTTCCCTGCACGGGCCTGCGCTTCTTCACGGTCTACGGCCCCTGGGCGGCCCGACATGGCGCTGTTCAAGTTCACAGACGCGATCCTCAAGGACCAGCCGATCGACGTCTATGGCCAGGGTAAGATGCAGCGCGACTTCACCTTCGTCGACGACATCGTCGAGGGCGTGATCGCCGCCCTGGATCGCCCGGCCCAGGTCAATCCGGACTGGGACCCGCAGACGCCCGATCCGGCCACCAGCGGTGTCGCCCCCTGGCGGATCTTCAACATCGGCAACAGCCACAAGGTCGAGCTGATGCGCTATATCGAGGTGCTGGAGGCCAAGCTCGGCCGCAAGGCCAAGCTCAACCTCATGCCCATGCAGCCCGGCGACGTCGCCCGCACCGAGGCCGACATCACCGACACCCGCGCCGCCCTCGGCTACGCTCCCAAGGTCCTGGTCGAGGAAGGCGTCAGCCGCTTCATCGACTGGTATCTCGACTACTACAAGGCGGGCTGAGACGATGGCGGCGACCCGACGGGGCGTTCTGGCCGGCGGCCTGATGGCGCCTGGCGCGGCCATGGCGGCAGGGAGGGACACCGTGGACGCGGAGCGCGTGAAGGCCGATCTCGAACATTATGTGGGCCTGGGATCCAAGGTCTCCGGCAGCCCCGGCGACACGGCGGCCGGCGCCTGGATGGAAGCGCGCCTGCAGGCGCTGGGCTTCGCGACCACGCGCCAGACCATCCAGACGCCCTATTTCGACCTGACGCGGGCCGAGCTCGCGGTCGGCGAGACCACCAAGCCGGTCCTGCCCCTGGCCATTGTCACCCCCACGCCGCCAGAGGGCGTGGCCGGCCGGCTGGCGGTCGGCGAGCCCTGGTCCAAGCCCCAGGATCTGACGGGCGCCATCGCCCTGATCCCCCTGACCCACGCCCGCTGGTCCAGCGCCAAGGTCGAGGCGGTGCGCCGCCCGACCGCCGCCGCCCTGGCCGCGGGGGCCGCCGCGGTGATCCTGATCACCACCGGTCCGACCGGCGAGGCGATCCAGCTCAACGCCGATGGCGACAAGCCGATGTTCGATCGCCCGGTGGCGGTGCTGAGCCCCAAGGACGCCGCGGCCTTTCTGGCGGCGGCCGGATCGACCGCCCGCCTGACCGTGACGGGCGCCGGCGGCTTTCGCCCGGCCTTCAACCTGATGGGTCGCCGGGACAAGGGCCATGGCCGATGGCTGGTGGTCTCGACCCCGCGCTCAGGCTGGACGGCCTGCGCGGGCGAGCGTGGACCGGGCGTCGCGGTCTGGATGGGCCTGGCCGACTGGGCCAGCCGCGCCGACCTGCCGGTCGATCTCGCCTTCGTCTGCAACAGTGGCCACGAATACGAAAACTTGGGCGCCGCGCGCATGCTGGAGGAGATCGCGCCCCGCCCGACGGAGACGGCCATGTGGCTGCATCTCGGCGCCAATGTCGCCGCCCGCGACTGGCACGAGCTGGGCGGCCAGCTGGCGCCCTTGCCCAGCCCTGATCCCCAACGGATCCTGATGGCGACGCCGGACCTGCTGGCCCCCTGCCGGGAGGCGTTCGCGGGCCAGCCAGGCCTTGAGGCGCCCTATGCGGCCGGCGCCGGCGCGGCCGGCGAGCTCACCCACATTCTGGCCTCGGGCTATCCCAAGGTGGCGGGCGTGTTCGGCGTGCACCGCTTCCACCACGTGGCCGGCGACGATCTGCGCTGCGTCGATGCGCGTTTCACTGCCGCCGCCCTTGAGGGCTTCAAGCGCCTGATCCGCGCCGCCCTGGCCTGACCGGATGACCGAGCGCCCCGGCACGGCGGTGGTGATCGGGGCGACCGGCGGGATCGGTTCGGCCCTGCTCGCCCGGCTGCGGGCGGAGGACCGGTTCGAGTCCGTGCTGGGCGCCTCGCGGCGCCCGCCCGCGGACGATCCCCTGTCGCTCACGCTCGACCTGGAGAACGAAGCCTCGATCGCGGCGGCCGCGGCGCGCCTGCAGAGCCATCCCCCCCTGGACCTGGTGATCGTCGCAACCGGCGTCTTGCATGGCTCTGGGTTGAGGCCCGAGAAGTCCTACCGCGCCCTCGACCCCACGGCCCTGGCCCGGGTCTTCGCGATCAACACGATCGGCCCGGCCCTGGTCGCCAAACACCTTCTGCCGCTGATGGCCCGGGACGGCCGATCGGTGTTCGCGGCGCTGTCAGCGCGGGTGGGGTCGATCTCCGACAATCGCCTGGGCGGCTGGCACGCCTATCGGGCGTCCAAGGCGGCGCTCAACATGATGATCCGCAACCTGGCGATCGAGCAGGCCCGCACCCGCCCCCACTCGATCTGCGTCGCCCTGCATCCTGGCACGGTCGACACCGGCCTGAGCGACCCCTTCCAAAAGGGGGTGCCGACCGAGCGCCTGTTTACGCCCGACCAGTCGGCGGCCTGTCTGCTGGAGGTGATCGCGGGGCTTGGTCCTCAGGACAGCGGCGGGTTCTTCGCCTGGGACGGTTCGGCGATTCCGTTCTGACGGCGGCGTTGCCTCGCACGCGCCGTCCGGCCATGTTGCCCCTTCCACCTGTCCGGAGTTGTCCCATGGATCTGATCACCTCTTCGAAGTTCTGGGTGGAGGCCGGCGACGACCTTCTGGACGAGATGATCAATCTGCGCCGGGCGATCCACGAGGAGCCCGAGCTGGGGCTGCACCTGCCCAAGACCACCGCCAAGGCCAAGGCGGCGCTGGAGGGGTTGCCGCTCGAGATCTATGAGGGCCCATCGACCTCCGGCTTCGTGGCGGTGCTACGCGGGCCCGCCAATGGCCGCACCGTGCTGCTGCGCGGCGACATGGACGCCCTGCCCCTGCAGGAGGACACCGGCCTCGACTTCGCCTCGCGCACCGACGGGGCGATGCACGCCTGCGGCCACGACACCCACGTCGCCATGCTGGTCGGCGCGGCGCGCGCGCTCTGCGCCCGGCGCGACCAGCTGGCCGGCACGGTGATGTTCATGTTCCAGCCGGGTGAGGAAGGCTTTCACGGCGCCCGCTGGATGCTGGACGACGGCCTGATCGACCCGTTGCCCGACGCCGCCTTCGCCCTACACATCTCGCCCAATATTCCGACCGGCGTGTTCGCAGGCCGCGCAGGTCCCCTGCTGGCGGCGGCCGATGTCTTCCACATCACGGTGAAGGGCCGGGGCGGCCACGCCTCGGCGCCCCACGACGCCCTGGACCCGATCCCGGTGGCCTGCGAGATCGTCACCGCCATCCAGGCCATGGTCACCCGCCGCATCCCCGCCTTCGATCCCGTCGTGATCACGGTGGGCAAGATCCAGGCCGGTACGACCAACAACGTCATCCCGGAATCGGCGGTGATCGAAGGGACCATCCGGTCCTTCTCCGAGCGCTCGCGGGAGCTCGCCCACGAGGGCCTGCGCCGGCTGGCCCCGCACATCGCCCAGGCCCACACCGCCGACGCCAGCGTCGAGATCATTCCGGGCTTCCCGGTCACGGTCTGCACCAGCGAGGCCGCCGCCCTGTTCGAGCGGACCGCCGAAGCGCTGTTCGGCCCCGGCGCCTGGCGCACCATGCCCTCGCCCGCCATGGGCGCTGAGGACTTCGCCTATGTCCTGCAGAAGGTTCCGGGCGCCATGGCCTTCCTGGGCGCGACGCCGGAAGGCGGCGACTGGCGATCCTGCTGCGCCCTGCACTCCAACCGCATGGTGCTGGACGAGCGGGTGATGGCCCGCGGCGTCGCCATGCACTGCGCCATGGCCGAGACCTACCTCTCCAAGGGTTTCGACCTCGAGCCCTGACAGGGGTCCGTACCGATTGCTCGAAAAACTTCTGGCCTCCCCCGCCGGTCCCGCTAGGTTGCGGGCCGGGTCGGGGCGAGGCCGATCCCGCATTTTCAGGAGACGTTATTTTGAAAAATCTGTTCAGCGTCGAGGGCAAGGTGGCCGTGGTCACCGGCGGCAGCCGCGGCATCGGCGAGATGATCGCCCGCGGGTTCGTGGAGAACGGCGCGAAGGTCTATATTTCGTCGCGCAAGGCCTCGGTCTGCGACGGCCTGGCCGAGGAGCTGTCCAAGTACGGGACCTGCATCTCGCTCCCCTTCGACCTGTCGAACATGGCCGGCATCGAGGGTCTGGCTGCGGCGGTGGCCGAGCGCGAGCCCAAGCTCGATATCCTGGTCAATAACGCCGGCGCCACCTGGGGCGCGCCGATCGACGAGTATCCCGAGGACGGCTGGGACAAGACCGTCGACCTGAACGTGAAGTCGATCTTCTTCCTGACCCAAAAGCTCCTGCCCCAGCTTCGCGCCGCCGCCACGCACGAGCATCCGTCGCGGGTGATCAACATCGCCTCGGTGAACGGCATCGAGCCTCCGGGCCTGGAGACCTACGCCTATTCGACCTCCAAGGCCGGCTGCATCATGCTGACCCGCCACCTGGCCAAGCGGCTGGCGAGCGAGAACATCCTGGTCAATGCGATCGCACCGGGCCCCTTCCAGAGCCACATGATGGCCGCGACCCTGGCCCGGGCCGGCGACGCCATCGCCAAGTCGAACCCCCGCGGCCGCATCGGCACGCCAGAGGACATCGCTGGCGTGGCCATCTTCCTGTCCAGCCGCGCTAGCGCCTACACCACAGGCGCTGTCGTGCCCTGCGACGGCGGTTCGGCGGAAGTCTGAGGCCCAAGGGGCGGGCCGCCCGGCCCGTCCCGATCTGCCCCTAGAGCCGGAAGTCGGTCTCGTCCTTCGGGAACATGGCCTTGAGGTCCTGGATGACCACGCCCGGCTTGCCGAGCGCGCGGATCGCCTCCAGGCCCATGGCGTGGAAGGCCCCGTGGGCGACGGCGACGACCACCCCGTCATAGGCGCCGGGCTCGGGATGCTCGACCGGCGTGACGCCGTATTCGTGCTGGGCCTCGGCGGCGTCGACCCAGGGGTCGTGGACGTCGACGGCGACCTCGTAGTCCTGAAGCGCGCTGACGATGTCGATGACCCGGGTGTTACGCAGGTCCGGGCAGTTCTCCTTGAAAGCCAGCCCCATGACCAGGACGCGGGCGCCGCGCACCTTCACGTCACGGCGGATGAGCGCCTTGACCATGGCCTCGGCGACATAGGCGCCCATGCCGTCATTGATCCGCCGTCCGGCCAGGATGACCTGCGGATGGTGCCCCACCGCCTCGGCCTTGAAGGTCAGGTAATAGGGATCGACCCCGATGCAGTGGCCGCCGACCAGGCCGGGCTGGAATTTCAAGAAGTTCCACTTGGTGCCGGCGGCCGCCAGAACCTCCTGAGTATCTATGCCCAGGCGATTGAAAATCATCGAGAATTCATTGATCAGCGCAATGTTGAGATCGCGCTGGGTGTTCTCGATCACCTTGGCGCCTCGGCCACCCGGATCGAACTGGCGAGATGGGTGCCGGCGGTCACCACCGCCCCATAGAGGGCGTCGACGAAGGCGGCCGCTTCCGGCGTTGAGCCGGCCGTGACCTTGATGATGGTGGACAGGCGATGGGCCCGGTCGCCGGGGTTGGCGCGCTCGGGGCTGTAGCCGGCGAAGAAGTCACGGTTGAACTTGAGGCCCGAGACCTGCTCGATCACCGGGACGCAGTCCTCTTCGGTCGCGCCGGGATAGACGGTAGATTCATAGACCACCACCGCGCCCTTGGAGATCACCCGCCCGACCGTGCGGCTGGCCGAGATCAGGGCGCCGAGGTCCGGGCGCTTATGGGCGTCGATGGGGGTCGGCACGGTGACGATGAAGACGTTGCAGGTCGCAAGGTCGGCCTCGTCGCGCGACAGGGTCAACCGGCTGGCGGCCTTCAGCTCGTTCGGATCGACCTCAAGCGTGCGGTCATGGCCGGACTTCAGCTCGGCGATGCGGGCCTCGCTGATGTCGAACCCCACCACGTCGTAGGCTTCCGCCAGGGCCACAGCCAGGGGCAGACCGACATAGCCCAGGCCGATGACGCCAAGCTTGGCGGGGGTCTGGGTGAAGGGGTTCAGAAGCATCGTGATCTCGCGAACCGCGCCAAGGACCGGCGCGCCGGGCCTGACTAGCATCATTTGGGCCATCCGCGTCAGGGGGGGCCGGGATCAGGCGGCCGGGCGGACATCCGGCTGGGCCTCGAAATAGATCTTGGCCTCCTCCAGCAGGGCGGCCGCCAGCCGGTTCATGGGGGCGAGGGCCGAGGTCATGAAGGCGTATTCGTGCAGGATCTGCGGCTGGAACAGCCGGGTCACCAGGCCCGGGCGAATGAAGTCGCGGGCCATCATGGCGTTGACGATGGCGACGCCTACGCCTTGGGCGGCGAAGGCGCAGGCCGAGCCCACGGTGTGGGTCTCCAGCTTCACGTCTGGCAGCACGCCGCGGGACCGGAAGGCGTCGTCGATCTGGCGGCGCGTCCAGGCGCCGGAGCCCAGCTGGACCAGGGGCTCGTTGCGCAACAGCTCCGGCGTGAGGATCTCATGGGCCGCCAAGCGGTGGTCGTGGGGCAGGACGCAGACCGTCTCGCTGGTCGAGAGCACCACGGTGGAGATGTCGCCGCGATTGATCGGCAGCTTCACGAACCCGCAGTCGGCGGTGCGGTTGGCGACCATGGCCCGCGCCGTCTCGGTGCTGCGGGAATCGATACTGACGCGCACCTTGGGAAAGCGCGCCAGGAAGCGGGTGAGGATGATCGACAGGGCGCCTTCCGACAGGCTGGGCGGGGCCACGATCTTCAGAAGGCCCGCATTGAACATGGCGATGTCGCGGACCAGGGCGTCGATCCGGTCCAGGCCGCCGAAGGCCAGGTCGACCTCCTCATAGATCAGCAGCGCCTCGGGTGTCGGATTCAGACGCCCCTTCTCCCGATAGAACAGGCGAAAGCCCGCCTCCTGCTCCAACTGGGCGATCAGCCGGCTGACCGCGGGCTGGGTCAGGCCCATGCGGGCGGCCGCGGCCGTGGCCGAGCCGCTCATCATCGTCTCCCGGAACGCCTCCAGGCTGCGCAGGTTGAGCTTCATGGCCCCCTCCCCGCCCGCGTCGCCCTAGTCCGCCATGACCGGCAGGATCAGGCGCGAGGGCCGTGTCTGATCGACATAGACCCGATTTCGCGCGGTTCGGGGAGTGCGCCCGTAGCCTTCGGGCTCGCCCGAGTTCGGATTGACGTCGAAGTGCGGGAAGTTGCTTGAGGCGACGTCCAGGCGGATGCGGTGGCCCTTGAGGAACCGGTTGGCGGTCGGGAAGGCCTCCACGACGATCCGGTAGACCTCGCCCGGAACCAGCCGGACCTCCTGGTCGAAGCCCTCCCGGTAGCGGGCCCGCAGGATCCCGTGGGTGAGGTTCATGGCGAAGCCCTCGGGATAGTCCGCGGAGGCCGGATGCACATCGACCAGCTTGACCGTGAAATCGGTGTCGACGCAGGACGAGGCGATGAACAGCTCGGCCCGCACCGGCCCGATCACCTCGATATCCGCCTCCAGGGGGGCGGTCTGGAACACCAGCACGTCGTCGCGCGCGGCCAGCGCGCGATAGGGCGGCGCGCAGCCGAAGACCCCGGGCCTCTCGCGCTGGTCGAAGGCGCCCGCCTCCATGACCGGGGCGCCCGAGGCGATGGCCCCGCCGATGGTCGGGACCGGGTTCAGGGGATCGTGCAGATAGTCCTGATAGGCCTCGACCTCGTCCGGCGCGGCCGGGGTGAGGCCGCCGTCGGCGCGCAGGAAGAAGTCGGTCGGCCGCGCGGCCGCCGGCGGCCATTGGGTCTCGTCGCGCCAGCGCCCCCCGTGGTCCAGGCGGCCCTCCGGCGTTCTGCGCCCGGAGCCGCCGCCCATGACGAACAGCTTCACCGGCGGCAGGGGATCGGGGCCCGGCTCCGGCTTCAGCCAGGCGTCGAACCAGGCCAGCCGCAGGGCCACATAGGTCTCGGCCAGGGCGCCGTCGAGGGTCGCCTCCGGCCCGAAGTCGACGTCACCGGCATAGGTCACCGACCTCTGGCCGTGGGTCCAGGGGCCGAGCACCAGCTTGACCGGCGAGGTCTTTCGCCCCGACAGGCCCAGATAGTTCTCGGTGGCGGTGAGCGCATAGGGGTCGAACCAGCTTGACATGTGCACCATGGGCACGTCGGCGTAGGCGTCATAGGCGCCGCGCGCATAGACGCCGTTCTGGCGCCAATAGGGGCCGAACAGACCTTCGCGCCATTGCTCCAGCAGATACTTCTCATAGTCGGGCGCGGCGCTGAGCGGCGAGTCCCCCTCGCTCCAGGGCATGCGTTTGAACCAGGCCTTGAGGTCCTGGGCCTTGAGCGCCGCCAGGCGCTGGGGATCGTTCCGGACCGCCGGGCTCAGCAGGGCGTGCTTGTAGGCCCAGGTCGCCTGCTTCAGCTCAAAGGCGCCGCCCTGGCGGATGCCCGAGTGATAGGCGCTGGAGAAGCCGCCGGAATCCAGGAACATGGCGGCGAGCGCCGGCGGATTGAGGCAGGCCAGCGCGCTCTGCACGTGAGCGCCATAGGACAGGCCCAGCGTCGCCACCCGTCCGTCGCACCAGGCCTGGTCGGCGAGCCAGCCCACGGTGTCGTAGCCGTCGGCGCCCTCGCTGAGATACTTCTCGAACACCCCTTCGGAGCCATAGCGCCCGCGGCAGTCCTGCAGGGCCACCACATAGCCGCCGCGCACGAACTCCACCGCCAGCTCCGGCTTGGAGCGCGGGACAGGATCACGGCGGGTGCGGTCGCCGTGATTGACCCCGCGCTTGTCATAGGGCGTCCGCTCCAGGAGCACCGGCAAGGGCGCGTCCAAGGGCCGACCGCCCTGCGCCGGACGGTAGATGTCGGTGGCCAGCCGCACCCCGTCGCGCATCACCACCATGACATCGCGCGTGACATGGACGTCGGCCGGCGGGGTGAAGACGGGGGCATCGTCTTCCTGGGCGCCGCTCATAGATGCACGCTGGCCAGGGCCAGGATCACGCCGGCCAGGGCCACCAGGACCAGCCAGAGCGGGGCGATGAACCGGACCCATTCGAGATAGCCCACCCGCGAGGTCGCCAGATAGGCCAGCAGCATGCCCGAGGTGGGGGTGAGCATATTCATCAGGCCGCTGCCCAGCAGGAAGGCGATGACCAGGGGCTCGCCGCCGATGCCGGAGGCCTGGGCGATCGGCGCCAGGATCGGGATGCTGAGCGTCGCCTTGCCCGAGACGCTGGGGATGACCACGTCGAGCGCCATCTCGATGCCCATCAGGGCGTTGGCCACGACGGGCGGGGAATGGCCCTGGGCCGCGCGGGTGGCGGCGTTGATGATGGTGTCCAACACCTGGCTGTCGCGCAGGATGACCTCCACGGCCGCCGCCAGGCCGACCAGCAGGCCCGCCAGCGTCATGGACTTCATGCCGTCCACGAAGGCGTCGGCGGTGGCGGAGGCGGACAGCCCGCCCACCGCGGCGATCACCACGCTCATGGCGATATAGACGGCCGCCAGCTCCGGATTGCCCCAGTCCCATTGGCGGGTGCCGATGATCAGGGCGACGCTGCCGCCTAGCAGGGCCAGGAGGACCCCGGTCTGGCGCAGGGTCAGGCGGGCGGTGTCGATCTCGGTCTCGGCCGGAGGGTGACGTTCGGCGCGGCGGACAAAGGCCAGGACGAAGGCGATGCCGAGCGCCAGGAACAGGGCGAAGATCGCGAACCTGGGCCCCATGCCGCTGAACACCGGCACGCCCGCCAGCGGCTGGGCGACGGCCAGCGCCACCGGGTTGGTGACCGAGGCCGCATAGCCGATCTTGGCCGCCACGCCGACCACCGCCATGGCGAACAGATTGGGCATGCCGAGCCTTTGTCCGATCACCGCCACGATCGGGATGATGACCAGATACTCCGAGATGAAGCCCAGGAAGGTGCTGCCCAACGCCAGCACGATCATCAGGATCGGGGTCAGGACATAGAGATTGCTGGAGGTCAGGTGCAGTAGCCGGTTCACCCCGGCGTCCACCGCGCCCGTGGCGCGCATCACCCCGAACATGCCACCGATGAACATGACCATGAAGATCAGGGCGGCGCTCTTGGACATGCCGGCCGGGATGGCGGTGAACAGCGAGACCACGCTGGCCGCCCGCGCCGGCTTCTCCTTGGCGTCCGGGGCGGTGGGCGAAAACAGGGCCGGCGGGCCGTTGATCTTGGCCACCACGTGATAGGTGCCCGGCACGACGAGCTTGCCCTCCCGCTTGAACTTGCCCGCGTCCACCAGGTGGGTGAGCAGGGCCGCGAAGACGATGACAGCGATCATCACCAGCACCGGATGCAGGCGGAATCCGGCGGGCCGGCCGTGATCGTCAGGCGCAGGGCGCATGGGCATACCTCAAGACTGTCGCGCCGGAAGCCGGCGGGGGGCGTCTGCGGCCGCCCCCCGAACCGATCCTAGAACTGCGCGCTGACCCGGACGTACATGTACCGGCCGCGGGCGTCATAGGTGTAGATGTCGTAGTTGATCGGCGCATTGGCGTAGGAGGCCGGTGGCGCCTGGTTGAACAGGTTGCTGACCCCCACGCTGACCGAGGTGTCGTACTTGTCGAAGGCGTAGCCGCCCTCCAGGTCATTGTAGAAGATCGCCTTGGTGGTCGCGTCCTTGACCGTGTTCACGACGTCGGTGCTGTCGCCGATATAGCGGCCGCGCCAGAGCGCGTTCCACGGGCCGTTGTCCCAGCGCAGCGAGGCCTGGCCCTTCCAGTGCGGATAGGTCGAGCGGGGCTGATCGCCCTTCCCGGCCCGCTCGTCGACGATCGGGGCGCCGCCGGTGGGATTGGGGCTCGTGGTCTTGAAGCTCTCCAGATAGGAGGCGTCCACCACCGCGGCGAACCGGCCGAGGTCGGTGCTGAACTCATAGCGGATGGTCGTGTCGACGCCCGAGGTCTCGATCTGGGCCAGGTTCAGCGAGCCCTGCAGCAGGTTGGTGATCGCGCCTGTGCCGCTGTCGCGGGTGACCAGGCCGCAGAACACGCCTGCCTGCTGGGCGCAGAGGCTGAGGATCTGGGTCGCCGACTGCGAGGCGATCGCGTCGTGGACGGTGATCTTGTACCAGTCGACGGTGGCGGTCAGGCCCGGCGCGATGCGGGGCTTCAGGGCCACGCCGAAGCTGTAGGTGTCGGCGGTCTCCGGCTTCAGCTGGCTGTTGCCCGAGATGGTGCCGGGGATCAGGCCGTTCAGATTGTAGTTGGCCTGGTTGTAGCCGGTGGGCACGCCGGCGCAGCCCGGCAGGTCCGGATGGGCCGAGGCGCCGCCATTGCAGGGGTCCGTGCCCTGGAAGCTTGTCTGGCGAGCCCCTTGATAAAGCTCGAGGATCGAGGGCGCGCGGAAGCCCTGGGCATAGGTGCCGCGGACCAGGATGTCCTCGATCGGCCGCCAGCCGATCCCGACCTTGGCGGTGGTGTCGCCGCCGACGGTGTCATAGTCGGAATAGCGCAGCGCCAGGCTGACATCGAGATTGCGGGCGAGCGGCGCGTCCTTCAGCACCGGGATCGCGGCCTCGGCATAGACCTCGTTCAGGCTGTAGTGGCCCTTGGTCGGAACCCGCGTCTGGGCGGTGGTGGTCGTGTTGCTGGCGAAGGCCGACCCGCTGGCCGCCGAGGGGATATAGGTCGGCGTCGCATTGACGAAGGCGTCGGGGTGGTCGTCGGCGGCGTTGCGGCGATGCTCCACGCCCGCGGCGATCGACAGGGGCCCGGCCGGCAGCTGGATGAGCTCCCCGGTGATATTGGCCGAGATGTCGTAGATCTCGGTGCTGTTGGATTCCCGCGCCGTGTAGCGGATGTAGTCGGCCATGGCGAGGTCATCGGCGAGAACAGGTTGATCGGCACGCAGCCCGCGGTCGTCGCGCAGGCCGAGCTCAGCCCCAGGGCCAGACGGTCATAGTTGACGCTGTTGAGCGCCTTGGAGTCGATCTTGTTCTTGGAATAGAGGGCGTAGACGTCCCACTTCCAGTCGCGGTCGAACAGCTTCACCTCGCCGTCCAGGCCGCCGGCCAGGCGCCAGGTCACCACGTCCTGGACGTTGTCGCGGTTGCCGACCTCGGTCATCACCTTGCGGATCCGCCAGGCCTGGTTGGCGGCGAAGCCCACGGCGTTGGCGGTCGGCACGCCATTGGCCGTCCCGAAGGGGTTGTAGGCTTGGCTATTGGAGATGGCGAAGCCGCGGATGGTGCCCGCCGAGCCGCCGATGTCCAGCAGGACCGGGGAGAACAGCTGGTCGGACTTGCGCTCGTTATAGAGCCCCTCGACCTTCAGCCGCACCTTGTCGGTCAGGTCGGTGGTGAACCGGCTGTAGATCCCGTAGCGCTCGCTGGGCCCGGTCGAATAGATGCCCTGGGCCTGGGTGTTATAGGCGTCGCCCGGCAGGGTGGCGGTGTGGAAGCTGTTGTCGGCGAGCGACCCGGCCCCGATCGTGGAGCCCGCATTGAAGGCGACCGGCGAGGTCGACGATGCGAAGCCGCTGGCCGTGCCGAAATAGGCGTTATTGGACAGGCCCGGCAGGATGTAGAGGCCGTTCGGGCTGGTCCCGACCGCGGTCTGCGGGACCAGGGTCACGCGGGTCAGGTCGCGGTCGGCGGTGAGGATCGGCTCGTCCTTCACATAGCTCAGCGACACCAGCAGGGCGCCGGCCTCGAAGCGCTTGCCGAAATTGACGACGCCCGAATATTCCTGGCCGTCGCCCTCGGAGGTCACCCCGTACTTGGCCTGGGCCTTGATCCCGTCGAAGTCGCGGCCGGTCTTGATATTGACCACCCCGGCGATGGCGTCGGCGCCGTAGATGGCCGAGGCGCCGTCCTTCAGGACCTCCACGCCCTCGATCATGCCGAGCGGCATGGTGTTGAGATCGACGAAGTCGCGGAAGCCGCGCTGGCCCACGCCGTCGACCCAGCGGTGGCCGTCGACCAGGACCAGCACCCGGTTGCCGCTGCCTTCCGCCCCGCCGAGATAGCGCAGATTGATCGAGCTGGCGCCGTAGGAGGTGCCCTGGGTGCCATTGCTGGAGAGGCTGACGCCCGCGGCGGGCAGCTTCTGCAGCAGTTCGCCCACCGAGCCCGCGCCGGAGTTCTTGATGTCGGTTTCGGTGATGGTGGTGACCACCCCCACCGTGTCGGCGTCCTTGTGCTGGATGCGCGAGCCGGTGACGATCACTTCCTCGACGGTGTCGGGCGTGGCGGTTTGAGCCAGGACCGGCGTCGCCGCCCCGGCCATCACGCTGCCGGCCAGCAGCGCGGCGAAGGCGGTTCCAGCGCGCAGGGCGCGCAGGTTCAAGGATTGCATAGACAGACCCCTCAGTTGGTCGACCCCGCCCTGCGCCGACCGCGCATGGGCCCCCTGCCGACGCTCGACCCTAGGCGGGGCGGAAAATTCGGCGCAACGCCATTGGCGAAGCTGATCAGGTCATGCGCAGACGGCATGACATGACCAATTCCGCGAAGCCTGCTTATGGTCGCTACGGATCGGAGAGCCGCACCATGACGCCGACACGCCGCGCTGCGCTGACCGCCCTGGGCGCCCTCGCCTTGCCGCGCGCCGCCCTGGCGACCCCGCGCGCGCTGCGCCTGACCCTGCTCGGCCAGGCCCTGATCCAGCACGACCTGCGCCATGAGCCCTGGCCGGGCCGGGCCGCCATCACGCGCCGGCTGCACGCCGCCGATGTCGTCTTCACCAATCTGGAGACCGTGATCCGCGGCGAGCTGACCGGCGATCCGACCCGCGAGGCGCTGACCCTGCACACGGCGGACGCCGCCGTGATCGACGATCTGAAGGCGCTCGGGGTCGGCCTGGTCGCCACGGCGAACAACCACGCCTTCGACCTGGGGACCGGCGGCGTCTTGTCCACGCTCGGGGCCTTGAAGGCCGCCAACCTCGCCTTCGCGGGCACGGGCGCGGACCTCGCCCAGGCGGCGGCGCCTGGCGTCACGGCGGACGGCCGGGTCGCCCTGGTGGCCTTCGCCACAGGCAAGGTGCGGCCCGGCGGGGCGGCGGGGCCGGACCATCCCGGCGTCAATGAGGTGCGGGAAGATCGGCCGGGTGTGCTGAACGAGGCCGACCTGGCCCGGGTGTTCGACGCCTTGGCGGCCGCGCGGACGCAGGGCGCGACCGTCATCGCCTATCACCATAACCATTTGTGGGGCGACGACATGGAGGTCACCCCCGACTGGCAGAGGGCGCTCGCCCATCGCTGTGTCGCGGCCGGGGCCGGCGTCTATGTCAGCCACGGCGCGCCGGTGCTGCACGGGATCGAGATCCTGCAGGGGGCGCCGGCCTTCTATGGCCTGGGGAATTTCATCTTCCAGACCCGCACCCCGCCTGGGACCTATCCGGCCAGGGCCTGGGACAGCGTGATCGCCGCCTGTCGCTTCGACGAGGGGCGATTGAGCGGCCTGGACCTGACGCCGATCACGCTCAACCCCGAAAGTCCCAAGGGGCCCGAGGACCTGGCCGCGCGCGGCGTCCCGTCATTGGCCCAGGTCGCCGACGCGGCGCGAATTCTGAAGGATATCAAGGCGAGATCGGCGGCCTTTGGCGCCACGCTCGAGATTGGCGAGCACAGCGCGCGCCTGATCCTCTAGGCGGACCGGCCTGCCCCCCGCCGCGGGAGAGCAGGCCTGAAGTCTCTAGCCGGCGACGGCCAGCTCGGGATTGCGCGCCTTGGCCAGACGGGCGACCAGGGCCTCGTACTGGGCCCACAGCGCCTTGGGCAGGTGATCGCCGAACTTCTCATAGGCCGGCGGGATCAGGGCCGCTTCTTCCGCCCAGACCGCCGGGTCGACGGTGAGCAGCAGCTCCAGCTGGGCGTCGGTCAGGTCGAGGCCCGAGGTGTCCAGGACGCCCGGCGCCGGCAGGCGGCCGATCGGGGTGTCCTTGGCTTCGGCCTCGCCTTCCAGGCGCTCGACGATCCACTTCAGCACGCGGCTGTTCTCGCCATAGCCCGGCCAGACGAACTTGCCGTTCTCGTCCTTGCGGAACCAGTTGACGAAATAGATGCGCGGCAGCTTGGACGGGTCGGCCGCCTGAGCGCCCATCTTCAGCCAGTGACCGAAGTAATCGCCCATGTTGTAGCCGCAGAAGGGCAGCATGGCGAAGGGATCGCGGCGCAGCTCGCCGATCTTGTTCTCGGCCGCCGCGGTGCCTTCCGAGGCGACGTTGGAGGCCAGGAACACGCCGTGCGCCCAATCAAAGGCCTCGGTGACCAGCGGCACGGCGCTGGCCCGGCGGCCGCCGAACAGGATGGCCGAGATCGGCACGCCCTTGGGGTCTTCCCATTCCGGCGCGATGACCGGGCACTGGGCGGCCGGCACGGTGAAGCGGGCGTTGGGGTGAGCGGCGGGCTCGCCGGATTCGGGCGTCCAGGGACGGCCCTTCCAATCGGTGAGATTGGCCGGCGGGGTCTTGGTCAGGCCTTCCCACCAGACATCGCCGTCGGGGGTCAGGGCCACATTGGTGAAGACGCTGTTGGAATGCAGCGAGGCGATGGCGTTCTTGTTCGTCTCTTCGCCGGTGCCCGGCGCGACGCCGAAGAAGCCGGCTTCCGGATTGATGGCGTAGAGCTGGCCGTCGTCGCCGAAGCGCATCCAGCAGATGTCGTCGCCGATGGTCTCGGCCTTCCAGCCCGGCAGGGTCGGCTGCAGCATGGCCATGTTGGTCTTGCCGCAGGCGCTCGGGAAGGCGGCGGCCACATAGCGGACCTGGCCCTGGGGCGAGGTGAGCTTGAGGATCAGCATGTGCTCGGCGAACCAGCCCTCATCGCGGGCCATGACCGAGGCGATGCGGAGCGCAAAGCACTTCTTGCCCAAGAGAGCGTTGCCGCCATAGCCCGAGCCGTAGGACCAGATCTCCCGGCTTTCCGGGAAGTGGACGATGTACTTGATCTCGTTGCAGGGCCAGGGAACGTCCTTCTGGCCGTCAGCCAGCGGCATGCCCACCGAGTGGACGGCCGGGACGAAGAAGCCGTCCTCGCCGATCTCGTCCAGAGCGCCCTTCCCCATGCGGGTCATGACGCGCATCGAGATGGCCACATAGGCGCTGTCGGTGATCTCGACGCCCAGCTGGCTGATCTTGGAGCCGAGCGGGCCCATGCTGAACGGCACGACATACATCGTGCGGCCTTTCATACAGCCCTTGAACAGGTCCTGCAGGTCGGCGCGCATCTCGGTCGGGTCGAGCCAATTATTGGTCGGACCGGCGTCCTCCGGGTTTTCGGAGCAGATGAAGGTGCGGCTTTCTACTCGGGCCACGTCGCGCGGGTCGGAGGCGGCGAAGAACGAGTTCGGGCGCTTTTCGGGATTCAGGGGCTTCAGCGTGCCGCCGGTCACCAGCTCCTTGGTGAGCGCGTCCCATTCCGCATCCGAGCCGTCACACCAGTAGACCTTGTCCGGCTGCGTCAGAGCGGCGATGCCTTCCACCCACTCGACCAGCTTGGCGTGTTTGGTCGGCGCGGGACGAAGACCCGGAATCGACGTGGCCTGGGACAAGCTCGGAACTCCTTGGTGACGCCGGACACCGCCGGACCCGGAGCCCCACCGAATAGTCACCCACGTGGAAAATGGCGAGCCCGCCCAAGGAAAAAAGCGTTAGGAAACCGGTTACCTTCCGGAATTTTCTCCCATGGGCTGCAGCATCCGGCCAAGTTGCAGACAGTATATGGTGAATTTACGAGGTCCAGCCGACTCTCGATTAACGTTACGGCGCCCGCGAAGCTTGTTGGCTGCCCCTAGGGACAGGAACGCAGCCTCGCAAGGCTTTCCGCCAATTGTGCGACGCACTGTCGCCACAGCGCCCGGCCCGGGGGGCGACCGCCGCCCCAGCCCCGAGGCGGCCGGCGCCTCAGGACGCCCGGCGCAAGGCCGGACGGCCGCTCGCGGCGACCGCGCCGCTGAGGCGGAACTGGGCGGTGGCGCGGGCCAGGGCGTCGGCCTCGTTGGCGACGGACTGGGTGGCCGCCGTCGATTCCTCGACCATGGCGGCGTTCTGCTGCGTCGCCTGGTCCATCTGATTGATGGCGCCGTTGATCTGGGCCAGGCCTAAGGACTGCTCCTGAGCGGAGGCGGCGATATTGGCGACCAGCTCGTCGATCTCGGCGACCTGACCGGCGATGATGCGCAGGGCCTCACCGGTGCGGCCGACCAGTTGCACGCCCGATCCCACCTGGGCGGTCGATGTGGAGATCAGGGCCTTGATCTCCTTGGCGGCCTCGGCGGAGCGCTGGGCCAGGGCGCGGACTTCCGAGGCGACGACGGCGAAGCCCTTGCCCGCCTCGCCGGCCCGCGCCGCCTCGACCCCGGCGTTGAGGGCCAGCAGATTGGTCTGGAAGGCGATCTCGTCGATGACCCCGATGATCTGGCCGATCTGGCTGGACGAGGCCTCGATCTCGCTCATGGCGGCGACGGCGTCGGTCACCACCTGGTTGCTCTCCTGGGCGCCCTGGCGGGTGGTGACCACAACTTGCGCCGCGCGCTTGGCGTTGGCCGCCGACTGGCTGATCGTGGCGGTGATCTGGTCGAGCGCTGCGGCGGTTTCCTCAAGACTGGCGGCCTGGTTCTCCGTGCGCCGCGACAGGGCCGAAGCGGCCTGGTTCAGTTCGCCGATGGCGCCGTGCATGCCGTCGGTCGAGCCCTTGATGGCGCCGATGGTCTCTTCGAGCTTGCCGATGGCGTTGTTGTAGTCGCGGCGCAGCTTCTCAAACTGCGGGGCGAAGGCCTGGGTCAGGCGATGGGACAGGTCCCCGCCCGCAAGGCGCTCCAGGCCCTGGGCCAGGGTTTCGGTGACCAGGGCGCGTTCCTCGTCGACGCTCGCCTGCAGGCGCGCGCGGGCCAGGGAGGCTTCTTCTTCCGCCGCATGGGCGGCCTCGACCTTGACCATGGAGTCCTTGGCCAGCGCCAGCGCTTCCTCGGCGCGATGCACGGCGCTGTCGGACAGGGCGAACATGCCGACGATGCTTTGCGAGATCCACATCAGGACGGCCGCCTCGGCGATCAGGATCACCGCATGGACCAGGACCCGGCCGAGCCCAGCCGCGCCCGGAAACACCGCCGCCGGCAAGAGGAAGCTCAAGGTCAGGTGGTGAACCGCCACCACGGCCGCGCCGGCCAGGATCACCCGCCAGTCGCAATAGATCACCAGGGCCGCCAGGGCGGCGAAATAGGCCATGTGCATGTCGATCTGCCAGCCATGCCCGCGGAAGGCGGCCACCAGCAATGAGACATTGCCCATCATCGCCGCGGCCACCGCCATGCGGCCCGCGGCCCCCTGCTGGTCGCCCGCGCAGATCAGGGTGGCCCCGCCGGCAAGCACGGCCGCGCCGATCCCGAGGCCAAGCCATGGGCCCTTCAGGACGAGGGCCGCGACCACCGTCGCCGCCGCCAGCGCCCACAGGACGACACCCAACACGCGGTTTCCGAACCGACGCTGATCATCAATGGTCTTGAACATGGGAACCTCACCAGGCCGCGCGCCACGGTCGCACCCAACCCACAATAGGGCCCAGCGCACTCAAGGATCAGAAGTCCGCTGATATGGTTTCCGATAGGTTGACGCACTCAAAATGAGGCAACCCAAAATCGTCGCATACCCAGGGTGAAGCATAGACCCCGAGTACGACTTCAGGTCGCCTTAACGAGCCCACTCGGCGTGGCGACGCGGCGCCGTCTGTCATGATCGCCCCGATCATCTGGATGCCCGTAAGCGCAAAGATCGATCGACACGCCACAAGGCCGCACCTCCGCGCCACGGACGCGACCGAGCGATTGTCCGCAGGCCTAAAATGAAGACGGCAGGATCCGACGGGCGGCACGCGAGCTCAATGGGATCGGTCGAATTCGGCCGGGTCTTTCGAAGCCCTCGCGACTTGAGGCCCCCGGGAGCGTCTTTCGTTTATTTCGATAATTGCGTTTATTTCGAATATGGGCTATATAGCCCATCTAACCGGGAGCCATCTCAATGACCCTTCCATCGTTCGCCGAGGCGTTCGGCGATCGGTTGCCCTCCGCCGATGAACGGGCCGCGGCCAATCAACTGCGTCAAATTCTAGCCGCGCAATGCGCCCCGGCTACCGACCAACGGCTCCGCATCTTGGATGAAGAAAATAGGTCTGCGGAGATCGTTCTCACACCGGGCCTTTCTCATCTTCTGATGGAGTTATTGCGCCACGTCGGTCGGGGCGACGCGGTAACTCTCGTGCCTGTGAGCCAGATGCTCACAACGCAACAAGCGGCTGATATATTGAATGTTTCTCGCCCCCACCTCGTTTCCTTATTGGATCGAGGGCAAATCCAGCACGATCTGGTCGGGCGACATAGACGCATAAAGGCCGAGCATCTCTTCGATTATAAGAGAAGGCGGGACGCTCAGCGAGCCAAGTCCCTCGCCGACCTGGCGGAGTTGGACGCGGAGCATCTTTGAGGCGTGTTCGCGAACAGATTTACAGCCATCGTTGATGCTTGTTCGCTGGCGAACGCTCTGAGGCGGAACTTGCTTCTAACTTTAGCGGAGGCGGAATTCTTTCGCCTTCGCTGGTCTGCCCCCATCCTCGCGGAGACTGAACTCGCGATCGAGAAAATTCTCGCCAAGAAGGGCGTACTGGACGCCCCCGAACGCGCCAAGAAAGCCCGGGCGAGCATGGAGTCGGCATTCGAAGAGGCTTGCGTTGCTGACTTTGGCGCATTGCTCTCAATCTGCGTCGATCTACCCGACCCCAAAGATGCTCATGTCGTCGCAGCAGCTCTTAAAACGCAGGCCGCGTTGATCGTCACGGAAAACCTGAAGGACTTCCCCCAAAACCTGCTTAGTCCACTCAATATTGAGGCAAAGTCGGCGGATGCTTTCATTGCCGATACGCTGGCGCTCGACATCGGCCGCGGCGTCGCCGCCGTCAGGCGAATGCGGGAACGTTTTAAGAGACCTGAAATCACCGCCGAAAGCCTTCTCCTAGACATGGAGGCTCAGGGTTTGACCGCAACGGTCGATATTTTGCGACCCCACGTCCAATCGCTTTAGCCCCAAGCGCATGGACATGTCGGGTGACACCACAGGCGCAGCTGTGGCGAGCAAGCCCACCCGCCGATGCGCCTGTGACGCCTCGGGCCGCAACCTGCTTCTGTAACGCCCCTCGCGATACGAGATCACCTCGGGGGAGTTACGGTGACCACGGTGACCGAACTGGCCGGCAGGACCAACTCTCCGGTCCATCGATCAAGCCTACGGCGTTCCGGCGGCAGATCCCGCCCGGGATGGCTGGCGACCCCGTCGGAGATCCAGCTGTACTGGGCCGGCGAATACTGGACGACCTGCGCGGCGCCGTGGAGGGGCGCGGACGCGGCGGATCCCGGTCGGACGGCGCCGAGCGCGACCTGGGCGGGGGCTTCGGCGTCGCGATTGACGAGCAGCAGGCTCACCTTGCCGTCCGGCCGCACCAAGCCATAGGCGGTGACCGCCCCCTCCCCGCCCACGACCGTCGTGGCGTAGAGCCGATGGGGCCGCGCGCCCGCCTGCATCCAGTCGCCCGACAGCATGCGCGCGGTGAAGTAGGAGGGCATGGGGTCCTTGGCCTGACCGTCCGGATCGGCCTGGAACAGCATCATGTTGCCGAAGCCGGCGCAGGCCTGATGCTGGTTCATCGGCACATTGGGCGGATAGCCGAAGAGGTAGGCCGTCTGGCCGCCTTCGCTGAGGAATTGACCGACGATATCGGCCATCAGCAGCGCGCTGGGCATTTCCGACATCGCCCGACCGGAAAAGGCCGAGAAGCCGTATTCCGCGATCACCAGCGGCGGCTTGGCCGGGGCGGCGTCGGCGCGGAGCTGGGCGATCACCCGGCGCATCAGCCGGCTCTGGTCCCTAAGCTTGGCGGGGATGTCGCCGCAGATGTCGTCGAAGGGATAGTGCTCGAAGGACAGGAACTGCAGATCGTCCAGCCGGGCGCGGCTGCGCAGATAGGTCACGAACCGCCGTGTCCAGGAGGGCGTCTCGCCGGGCAGCATATAGGCCTCAGTGAAGCCGCTCTGCAGGCTGGGGCCGCCCAGCTCCAGGGCCGGATCAATGGCCCGGATCGCCTTGGCGACCTGCAGATAGAGGGCGCCATAGTCGCGCGGGTCGCCGTACTGGCCGTCCGGCTCCTCGCCCAGCTCGATCTGGCGGATGGGATAGCCGCGGCGCTTCAGGTAGCGGATCTCGGCGGCGGCGTTCTCGGGATTGTCGAACAGCACGCTGACCGGCGTCAGCATCGGCAGGCCGTTGGTCAGGCCGCTTGAGAACATGCGGTCGAAGCCGGTCTCTTCCAGGTCGACATCGCGGTCGATGGCCCGGTGCCAGGGATCGGTGGAGGACACGTGGGTCTGGGTCTGGCCGGTGTGGGACGGCGCGTGCCGGACAAGGTCGTGGAATTGGCCGTCGGCGCCCCACCGGCCCACGCCGACCTCCCGCACGGCATAGCCTAGGCGGTCGCGCACGTCGGTCGCCCCCGCCGGGGCGGTTCCCGAGGCCGCCTCCAGCAGCACGCGGACATAACGAACGGGCATGGTCGCCGGGCCCAGCTTCAGCCGCACGGTCCCGCCATGGCCATCGGTCACCGTCCCGTGCGGAAAGGTCACCCAGCGGCCGGTCGGGTCGTAGTCGTTGGCCCCGGTCCAGTACTGAACCTGGTAGCGCGTGGCATAGGGCTCGCCCCAGGCGATCTCAATCCCGTCGACGGGGGTCGTATCGTCGAGGGTGACCACGAGCCACTGCGGCCGGGCCTCGGCCTCGCCGGTATAGCTCAGATCCAGATAGGGATTGGATTTCCAGAAGGTCGCGAGGTCCCCGTCCGTCAGGCGGGAATAGTCATTGTTGTTGGCGTTATCGATCGTGTCGCCGCGCCGGGGCAGTTTGTAGCCCCAGGAGGTCAGGATCGGCTGGGTCTGGCGGTCGTCGCCCACCCAGTAGCCCTGGGCGTGGGCGGGATCGCTCCAGGTCCCCTCACCGCCCCAATGCCAGGCCTCGATGCCCAGCTCGGTCCTCAGTCGGTAGGTCAGGGGCTTGAGCCCGGCCGAGCGCATGCGGGCGACGTTGTGACCCGAAAACAGCCGGTCGATGTCGCCCCGCTGGGCGCCGTCGATCCCCGCCCCCATCGCCTTGTCCGGCGAGGTGGTGTTGCGCAGCGCCGCGGGGCGCAGGTCAATCGTCACCTTAACTGGCGTCTGCGCCGCCGCGGCGCCCGCCAGGCCTAGGGCCAGCAGCGGCGCGATCCACACCGCCGGGCGCTTGGACATGCATCGATCTGGGAGGGTCGTCATGCGGAAGGGTCCTCGGCGAGCCCGTGATCCGACCAGTCCCCTCTCAGGTCAAGGCGGCGCCGGCGCTCGACGCCTCGAAATACGCCGTCCATGAGGTCCCAGATGGTCTGGGATTTACCCGTGCTGGGCCGGAGGCTTCGGTCGATGAGCGTGGCGTTTTCGATTTGTGGCAAAGCGCACGGTTGGCGGCTCCGCCTGGAAGGCTTCATCCAGGAGCCAATCGATGGTCATGATCCGGCTCATGCCCCGCTTCTATCCGATCGCCGGAGCGCAAAAGCCACGGCCGACACCAAGTCATTCTCAGGGTGGAAGCCAACGTCATGGAGGTCGTGCAGGATGGCCTCGAAGTCGCGGTGACTGACCGGCACGGTTTCGCTCAATTGCGCCAGGCCTTCAATCTTCGCTGCTAGGTTCTCGATGGCGTGCTGGCGGTCGGCGACCTCCTCAGGACTCGGCATCTGAGCGCCTTCCCAGGCGGGTATGGCGGAATGGGCGCGCGTGTAAGCGCTAACTGCGCGTAGCGCATCGGCAGGTGCGACGATGAGTGAATAGCTCGTGCTGCGCCCCCCGCCAGCATCTTTGACGAAGATGCGTCGCCGAACGAGATCGTCAATGTCGCGCAGCGCGGTGTCGGTGGAGGTCTTTGCAATCTTGGCCCATTTCGACGTCGTCATCTTGCCCTCGAAACCGTCAAGGAGGCGGTTGATCACGACCGTCTGGCGTTCATTTAGGGGCTGGCCGGCCATGGCCTTCCAGAAGCGGGCTTTTCGCAGGACATTGGCGAGAAGCGCTTCGGCGCCATCGAAGGCGCGCTCTAAACATTCCAGGAACCATAGAAGCCACTTGGTGATATCGAGATCGCCCTTTTGGGTGGCTTCCAGCATGTCGTAATAGGCGTTCCGTTCGATCCGGATTTGACCCGACATGCTGTAAAACCGCTGTGAGCTTTGCTCCGAGCGGGCCAAGGCCAGGTCGGCGATGGCACGCGCGATCCGCCCGTTGCCATCATCGAACGGATGAATGGTGACGAACCACAGATGTGCGATCGCTGCCCGCATGATGGGGTCGATTGGCGTATCCCCAGCAAACCAGTCCAGGAAGGCGCGCATCTCATTAGCAAGCCGATCTGCGCTCGGCGCTTCATAGTGGACGCGCTCGCGGCCAATTGGGCCCGACACCACCTGCATGGGTCCTGAGGACGCGTCTCGCCAGGCGCCGACAATGATTTTCGACATCCCGCTGCGCCCGGTTGGAAACAGGGCTGCGTGCCAGGCGAAAAGCCTCTCATCCGTGAGGGGCGCTCGATAATTCTGCGTGGCGTCCAGCATCATTTCGACAACGCCTTCGACGTTGCGATCAGCAGGTGCGAGCGCGCCGATATCCATGCCGAGGCGGCGAGCGATTGAGGATCGAACCTGCTCCTTATCGAGGAGCTCGCCTTCAATCTCACTGGACTTGAGGACGTCCTCGGTGAGGGTTGCAAGAACGGCCTCTGCACGCTGTTGGAACCCGAGGGCTTCCATGCGGCCAAGCAGCTTACCTTGGCGCAAACGAACTCTGGCGAGGGGCTCTTGCAGGCGCTTCTGATCCCACCTCAGATTGGGCCAACCCTCTTGTTGGTAAATGTAGATCGTCACAATCGCCGCTCCTGATGCGGCGATTGTGACGAATATTCACCGCAAGGGCAAGGATATTTACCGCAATAAATGCGGTGAATAATCGCTCCATTCACCGCAGATCCCAAATCTCGCGACAGGACGCCGAGGGCTAGAGACGCCATGCGCCAAAGGCGAAGGTTCGGCAGAAATAGCCCGAGCCGGGCGTATCCAACGTCTCTCTCGACATTCCGACCCTACGTGCGCCCTCTAGTGGCGATCCGTCACGGGTAGGATCACGGCGCGTCCGAAACTGGGCTCATTGAACGCGGGTCCCGCGCGCGCCCTTACCTACCGCGGGATGTCCAACGCATTCAGGGAATTGTCCCACATCGAAGGGATTCGTGACTTTACGGGGCAATCGATCTGCCCGCGCGCCGTGTGCGGCTCAGCGCCGCAGCAGGTCCTGGGCGGCGGCGAAACTGTCCGGGACGCCGATGTCGATGAAGTCGCCGGCGAACACCTCACCCCCCAACCGCCCCCCCGCCGCGGCCTGCGGCAGGAGGTCGGCCTCCAGCGACCAGGCGCCGGTCCGGTCCGGCAGGGCCGCCTTTTCGATGCGATAGACCCCGCCATTGATCAGGCCGGGCGTCGCGGCGCCGGTGCGGGATTTAAAGGCCAGGACACGCCCCGCCTCCAGCACGGCCGTCTCATAACGGTCGGCGTGCGTGATCTGGCGCAGGGCCATGACGACGGGGGTGTCGGCGCGATCGGCCAGAGCCCGCCAGTCGAAGTCGAACCAGGTGTCGCCATTGGCGAGCAGGAAGGCGTCGTCCAGCCGGTCAAGGGCCTGGATCAGGGCGCCGCCCGTTCCCAGGGGTTGGGGCTCGACGATCACCTCGATCGAGAGGCCAAGCCGCTCGGCGACGCGGTCACGGGCGAGCCAGGTCTCCAGCACCTCGGCGCGGAACCCCGCCAGCAGCAGCACCTGGCGAAAGCCGTGCCCGGCGGCCTTGGCCAGCAGGTGTTCGAGGAACGGCTTGCCGGCGACCTCCAGCATCGGCTTCGGCGTCTGGGCGGTCAGGTCGCCGAGCCGGGTTCCGAGGCCGCCGACCAGCAGCACGCACTGGGTGACGCTCACCGGGGAACCGTCCAGGCCTCGGCGCCGTCGAAGGTGAGCTTGACCGAACTGGCCTGGCCGCCCTCGGCGTTCAGGGCCTGGATCAGCCGATAGCGGTTTTCGGGATCGGTGCAGAACATCAGGAAGCCGCCGCCGCCGGCGCCGGACACCTTGCCGCCCCAGGCGCCCTTGGCCATGGCGATCTCGAACAGGCGGTCGACGCAGTCGGTGGCGATGCCCTTGGCGGTCTTCTTCTTGGCGACCCAGGAGCGCTGCAGGATCTCCGCCACCTCGCGGGTGCGCCCGCGCAGAATGGCTTCCTTCATGGCCCCGGCGTCCGCCTTGAGGCGGTGCATGTTTTCGACCGTCTCTGGGTTCATGGTCACCAGACCGTCGATCTGTTCCTGGATGATGGTGTCCGACCGGCGCGACTGGCCGGAGAAGCAGATCACCAGCGAACTCTCGAACTCGTTGAGATGGGCCCGAGGCGCGCGAAGGGGGTTCACCAGGGCCCGCTCACCGGGCAGGAATTCGATATAGTTGAAGCCCCCGAAGGCGGCCGCGTACTGATCCTGACGCCCGCCGGCCAGGCCCAGGGTGACGCGCTCGATCTCAAAGGCGAGGCGAGCCACCTCGTAGGGACCCAGAGGCAGGTCGAGCGCCACGCGGAAGGCCTCGATCAGAGCCACGACCAGGGCCGAGGACGAGCCCAGACCGGAGCCCGCGGGCGCATCGATGGTGGTCGAGACGATCAGCGGCGGCGCCTGGCCGTCGAGATAGGTCTCCACCACATGGCGATAGACCGCCTTGTGCAGGATCAGCCCCGCATCGAGGCGCACCTCGTCGAACCGGTCATAGGTCTCCTCGCCGCCGATATCGCTGGCGCGGAAACCGATCCGCCCCTGCGGATGGCGTACAAGGTGGGCGAACGCGAAGCGGTCGATGGTGGCGTTGAGCACGGCGCCGCCGAACTGGTCGCAATAGGGCGACAGGTCGGTGCCGCCGCCGGCCAGGCCCAGGCGCAACGGCGCGCGGGCGCGAACGTCGAACTGGCGGGCGTCGAGCAGTCGGGCGTCGGGACCGGGGCTCATCAGGGTGCTCACAGGAACATCGTGCTGGAGATGCGCACGCCGGAGATCAGGGCGAAGACGCCGACCACGACCATGCCGGCCAGCAAGACAGGCGCCCCATCGCCGCGGGGATGATCGCGGCGACGGCGCACCTGGTCGAACACCAGGACGAACAGACCGGCGACGGCTACGCCTGCCGCGACATCCGCGACCGTGTGGGTGTGCAGCGTGACCCGGGTGACCAGCACGGCCGCCAGAGCCAGGACCGAGAAGAGCACGCCCGCGATCGCCGCGACGCCCCGGCACGTCCCCGCAAACAGGACGATCGCCGCGCCATAGACCATGGTCGCCAGGGCCGCGTGTCCGCTGGGCGCGCCGCTCGACAACTGGAACAGCGACAGCCCGTCCGGATAGGGAAACATCTGGGCGGCGCCGAACTTCAGCACGGTGTCGACAACAACCGCGCCCATGAAGCAGACCGCAAAGCTCATCGCCATGAGCCGGTCGAGCTTGGCCCAGCACCAGCCGAAGACCACGGCGGCGACCGCCGTGGCGGGAAAGAGATCGCCGAGATCGGTGATCAGGCGGGCGGGGCTCATGCGGCGGTCATCATCTCGGTCCGCGCGCCCAGGACCTGGGCCCCGGCGCGGTCGATCCGGTAGTTGAGCCGGGGCATGTTCTGGCTGGCCATATAGGCCTCGAGCTTCGTCCCGTCGCTGGGGTCGAACAGCATCAGGAAGCCGCCGCCGCCGGCGCCGATCACCTTGCCGCCCAGGACGCCGTAGTTGGCGCGCACATGATCATAGAGCTGGTCGATGTGCGGCCAGCTGATCTTGGACGACATCTTCTTCTTCGAGACCCAGTGCTCGTGGAGCATATGGCCCCAGCCCTCCAGGTCGCCGGCCACCCAGGCGTCACGGATCCGGTAGCCCAGGGTCTTGATCGCCCCCAGGCTTTCGGCGACCGCGTCGCGCGATCCGGACGGATCCGACAGCATGGCGCTGTTCTGGTCGTTGAGGATCACGGCGGCGTCCCGGCGCAGGCCGGTGTAGTAGATGTGGGTGTGGCGGACGAAGGCGGCCTCGAGGTCAGGGGCGAGCTTCACCGCCTCGACCTTGACCGTGCCGTCCGGCGCGATGTCGAGGGTCGTCAGACCGCCGAAGGCGGCCATGTACTGGTCCTGCTTGCCGATGCCCTTGGCCAACGTCTCGATCTCGATGCGGCAGGCTTCTTCGGCCAGGGCCTGGCGGTCCGGTGTCTGGCCCTTGAGCGCGTGCAGCGCGTTGAGGAACCCCACCAGGAAGCAGCTCGACGAGCCCAGGCCCGTGCCGCCGGCGATGTCGCCGATGGAGGCGGCCTCGAAGCGGTCCTCGAAGCCGTGCGCCAGAAGCGCGGCGCGGACCAGCTCATGCTTCAGGTCGGCCGCGCGCTCGCACGTCTCGGCCTCGGGGCCGTGCAGCACCACCCCGCTCTGGAAGGCCGGCCGGTGGGCGGCGATGTGGATATACTTGTCCAGGCCCATGGCGAAGATGAAGCCGCCGCCATGGCGGTAATAGCTTTCCAGATCCGTGCCGCCCCCGCCCAGGGTCACGCGCAGCGGGGTGCGGGTGGAGATCATGGGCCCCTACTCCGCCGCGACCGATGCGGCAGGATCGCCGGGCGCCGTCTTGGTCCCGGCGGCCAGCTGTTCCCAGTGGCCCTTGTTCATGGCGAGCTTCGGGTGCGAGACCAGGCCGTGCCAGACCACCGCCGCCAGGCCCTCGACCAGGGGAGTGATCAGTTCGGCGTCGACGGTGGGAATGACCACACAGGCGTCAGCGGCCTCGGCCGTATAGCCGCCGCTGCGGCCGACGATGCCGGTGACCGTGGCGCCGCGGCCTTGGCGAGCTGGATGGCGCGGACGATATTGGCCGAGACCGGCGGCGAGACGCTGCCGCCGCCCACCGAGAAGATCAAGAGGCCGTCGGCGGCGCGCAGGCGGCTGCCTTCCAGCCAGGCCGAGAAGCTGCCTTCCCACCCCTCGTCATTGATCCGGGCGGTGAGCTCGGAGACATTGTCGGTCGGGCAATAGGCCTCGAAGCCGCAGATCTTGCGGAAATCATTGGTCGCGTGGCTGGCGTGGCCGGCGCTGCCGCCGACCCCGATCAGGAACAGCCGGCCTTCGCGATCGCGCACCTTGGCGAGCGCCTCGGCCATGGCCTCGACGGCGTTGGGGTCGATAGCGGCCAGGGCGCGCTGGGCGGCGTCGAAGAAGTGTTCAGTAAACACGGGCGGTGTCCATTCGTGAGGCTGGGGCGCAGGTCTTGGCGATAGCAGGGATTGCTTGCGACAAGCTTTCGAGGGTGCAGGTCGCGCCGGCGCGGGCGCCGGAATTGTAGGGTCGGGCGATGAGGACGGTGGCGCAGCCGGCCGCCTGTCCGCAGGCGATGTCGCGATCCTGGTCGCCGATCATCCAGGAGCGCGACAGGTCGATCCCGTGCCGGGCGGCGAGATCCAGGAGGAGGCCCGGCCGGGGCTTGCGACAGGCGCAGGCGTCGGCGTTGTCGTGCCGGCAGGCGGCGACCTCGTCCACGGCGAGGGTGGCGGTCAGCTTGGCGTGAATGGCGTCGAGCGCGGCGTCGGTCATCAGGCCGCGGCGGACATCCGGCTGATTGGTGACCACGAACAGGGAAAAGCCCATCTCGCGGAAGGCGGCGAGCGCGGCCGGGGCGTCGGCGACGATCACCAGCTCGTTCGGTGTGCGCGGCGAGGCCGGCTTGCCATCGCGCGTGACAATCTCGTTCAGGACCCCGTCGCGGTCCAGGAAGATGGCGGGGCGCAGGCTCATGCCGCGGCCAGCCGGCCTTCGGCCAAGAGCTTCTGGCCGGCGGCGTAGCTCTCGGGCGTATCGAGGCCCAGGCAATAGCCCTGAGCGTCCAGCACATGGCCGCGCAAGGGGCGATGTCCGGCCAGCATGGCGGGGAACACGTCGCGGCCAAAATCGGCGAAGGCGCCTTGGGGGATCAGGTCCAGAATCGCGGGCTCAACGGCATAGACCCCGGCATTGACCAGGCTGGAGAGCGCGCCGGCGTTGACGCCCTCCACGAACTCGGTGATGGCGCCCTCAGCGTCGATGCGAACCCGACCGCCGGCGATCCCGGTGTTGAAGTGCCGCTCCTGGTCGAACAGGGCGACGGTCGCCTCCGCGCCCGCGCCGCGGTGGGCGGCCAGCAGGGCGGCGAGGTCGAAGCGCACGACGCTGTCGCCATAGACGACCAGCATGGTCTCGGTGAGCGCCTCGGCGATATTGCCAAGCGCGCCGGCGGTGCCCAGCAGCTCCGGCTCATAGACATAGCGGATGCGCAGGCGGAACGCCGCGCCGTCGCCGATCTCCTCGCGGATCATCTGGGCGCCGTAGTGCAGATTGATCCACACCTCGGTGACGCCCGACGCCGCCAGCCAGCGCAGATTATGCGCCAGGATCGATCGGTCGCCGAACCGCAGCAGGGGCTTGGGCTTGTCGCCCGCCACGCCGCGGATCCGGCTCCCGAGGCCGGCGGCCAGGACCAGAGCTTTCATCTTGCGCGCCGATCCGTCTTACAGGCTGTAGCCGGCCGCCTTGGCGTCCGTGTCGAACATCGCCACGGTCTCCAGAGAGAGCTCGGCCAGGTCCTTACCGGCCAGATCCAGCTTCTTCAGAATATCCGAGGTCGCGGTGATGATCTGGCAGCCGCACTCGCGGGCCTGATGGACGTTGAGCACTTCGCGGGTCGAGGCCCAGAGCACTTCCGCCAGCGGACGGCGGGCGGCCATGGCGACGGCGGCGCGCATGATCGGCATCGGGTCGATCCCGGTGTCGGCGATGCGGCCGGCGAAGATCGAGATGACCGCGGGGGTCTTGGGGTCGAGCGCCTCGACCGTGCCGGCCACCTGCTCCAGGGTCAGGATCGCGGTGACGTTCAGCTTCACGCCCTTGCGCGACAGCGTCTTCACCAGGGGCAGGCTCGACTGGCCGCGCGTATTGGTGATCGGGATCTTGATATAGACGTTCGGGCCCCAGGCGGCGATCCGCTCGGCCTGGCGCTGCATTTCCGGAACTCGTCGGCGATAACCTCGAAGGAGATCGGCATGTCCGGAACCATGGCGATCAGTTCGCGGGCGTAGGACTCATAGTCCGTCACGCCTGCCCGACGCATCAGGCTGGGATTGGTCGTGAAGCCGGACACCACGCCGTCCGCATAGAGCTTGGCGAAGTCCGACAGCGCCGCGCCGTCGCCATAGAGTTTGATTTCGCCCCGGGCCGGGACGGGTGTCGCGTCGTTCGCGATTTCTAGCCGTTGGAACATCTTAACCCCGATTAACTTAGCTTCATGCTATGTCATTCGAGTGTAGCAATGCTTACGCCAACAGTAGTTTCAGCAAAAATCAAAGTTATCAAAGTATTACTTTGCCTACCAGAACGCGAAAATATGGCGTTCAGGCGGGATTGCTCGGCTCCTGGATGTAGCCCACGGGATTTTTCCACGAAAGCTTGCCAAGGCCATGGGCCATAGTGAGACGGCCCCGCGCCCGGGTGGTTGACCCAAATTCGCACAGGAGGGTGGCGAGGACGGCGCCGGCCACGACCTGGACCAGACCCTTGGCGGTCAGGATCGCCCAGGCCAGCCGCTTGTGCCGGGCGCCGTCGATATAGATGCTGACATAGTGCTGGGTCTCGCGCCGGGTGCGGATCAGCCGGTAGGCGACCTCGGTGCGATGGACGGGCACGGTTTCGGTGACGCGCGCCCTGGCCGCCCAGACGATACGGCGACCCTCCCGGTGCAGGCGGACGAACAGTTCGGCGTCCTCGCCGCCGGCGTCGCCGAACTCGACGCGCATGGGCGCCTCGCCGTTCGGGAAGCAGAGATCCATGTCGAACAGCGAATTGCCGGTGCCGAGCCCGTAGCGCGGCTTGCCCGAGGGCGCGACGAGGTCGATCAGGGCGTGGTCGGGCAGGTGCAGGTCGCGCGCGAACTGGGCGCCCTGCGGATCATAGGCCGGCGGATGGCCCGCCTCGAAGATCGCCAGCCGGGGGCCGACCGCGATCTCGGCGTCGCGGGCGCGGGCCGCGCCGACCAGTTCGTCGAGCCAGTCGGGGTCGGCGACCTCGTCATCGTCGATGAAGGCCACGAACCGCCCCTTAGCTTCCGCAAAGCCGCGATTGCGCAGGGTGGACATGTTGCGCGTGCCCTCGGGCGCATAGCGCACGGGAAACGGCGCCGTCGCCGCCAGCTCCGCCACCACCGGCTCGCCGTTCAGGGACGGGTGGTTGTCGATCACCACCAGCTCCAGCGACAGGCCGAGCGCGTTACGCTGGCTCAGGCAGGAGACCAGCGTCTCCCGCAGCAGGGCCGGGCGATTATAAGTGGCGACGACGATTGAGACGTCGGGCCGGCTCACGCCGCCTTCTCCTCGATGAAGCCGATCGGAGCGCGATAGGTCAGCTTGCCCAGGCCCTTGGCCATGCCGATGCGGTGATCGAAACGGCGGCGGCCCAGGAACTCGCCGCTCAGCAGGAACAGGCCGGCATGGACGCTGAACTGCGCCAGGCCGAGCGCCGCGACCTTCAGTTGGGTGACCTTCGGCGTGTCGGAGGTGTTGATCCGCGAGGCGGCGTAGTGCTGGGAGCCGCGCTTCATGCGCGTGACCATATAGTTGGGATTGGTCCGCTCGGTCTCGATGAACTCGCGGACGATGGCGGTGGGGCACCAGACGAACTTGCGGTCCGCCAGGGCCAGGCGGAACAGCAGCTGGGTGTCCTCGCCATTGGCGTCGCCAAAGGCCACCGAGAAGGGTTCGGGCGTATTGAAGCAGGTGGCGACCCGGAAGGCGGCGTTGCCGCTGCCGAGGCCCTTGCCCTTGCGCCGCAGCCTGCCGAACATCTGGATCGGCGCGTCGGCCGGCATCCGGAAGTCGAGGGTATAGAGCCAGGCCTCCGGGTCCCAGTCGGGCGCCTTGCCGGATTCGAACAGCGGCAGCTTGGGGCCGAAGGCGACATCGGCGCCCGTGCGCTCCAGACAGGCGTGCAGTTCATAGAGCCAGCGGTCGTCCGGCGCCTCGTCGTCGTCGAAGAAGGCGACATAAGTCCCCTTGGCCGCCGCGATCCCCTTGTTGCGCACCACCGAGATATTGCGGCGCGGATCGCTGAGATAGGTGAGCGGCACAAGGCTCGTCGCCGCCAGCCGGGTGACCAGCCCCTCGGCCAGGCGGTCCGGGTGATTGTCGACCACAATGAATTCGAAGCCGCCGCCCGCGGGGGCTTCCTGCGCCAGGCCCGCGGTCAGGGCGCGTTCCAGAAGGTGCACGCGGTCATAGCTCAGCACCACGACGCTGATCACGATGGGCGCGCTCATACGCCGGTCCCCTTGGCGACGACCAAGGCGGTCTTGGCCAGGATCTGCAGGTCGAGCCACAGGCTCCAGCGGCGGATATAGTCGAGGTCCATCTCCACCCAGCGGTCATAGTCGCTGATCCGATGGCGGCCCTCGACCTGCCACAGGCAGGTGATGCCGGGCTTCACCGACAGCTTCTGCTTCTGGAACTCGGTGAACTGCGCATATTCGTGCTCCCGCGGCGCGCGGGGGCCGACCAGGCTGATGTCGCCGATCAGCACGTTCCACAGCTGGGGCAATTCATCGAGGCTGTAGCGGCGCAGGACCCGGCCAAGCGGGGTCACCCGCGGGTCATTGGTCATCTTGAAGGCCGGGCCGTTCATCTCGTTCTGGGCGGCCAGCTGGGCCTCGAGCGCATCGGCGTTGGGGACCATGGTGCGGAACTTCAGGCCCGAAAACCGCCGTTCCCCCTGCCCCACCCAATGACAGACATAGAAGAGGGGACCGGGCGAGGTGGTGACCACCAGGAGCGCGATCAGGGCCAGCAGCGGCGACAGCACGATCAGCAGCAGGCCGGAGACGGCGACGTCGAGGACGCGCTTGCCGGCGAGCTCAAGACGCACGTCGCGCCCCCCGCCGAGAACCGGACGTAAACTGATGCTGTGGCTCATGGGGAACGTGTCCGCGGCTTTCCAAGGACGCAGGCTATATTGGAGAACCTGTTGACAAGCGGTTCAATCGATCGCGCGGCCGCCTGGCCCGAGGTCCGGTTCGCCGGCCTGCGCTTCACGCCGTTGAGCGTCGAGGAGACCGTGGCGGCGCTGGCGGCGCGTCCCGCGACTGCGCCCTTTGTCGCCTTCGTCACCCCCAACGCCGAGCACGCCTTCCTGCGCCGGAAGGACACGCTGTTCCGCGATTGCGGCGACACCTGCTGGATCAGCACCAATGACAGCCGGATCATCGGCCGCGCCGCGCTGCTGGCCGGGATCGATCTGAAGTTCGCGCCCGGCGCCTATGTGGTCGACCGGATGTTCAAGGACCTGATCGGCCCCGACGACGCCATCTCGATCGTGGGCGCGACGCCTGAGGTGGTCGACAAGCTCAAGGTCCAGTTCGGCCTGAGAAACGTCGCCCATCACATCCCGCCCATGGGCTTCATCCATATGCCGGAGGCCGTGAAGGCCGCCGTCGAGTTCGTCGCCGCCCATCCCGCGCGCTTCGTGTTCGTCGCCATGGGCCCGCCCCAGTCGGAGAAGTTCTGCCAGCACGTCATCGCCGACGGCCGCAGCACGGGCATCGGCCTGTGTATCGGCAGCTCGATCAATGTCATCACCGGCGGATCGGATCCGGCGCCGGACTGGATGGAGCATTCCGGCCTCGTCTGGCTCTATCGCCTGGTCAAGGAGCCCAAGCGCCTGTGGCGGCGCTATCTGGTCCACGGCATGGTCGGGCTGGGCCTCGGCCTGAGGGATGTCGTGGCCATACGCCTCGGTTTGCGCCCCCGTGGCGTCTGACCTGGCCTCGCCCAGCGGTCGGCTGGCGGCCTGGTCTCGCCTGGACGCCGAGCGCCGGGCCGAACGCGACGCCTTTTCCGAGCGCTGGATCGGCCGGCTGGGCGGATTGGCGCTCATGGCCACCCTGCTCTACCTGTTCATCGGCTCGACTCCTTATGTCCACGAGGCGGTGATCGACGCCAACACCGGCGGCCGGGTGATGAATTCGGTCAACCGCTATTCCTGGATCGTGCTGGCCGCCCTGTCGGCGCCGATCCTGTGGCTGCGCCGCCAGGCCCTGCCCCAGGCGCTGATCACGCTGGCGCCGGTCATCGCCCTCTATGGGTGGTTCGCCGCCACCAGCCTGTGGGCCTTAGATCCCAGCGCCTCGCAGCGGCGCCTGTTCATCTATGTCATCGAGCTGATCATCTGCCTGGCGGTGAGCCTCAGCCAGCCGGACGGTCGGCGGCTGCACACGGTGATGGCCTGGACCTGCGCCATCATGATCGGGATCGACCTGTTCTCCTGGATCTTCCGCTACAAGGTCTCGATGAGCGAGCTGGGGCTGGCCGCCATCCATAACCACAAGAATACGCTCGGCGCGGTCATGCTGATCTGCGGCCTGATCTGCTGGCCCTATCTGGCGACCCAGAAGTCCTGGTCCGGCCGCGCCTTCTGGCTGGCGGTCCTGGCCGGCGGCTTCGCCCTGCTGGTCGCCTCGCTCTCCAAGACCAGCCTGGGCATCTATGTGGGCGTGTTCGCCTTCACCCCGGTGTTCCTGTGGGTGATGAGCCGGGGCCCGCGCACTTTCCGCAGCCTGATCGCGGCGGGGATCGGCCTCGTGATCGGGACGGTGTTCTTCTATCTGGCCTGGTGCGGGGTCGAGGCCCTGGATCCGCTGGCCCCCATTCGCGGCGTGACCTTCACCCAGCGCACCGACGTGTGGCGGTTCGTGATCGGCGAATGGCGCCACCATCCCTGGCGCGGCCTGGGCTATGGCTCCTTCTGGGACATCGATCCGATGATCCAGCCCAGCCTGCAGACCGACGAGTGGTTCGCCCAGCCGGACAGCCCGACCAATGAGGCGCACAACGGCTATCTCGACATCCTGGTGACCACCGGCGCCATCGGCCTGGCCGGCGCGCTGGCGCTGCTCTTCCGCTGGGTGTTTGGGGCGCTGGCCGCGCTGCGCCAGGCGCTCACCGCCACCGACCCTGGGCTGCAGGCGCGCCGGCCCTATGCGGTCTACCAGGCCCTGCTGCCGCTGATCCTGATCGGCCACAATGTCACCGAGAGCAGCTATTTCGCCGGCAACTCGGTGTTCGGCTTCCTGATCCTGCTGCTCGGCGTCGAGCTCGACCTGCGCCGACGCCAGGCCGAGGCCTGACGCCGGCTGCAGCTCTATTGCCGTGACAGGGCCGCGTTGACTTCCGCCTGATCGGCGATCCGCCCCAGCTCCGGCGGCACGGGCGGCAGGTCGAAGACCACGCTGTGAATGGTCCCCGGATAGACGAAGGGCGGCGCGTAGTCGGAGCATACCGGACGCGGGCTGCGGCCGAAATCCATGCCCAGGCTGGAAATCATGATCAGCAGGCGCGGGATGACGCCCGACCCGATGTCCTGGCCGTCGAGGCGCAGGGTCACCACGCCCGACCCGTTCGCCTGGCGGGCCACCTCGACCTCCAGCTGATGACGTCCGGGCCCGACCGCGCGGTCGCCGCGGACGATGGTGTGGTCATGGAAGGCGTTGTGGTCGAACACCGGCCGGCCGTCCTGGAGATAGAGGACATAGCCGCTGTTCAGGCTGCCCCGCGAGATCAGGGCGCCATCGCAAGGTCCCGCCTGCTCCAGGTCCACCGTCATGCGCCAGCCGCGGAAGACGGGCGGACAGGCGTCGGAGACGATGTGGGAGATCGGCGGGTGATAGACGAACTGCCGGCGGCTGGTGGGCATGCCGGGCCGGCGCGAGGCGCGGAACAGTTCGAAGGCGCCGCGGTCGTCGATTGGCAGGACCCCGTTCTTCTCGGCCTCAGTCCACCATTCGGCCACCAGGGCCTTCAGGCGCTCCGGCTCGGCGGCGGCCAGGTTGTTGGTCTCCGAGAAATCCTGGTCGAGGTGGTAAAGTTCCCAGTCGTCCTGATCCAGGGGCACGCCGGAGGTGTGGTGGGTCACGGCCTTCCAGCCGTCCTTCCAGAGCCCCCGGTGGCCGCCCATCTCGAAATACTGGACGCTGCGGGCGACCGGCGCGGCCGCATCGACGAAGGTCGGCGCCAGGCTCGCTCCATGCATCGGAATCTGGGCGACGCCGCCCACTTCGGCGGGCGGCTTGAGGCCGACGGCCTCGAGGATCGTGGGGGCGATATCGACGGCGTGACAGAACTGGGTGCGGGTCTCGCCCGCCCCCTTCACCCCCTTGGGCCAGCGGACGATCAGCGGATCGCGCACGCCGCCGCCGTGGGTGTTCTGCTTGTACCATTTGAGCGGGGTATTGCCGGCCTGGGCCCACCCCCAGGGGATGTTGCAGTGGCTGTTGGGGCCGCCGATGTCGTCCAGGCGCTCGACCGCCTCATCAAGGTTTTCGGCCATCATGTTGAAATATTTCATTTCATCGAGGACGCCGAGCGGTCCGCCTTCCTGGCTGGCGCCATTGTCGGAGACCAGCAGGAACAGGGTGTCGTCCAGCCGGCCAATCTCCTCCAGATAGGCCGCGAGCCGGCCGATCTGGTCGTCGGTGTGATCCAGCATGGCGGCGAAGGCCTCCTGCAGGCGGGCGGCGAACCGCTGCTGCTTGTCGTTCAGGGCGTCCCAGGGCTCGACCCCGGGATTGCGCGGCGCGAGCTGGGTGTCGGCCGGGATCACGCCCATCGCCTTCTGGCGCGCGAACCAGGCCTCGCGGGCCACGTCCCAGCCGGCGTCGAACTTGCCGCGGTACTTGTCGAGATAGGCCTGGGGCGCCTGGTGCGGCGCATGCATCGCGCCGAAGGCCAGATAGAGGAAGAAGGGGCGCTCGGGCACCAGCGAGGTCTGGTCGCGGACCCAGGCGATCGACTGGTCCACCAGGTCCTCGGAGACGTGATAGCCCTCCTCCGGGGTCTTGGGCTGGTCGATGAAGTGGTTGTCGCAGGTGAGCTCGGGGTGGAACTGATCGGTCTCGCCCTGCAGGAAGCCGTAGAACCGGTCGAAGCCCTTCTGCAGGGGCCAGTTCTTGAACGGGCCGGCGGCCGTCGCCTCCGCCATGGGCGCCAGGTGCCACTTGCCCGCCGCGAAGGTGCCGAAGCCATTGTCGCGCAGCACCTCGGCGATGGTCGCCGCCGCCGGCGTGATCGCGCCGCGCATGTTCGGATAGCCGGTGTCCATGTTCGACACCGCCCGCACGCCCACCGCATGGTGGTTGCGCCCGGTCAGCAGGCAGGCGCGGGACGACGAGCAGAGGGCCGTGGTGTGGAAGCCCGTATAGCGCAGCCCCTCGGCCGCCAGCCGGTCGATGTTCGGCGTCTCGATGGTCGAGCCATAGCAGCCCAGATGGGCGAAGCCGGTGTCGTCCAGCACGATCAGCACCACGTTGGGCGCGCCCTTCGGCGCCCGACCATCCGGCCAGAACGGCTGGGACTCGGCGACCGTGCGGCCGATCTTGCCGGGGAACTGGGGTTCGGAGGGCGAGGTGAAGGACATGACGCGGGCTCCCGAGCGGTCGGTCGAGCCCGACATCTTATGGCACTAACTCTGCCAATAAATGCCCCAATCACGCGGAGGTCAAGCTGCTGCCGATCGTTTGACGCCGGTCATCGCCGAACTTGCCCAGCCCCGCCCTTTGGCGATCCAGAAAAGGCGCAAAGGCCCTCGACGCGCGACGCTCAATCGTCCTCTTCGTCTTCCGCCATCAGGTCATTGAAGACGTCGATCATCTGGTCCAGCTGCTCGGCGGAGCTGGAAAACTCGGTGACCTCGCCGTTGTCATCGGTCAGCCGCAACACGAAATCCGTCTCGCGGATCTCAATTCCAAATTTGGCCAATTGCCTCATGCGGCGCACCTCCGGGCTTCCTAATGCACGGACCCTGCCCCCATCTCAAGACAGGCTTCGGACGCGGGCCGCGGCGCGCCGCGAGGCGTCCTCAGTCGTCGCGCTCCGCCCGCTCCATCCGCAGGCGACGCATCAAGAGGCCGGTCATGAGCGCAACCTCGACCCCCTGCCCCACCGCCGCTCCGCCGATCGCCCCAGCGACGCCAAAGCGGTGCAGGAAGAGCAGCACGCCGCCCGCCGCCGCAAGGGCGGCGATGGTGTTGGCGAGCGCCAGATCGCGATAGGCGCGCAGGATCTGCAGGCCGGTGGAGGCCACCACCTGGCTGAGGCTGAGCGCCGAGGCGACGCCCCAGAGCAGGACCAGTTCGCCGTCACCGGCGTATTTGCCCTTGAACATCAGGCCGCAGATCCAGTCCCAGCTCTCGGACACCAGGAACGACCAGCCGAGCGCGATGACCAGGCCGGGGACGATGGCGATCATCAGGATGCGGCCAAAGCCCGAAATGTCGCCGGCCTCGCGTCGGCGCACCAGGTCGCCGCGCGCGACCAGGCTCCAGGACGAGGCCAGCAGCGGCAGGGGCCGCAGCAGCAGCTGGCTCGCCGACAGTGAGGCGAGCGCGGCCGCGCCCAGCGCGCCGGCCACCGCGAAGGCCGAGAACCGGGCCAGGAGCTCGGTGGTGGTCACGCCCAGGAACAGCCAGCCGGAATTGGCCGCATAGCCGCGATAGGGTTTCAGGGCCGGCCAGCTGACCTTCACCCCCTGGCCGCGGGTCGCGAGCCCCGCCCCGACCAGACCGACCAGCCCATAGGCGAGCGCCAGCATGACCAGGATCTCGTCGGCCGAAGGCTTTCGCTCCAGCAGCGCCGCGCCGCCGACAAGGGCGACGCCCAACACCAACACCCAGGCGGTCTGGATGAGCGCCGTGCGCGGGAAGCCCCGCGAGAAGGCGAGCAGCCGCACATATTGCTGCAACAGGAAGGCCGGCACGAACAGGGCCGCGGCCGGGGCGCCATAGTCGGAGCCCTTGGCCCGGAACACCAGGGCTGCGGCCAGGACGCCCGCGGCCACAAGACCCAGGAACACCACCGTCACCGCATGCATGAGGCGTTCGACCGCCAGGCGCTCGGGCGAGGTTCCCGGTCCCGGCGCCAGCACCTGGATATGGGGCACGGTCAGAGCGTTCTGCAGGCTGGCCAGGACGAAGCCGATATTGGCCCAGAACGAGAAGGCCCCATACTGGTCCGGCGCCGCCACCCGGATCAGCAGCAGATTGACCCCGAGATTGAGCAGCGACCACAGGGCCTGCTCGACCGCCGAGGTCAGATATCGCGACACGGCGACCTATTCCCCCGAAGCGACCTCAATAGGTCCGTCCGCGGTTGATGCTGTAGCCGAAGCTCGGGCTGAACGGCAGCACGCCCTTGATGTACTGCTCCACGAACAGGTCGACCTCGGAGATCTTGCTGCGCGGCACGAAGACCAGATCGCCCGGTAGGACGGCGAAGCCGTCGCCCGTGGCGCCGCCGCCGGCCAGATAGGCCTTGAGATCAATGTCCTTCATCAGGATGCGGCCGCCGGGGCGCTGGCGGATCACCACGACGCGGCCGGTGCGGGCGGTGGACAGCGCGCCGCCAGCGGTCATCACCGCCTGGGCCGGGGTGAGCTGGCCCTTGACCGGCTTGACGCCGGGCTCCTTGACCTCGCCGCCCACGAACACCTGGGCCGAGCCATAGCTGTTGACCAGCACCTCGACCTGGGGCGCGCGCAGCACCTGGGCATAGGCCTCGGTGAGCACCTGATTGGCCTGTTCGACCGTGAGGTCGGCGACCTTGACCCCGCTGACCAACGGGAAGATGCCGCGCCCGTCCGGGCCGATGATCACCTGGCCGTTGAGGTCCGGATTGATCAGGAAGCGCAGGGCGAGCTCGTCTCCGGGACCCAGGCGATAGCGATAGTCGTCCGCCGTCCAGTCGGCATAGGTCCCGCCCCACCGGGTCTGGGCGGCAGGCGGCGCGTAGACCGGCTGAGGCTGAGCCTGGGGCTGGGGCGCGTAGACGCCCGACGGATAGGGCGCGGGGGCCTGGGGATAGGCCGGCTGGATCTGCGGCGAATAAGGTTGGGCGGCCTGAGGCGCGGTCTGGGGCGCATATTGCGGGGCGCCCTGAGGCGCGTATTGCGGGGCGTACTGGCGCGGGTAGGCCGATTGCGCGACCGGCGGATAGACCGGCGCAGGAGCCTGGCCGCGCGGCTGGTAATAGACCTGGGCTGGGCCGGCGGGCGCGGCCTGAGCGGCATAGGCGGCCGGAGGCGCCGTCTCGCGGCGGCGGCTTTCGTGATGGCCGCTCCCGAACAGGCCTGGCTGGGGATAGGAGCGCGGCAGGTCGGGATCGCCGGCGCAGGCGCCGAGCGTCAGGGCGAGCAGGACTGGGAATAATCGCCCAGCGGGCATGCCGGTCTCCGAGAGGACCCGCGCGCCGAGAATTCGGGCGCGAGCTTCCCGAACGTCTTGCCAGCCTAGGGTTAGCAAAGGGTTGGCGTGGGCCCCTTCAGGCATTTGTTAAGGACAAATCCTTAGACTTCCAACCTACTTCAGCCCCTGGCGCCCCGGCGCTGTTAACCGGCCGCCCTGCGCACCCGATGAGTACCGCTGTCATCGACCAGACGCCTGTTGCGACGGAGGCGCCGCGCCGGCGCATCCAGTCGCCGCTGACGCTGCGCGATCTCCTGACGCCGGTCTTCTACTATCGCCGCCAGGCCATGCTGGCCCTGATGATCCCGGTCATCCTGGCCTTCGTGGCCGCCCTGATGGCGCACCCGGTCTATGTGGCCCAGTCGCGCCTCTTGATCCTGCTGGGCGGTGACTATGTCTTCAAGGGCTCGGCCAGCGATCCCGGCTCCAGCCAGAGCTTTGACCGCGCCCAGATCGTCCACGCCGAGATGGAGATCCTGTCGGCCCGCAGCCTGCACATCGAGGCGATCAAGGAGATCGGTCTCGCCCGCGCCTATCCAGGCTTCGCCGCCGCGCCCAACGGACTGGAACAGGCCGCCGACCGCCTGGAGAAGGACCTGACGATCGACAATATTCCGCAGTCGAACGTCATCGAGATGAGCCTGCGCAACGCCGACCGCCAGGTCTCGGCCGATCTGCTGAATAGGCTGGTCGCCCTCTATGTCGATCGCCGCCGCGAGGTGTTCAAGCGCGCCGACGCCTCCTCGGTCAGCGCCCAGCGCGACGGGCTGAGCCAGCGTCTCGACCAGCTAGAGAGCCAGCTCACCGCCTTCGCGACCGAGCACAATTTCGGCGACTACAACGCCGAATTCGCCGCCGTGCAGGGCCAGCAGGCCGCGCTTCAGGCCCAGCTCCAGGCCACCGACCAGCAGATCGCCGCCCGGGCGGGCCGCACCTCCCAACTCAGCCGCCGGCTGGAGACCACGCCCTCGGTCGTGCCGCTGTCGACCGACACCGCCCGCTCGGCCCAGCTCGATGCGCTGACCACCAGCCTGATCGCCCTCCAGGCCCAACGGCGGGAGGCGGCGGCGAAGTTCCGCGACGGCTATCCGCTGATCGCCGACCTTGACGCCAAGATCGCCGCCCTGCAGGCCCAGATCCGCCAGGCGCCGACTTCCCAGACCGCGGCCGAGCACCATGGCCTGAACCCCGTGCGCCAACAGCTCGACAGCGCCTATGCCGATTCCGAGGGCGAACTCGCCGGCCTACGCAGCGGGCGGCGCGCCCTGCAGGCCTCGCTGGCGGCGACCAACGCCCGCCTCGACGAACTGGTCCGCATCGGGCCGGAATATCGCGAACTGCAGCGGGCCCGCGACGTGGTCGAAGGCGTCTATCAGGACCTCGCCAAGACCGCCGAGAACGCCAGCCTCGAGAACGCCATGTCGCGCAGCCGCGCCAATGTGCGGGTGATCCAGTCGGCCGATCCGCCGCTGAAGGGCAAGAGCGGCCGGATGATCCTGCTGGCCGCGGGCCTGGGCCTCGGCCTGGCGGCGGCCTTCGCCACGGTGATCATCTCCCAGGCGCTCGCCGAAATCATGGTGACGACCCATGACGTCGAGGAGAAGCTCTCCATCCCCGCCCTGCTGGCTGTGAACTGGAGCGCCAACCGCGATCCGCCGGCCCGGCTCAAGGGCGGCCGGCTGTCGCCGCGGTTCCTGACGCCTGACGACGCGCGCCTGATTCTGCGGCTGTTGTGGACCACCCGCCCAGCCGGCGGCCGGGTCCTGCAGCTGATCGGCTCCTCCAGCGGCGAAGGCGTCTCCAGCCTCACCCTGGACATCGCCGCCATCGCCGCGAGCCACGAGGCCCGCAAGGTGCTCCTGATCGACGTCGAACCGCAGCTGAACGAAGGCGCGGCCAATGTCCTGGCCTATCGGGGCCACGCCGTGCTGGGCGTCGGCGCCGAGGCCCGCACCTTCCAGGTCGACAATTCCAGCCTCTATGTCTCGGCCCCGATCGGGCGGCGGCATGATGGTGTCGGAGGACCGCTGGGGTCAGGTGATCGAGAACGCCCGGGCCAATTTCGACCTGGTGCTGATCGACTCCCCGCCCCTGCAACGCTCCTCGGCCGGCATCGAGCTGGCGGGTCTGGCCGATATGAGCCTGCTGGTCGTCGAGGCCGAGGTCACCCGCGCCTCCGTGGCGCGCCGCCTGATCGAGCGCACCGAAAGCGCCGGCGGCGAGATCATCGGCGCGATCCTCAACAAGCGCGTCTTCCACATCCCGCGCTTCATCTATTCCAGGCTTTAGTCCGGTCGCCCTTCGCCGGCGGATCGGTGATGCGCCTTGCAGATCTCCGCCGCACCGCCCGCTTTCCGGCCCTCGCCGAGCAAACTAAGTTAGATGGACCAAGTCGGCTGGAGGCACCATGCGCACCATCGATCTCCAGGAGGCCAAGACCCACCTGTCGAAGCTGGTGGAAGAGGCCGCGCGGGGCGAGCCGTTCATCGTGGCCAAGGCCGGCAAGCCCCTGGTGAAGGTGGTCGCCCTCAATGCGCCGGAGCCCACCCAAGTGCGCCGCCTGGGCTTCCTCGGCGGCCAAATCTCAGCGCCCGCAGACTTTGACCGCATGGGCGCCGATGAGATCGATCCCTTGTTCGGGACAGATCCGGGCCGTTTGACATGACCCGTTCGAGGCCGGGAGCCCAGACGCCCCTCACCCGCCGCGCTGTCGCCGCCGGCCTGCCGTTGGCACTGGCGACGCCGGCCCTGGCCCAGCCCCTGCGGCTAGCGGCCTTGGCCCAGCGCGCCGGCCTGCGCTACGGGACGGCGATCGAGCCTCAGACCGTCGAGTCCGATCCCGCCTTCGCGTCCCTGGTGCTGGATCAGTGCGACCTGATCACCGCGGAGAATGCGCTGAAGTGGAATGCGTTGCGGCCCGACCGCGACCATTTCGATTTCGCCGCCGCCGACCGGGTCGCCGCCTTCGCGCGTCGGGCGCGGGCCCCCATGCACGGCCATACGCTCGTTTGGCACGAGGCGATCCCCGACTGGGCGATCCATCAGCTGAGGAGCGGCGATCCTCGCGCCCTGCTGGTCGACCACATCACGACCGTCGTGCGGCGCTATGCCGGGCGCGTCGTGTCCTGGGACGTGATCAATGAGCCGGTGGAGCGCAACGACCGCCGCCCGGACGGCCTGCGCAAGTCGCCCTGGTTCGAGGCGCTGGGCCCCGGCTATCTGGAGATCGCGCTCCGCGCCGCCCACGCCGCCGATCCCAACGCCCGCCTGGCCATCGCCGACTATGGGCTGGAATATGACGACATCGGCTGGATGGTCGAAAAGCGCGGCACGATGCTGGACCTGCTGAGGGGTTTAAAGGCCCGCGGCGTCCCCCTGCATGCGTTGGCGCTGCAGGGCCACCTGCTTGGCGACCATCCGCCGGCCTTCGGGGCGGGGCTGGCGGCGTTTCTGCGCGAGGTCGCGAGCCTGGGCCTGGCCATCTATGTCACCGAGCTGGACGTCAACGACCAGAATATCCTGGGCGACATCGCCCAGCGCGATCGGGTGGTCGCCGACATCTATGCCCGGTTCCTGCGCACAGTGCTGGCCGAGCCCGCGACCCAGATCGTGGTCACCTGGGGGCTGTCAGACCGCTACACCTCCAAGACGGACTTCGCGCCCCGGCCCGACCATGCGCCGGTCCGCCCCCTGCCCTTCGACGCGGACCTGCGGCCGAAACCCGCCGCCCGGTCCCTGGCCGCCGCCTTCTCAGGCCGGACCGCCCGCGGATAGGCGGCCGCGATCAGGCCTGGAAGAACGCCGCCAGTTCCGCGAGCGCGGTCTTGCGGCTGAAGCGTCGCGCCAGGCTGTGATCGAGCCCCTGGCGGATGCTCAAGGTGAGCCCTTCGTGGGCGCGCCAGTCCCGGCCGGCGGGGCCGAAATAGGTCACCACCTCGTCGAGGGAGGGATCTTCCACCCCCATCAGCAGGTGGGCCCGCCCGCCCCGGGCGGCGAAGGCGGCCATGTCGGCGCGCAATTGCTCGGCCTCGGGATTGGCGCGCTTACGCCACCGCGAGGCCAGGCGGCTGAGCAGGGTCCTGGCGACCGCGACCACATCCACCTGACCGCGCAGCAGTCTGAGCCAGGTTTCGGGACGCCCGACCCCCTGCTTATAGGCCTCCGTCGACTTTCCCTGATCGCGCTTGTCGATGGCCAGCGAGTCGCCGGGCCGCCAGATCATCTTGGCGGCGTTGATCACGAACATGCCGCCGACCCGGGGATCGCGGCAGGCGTAATGCAGGGCATGATAGCCGCCCGCGCAGGCCCCGATCAGGATGATCTCTTCGGCGCCTTGCGCCTGCATCAGAATGATCGCGGCGTCGAGGTCGGCCGTGCGCGAGGTCTCGTAGACATGCACGGGACCGACGGAGGGACTGTCGCCCAGGCCCGCGAAATCAAAGCGCAGGGTGGCGACGCCCTGGCCCGCCAGCAGACGCGCCGCGGCGGCGGAAAACCCGCCGATCCCGGCGCGCGGGTCGCCGCCCGTATTGCAGATGATCGCGGCGCGCCGCGAGGGTTCAACCGCCGTCGGCCTGCAGATCACCCCGGCAAGGTCGGGGCCGAAGCGCACCGCCTCTTCCCGGAAGTCCGTCCCGACCAGGGCCGCCGGGGCGGCGGGCGCCGCCGATGGCTTCGCCTTGAGGTCCGGATAGTTCGCGTCCAGCCAGGCGGCGACGCGCCCAAACACCTCCGCCGGCGGCAGATTGCTGTGGGCGTCTTCGAACAGGGCTTCATAGCCGGGGAAGTCGGAGCGTGTGACCTCCGCGCCGAGCGCCTTCAAGTGTTCGCCCAGCAGGTCTGACGCCTCGGTCTGGGCGACCATCAGAACCTTTGGCGCCGTCGCATTCACCGCGGTCAGGTCGATGGCGGAGATCCGCGCCTGGGTGTCGGCCGCGAGACTGAGCCCCTCGGCCTCGAAGGCGTCCGCCGGGTCAAGGCTTGAGGTCCGACCGACGGCCGCGGCCACCTTCAGTTCACGAAGCCAGCGGCGGCCCAGGATGACGGGCGCCAGGAGGACGAGGCCCCGCGCCTCGGCCTGGGCCAGGGCCGCCAAGGTCGCGCCGAACCTGAGGCCCACCAAGACGACCTCGTCGACGCCGGAGGCGTCCCGCAAGACCTTGGCCGCCGAAGCCACGCCCTGGGTCCAGGCCGCCAGGGCTTCATCGCCCTCGCCCAGCGGCAGACTATCGCCCTCGCCCAGGTGATCATACCGCAGGACGGGGAAGCCGAGATCGGCCAGGCTTTCGGCCAAGAGCCGCAGGGGCTTGTGTCCGCAGCGCGCGTCGCGGCCCAGGCCCGGGACGATGACCACGCCCACCTTGCGCATCAGCCCCTGGGTCGCGGGGTGAAACCAGCCGAATGAGCCGGCGAAGCTCAAGGCGCGCGCGGCGTCGGCCGGCGCATCTGTCGCAATCTGGGGCGAGATCATGAACATGCCCTCGAGGCTGCAACCCTCATGCCCTGGATCGGGCGCAGCGGACCGCCCCAAGGGGCCCGGAAGCGGCGGCGAAGGGCGAGGCTGAGCGGCATCAGGCGCAGAGGGGGTCGATCTCGTGAGAGGACATCGGGCGGAGACCTGCCCTACAGCCTTAGCTTTACAGGATCACGCTTCTGAGTTGCAGGTCCGCCTCAAACTGGGGAGGCGCGCCGTCCGCAACCTGGTTTTCGAGCGAAACCCTCACCAGTCCAGGCTCGCAAATCGGCTTAACCCATGATTTACTAATGATTGTCCGAGCCCTGAGGGAACGCGGGCTGGCTTGGGGGAGCCAATAACCGCAAAATGCGACCATTGTTCTACGAAAATCCGGTGGCGCTGCATCCGCAGGCCCACGGTCAGGCCGGCCTAAGCGAACAGCTCGACTACGGATTCGCCGCGCAGACCAACGCGGTGCCCATCACCCTGTCCGAGATTCCGCTCGCGGCGCTGAGCTATCCCATCGCCTTTACGATCGAAGGCGGGGTGCGGCCCGTGGCGATCGTCGGGCTGCGCGACGATGAGAACCTGTTCGTCGATCGCAAGGGCGACTGGATGCCCGGCGCCTATATCCCCGCCTATGTGCGTCGCTATCCCTTCATCCTGTCCGAATATGGCGACGGCGAAGGCGTGCAGCTTTGCATCGACGACCATCCCCGGGTGCTGGTGCCCGAAGGCGGCCTGCCGCTGTTTCGCGGCGAAGAGCCCACCCCGATGCTGGAAAAGGCCTTCAACTTCTGCCGCTCGGTGCATGCGGCGGATCTGGCGACCTCGCCCTTTATCGAGGTCCTGATCGCCTGCGGGGTGCTGGATGCGCGCGCCGCCGAGGTGGCGATGCCCGATGGCGGGTCCATCAAGATGGCGGGCTTCGCCTCGATCGATGAGGCGAAGTTCCGCGCCCTGCCCGATGAAGTGATCTTGACCCTGCGCCGTCAGGGCTGGCTGGCGGCCATCTATGCGCAACTGCATTCGACCCTGAACTGGACGCGCCTAGGCGATCTCCTGGTCACCCGCCACGGCTAGACCCGGCGGCGCCAAGGCGGCGCCAGATCGGGACAAGCCGCCTTGGGGATCTGGCCAAGGTCTTGCACGGGCTGGTTGATGTTGAAGAGCCCGTTCCGAAAGAAGTCGAAGCGTCGCCAACGCGAAGAAGCCCGTGCGCGCGCCAAATGGTGGGATCGGTATGGCGAGAAAATTCGCCTGAGCCTGATCGCTGGCGGCGTGGTGACGGCGGCGGCGGCGATCGCCCAGGCGACGATCCGCTAGGCGCGCCCGCGGCGACAAGGTTTGACAGGGTCCGACGGACCAGGGCATCGAGGGCGCTTGGGATGCGTCGATGAGGATCTGGTCATGGCGAGCGACAAGCGCGCTCGGGACCTTGAGGCCGCTCCGGCGCGCGGGGCTCCGGACGCGTGGGCGAGACCAAGCCTCATGGACTGGGCCCGCGCTTTGCGGCTGCACCAGTGGGTCAAGAACAGCCTGATCTTCGTGCCGGCGGTGCTGGGCGGCGCCAGTCATTCCCCGTCGGCCTGGATCCATGGGCTCCTGGGCTTTTTCGGCCTGGGTCTCGTGGCCTCGGCCACCTATGTGATCAACGACCTGTGCGATCTCGCCGATGATCGCGCGCACTGGGCCAAGCGCCACCGACCCTTCGCGAGCGGCCGGATTCCCATCGCCGCCGGCGTGGCGGTCTCAGGGGTCGGCCTGGTCTTGGGCCTGGGCCTGGCCTGGATGGCCCAGGGTTTGGCGGCCCTGGGCGTGGTGGGCGCCTATCTGGGCCTGACGCTGAGCTATTCCCTGGCCATGAAGCGGACGCCGATCCTGGATGTCGCGATCCTGGCGACGCTCTTCACCTTGCGCCTGGCGCTGGGGGTGGTCTGCGCCCAGGTGGTCTGGTCGGCTTGGCTGCTCGTGTTTTCGATGTTCCTCTTCAGCTCGCTGTCCTTCGCCAAGCGCCTGACGGAGATCTTGCGGCTGAAGGCACAGGGCGGAGATCGCTTGCCCGGCCGCGGCTATGAGGCGGCCGATGCGCCCTTCGTCCAAGCGATGGGCGTGTCGCTCTCGGCGGCCGCGGTCCTCGTCATGGTCATGTATCTGATCGAGGAGGCGTTCGGGACCGGGCTCTATCGGACCCCGCAACTGCTTTGGACCCTGCCCCTGCTTCTGGCCCTTTGGCTGGGGCGGATCTGGCTTTTGTGTGGTCGCGGGGTCTTAGACGATGATCCGGTGATCTTCGCCCTGCGCGATCGCGCCAGCCTGGCCCTGGGCGGGCTGGTGGCGCTCAGCGTCCTGGCGGCGGCCCTCCTGTGACCCTGACCTTCCAGCGCCATCTGGAGCCCCTGTCCTGGGGGCGCGCGCACCGCGGGCCGCAAAGCCTCGCCCAGCCGCCCAGCGTCACCGCCTTGAAGGCCTGGGCCGAGCAGAACACTGGGCCCCGCCTGGGTCGGGGCCTTGGACGGGCCTATGGCGATAGCGGGCTCTTTGGCCGCGGCCGCCTGATCGACATGACCGGGCTCGACCGCTTCTGCAGCTTTGACGCAACGACCGGCCTGGTGCGGGCCCAGGCCGGGCTGTCGCTCGACGCGCTCTTGCAGGTGACCGCGCCACAGGGCTGGTTCGTGTCGGTCACGCCGGGCACGCGCTTTGTGACCCTGGGCGGCGCGATCGCCAATGATGTGCATGGCAAGAACCACACCCGCGCCGGAACCTTCGGCCGCGCCGTGCGGGCCCTGACCCTGCTGCGCAGCGACCGGGGCTTGGTTGAGGTCACCCCGGCTTCGGATCCCGACCTGTTCGCCGCCACGGTGGGCGGCATGGGGCTAACCGGGCTGATCCTGGACGTGACCTTGCAGCTTGAGCCGATCGCCTCGACCGATCTTGAGGTGGAGACCCTGCCGCTCGGCGATCTGGGCGACTTCTTCGATCTCAACGCCGACAGTCTGGGCGGGTTCGAGCAGACCGTCGCCTGGATCGATTGCACCCGGCGCGGCGCCAAGCTGGGCCTTGGCGTCTACACCCGCGCCAATTGGGCGGCGTCCGGTCCCCTGGCGGCGCATGAGGTCGGCCCGCGCCTGACCCTCCCCGTCGAGACCCCCGGCGTTCTCATCAACCGCTTCACCCTGGCGGGGTTCAACCGCGTCTACCGAGCCGCGCAACTCAGCCGTCCCAGGCAGGCGCGGGCGCCCTATGCGCAGGTCTTCTATCCGCTGGATGCGGTGGGCGGCTGGAACAAGCTCTATGGCCCGGCGGGCTTCTATCAATATCAGTGCGTCATCCCGCAGGACGCTGGGCGCGCAGGCATCGCCGACCTCCTGGCCGAGATTGCGCGATCCGGCGAGGGCTCGCCCCTGGTGGTGCTGAAGACCTTTGGCGACCTCCCCTCCCCGGGCCTGCTGAGCTTTCCGCGGCCCGGCTACAGCTTGGCCTTGGATTTCCGCAATCGCGGTCCGGCCACCCTCGACCTTTTGGCCAGGCTGGATCGGATCGTGGACGCCTGCGGCGGCGCGCTCTATCCGGCCAAGGATGGGCGCATGCCGCGCCACATGTTCGAGCTGAGCTTTCCGCATCTGGAGCGGTTCTGGGCGTCGCGGGATCCGGCCTGCGGCTCGGATTTCCTGACGCGACTGGGGATCTGACCATGACCAAGCGGGTGATCATCTTGGGCGCGCTCTCGGCGGTGGCCGTGGCGACCGCCCGCCTCTACGCCGCCCAGGGCGCGGCCCTGACCCTGGTCGCGCGAGACGCGGGCGAGCTCGCGCTCCTGGCCGCCGATCTGAAGGTGCGCGGCGCGAGTGCGGTGACGCCGGAGGTCCTCGATCTGGCGCAAGCCGATCCGAGCCTCCTGAAACGCTGGGTCGAAGCGCGCGGCGGCTGCGACCTCGTCCTGATCGCCTATGGAACCCTGACCGACCAGGCGCGGGCCGAGACCGATCTCGCCTATGGGCGCGAACAGCTCGCGACCAATTTCGGGTCCGCCGCGGGTTGGGCCATGGCGGCGGCCGCGGCGCTTGAGGCCCAGGGTCATGGCGCCTTGGTCGTCCTGGGCTCCGTGGCCGGCGATCGGGGGCGAGGCTCCAACTATGTCTATGGCGCAGCCAAGGCGGGGCTGGGGGTCCTGGTGCAAGGCCTGGCGCATCGGCTGGCGGGAAGCGGCGCGCGCGCCGTGCTGATCAAGCCGGGCTTCATCGACACGCCGATGACCGCGCATCTGGCCAAGTCCGGACCCTTGTGGTCGAAGCCCGAGGCGATCGCGCGGGTCATCGCCAAGGCGGCCGTCTCCGGCGGGCCGATCGTCTATGCCCCGGCCTATTGGCGGCTGATTTTATGGGTGATCCGCGCCCTGCCCGCCGCCCTCGTCCATCGCACCCGCCTGTGAGCGCCTGGCCCGACGCCGAGCAACGCGCGGCCCTGGCCCGGGTGGGGCGCTATCTGGCGCTCGGCGGATTGGCGGCGGCGGTCAATTGGGGCTCGCGGTTCGGCTGGAGCCTCATCCTGCCGTTTCCGCTCGCCGTGGTCTGCGCCTATGCCTGCGGCATGGCGGTGGCCTTTGGGCTGTTTCGCCGGTTCGTCTTTCCGGGCTCCACGGCGCCCCTGGCCCAACAGGCGCGAAACTTCGTCCTGGTGAACCTGGTCGGCATGGGGCTGACCTGGATCGTGGCGGTGAGTTTGGTCGACGGGGTCTTTCCCGCGCTCGGCATGCGGTTTCACCCCGAGGCGATCGGCCATGGCCTGGCCGTGGCCGCGCCTGTGGCGTCGAGCTGGTTCGGGCACCGCCGGTTCAGCTTCCCCAAGACGTCCGCCCCAAGCTGAGGGGCGCGAGGCTCGACGGAGGCTGGCCGGTTGTGCAAAATGGTGCGGGTGAGGACGCGCGTTTGAAAACTCCGTTTCAGAAGAAGTCCAAGCGGCGTCTGCGCTTGGAGGCCCGCCAGCGTGCAAAATGGTGGGATCAGCATGGCGAAGCCATTCGTTTGACCCTGATCGGCGGCGGCATCGTGTTTGCGGCGGCAGCCGTGGCCAAGTTCGCCGTGCGCTAGAGGGCCGCGCAGGGGCTAAGGCGAGGTCGGCGTCGGACGCGCAGGCGCCCCGGCCCGCCGCCCAGGATCAAATATGACCTCCAACTGGTCAGCCGCCGCCGGCGGATCCAGAATCGCAAAATTGAATGCGCGCGCCGCCTGAGCGGGCACCAGGCTCTGCGCCGGCGTCACGCGCTTGGACCACACCCGCCGCCCTTGGCTGTTGAGCAGGCTTACTCGGAGCGCGGGCGCGGTCTGCGGGGACGGCGCGAGATTGCGGATCACGCCGGAAACCGACAGGGCCGCGTGACCGTCTTGCACGACAGGCTGCGCGCTCACCCCTTCGATCACCAAGGTCGCAGCTTGGGCGACCGTGGCGGCCCGCCCCCCCAGCGCCCAGTCGTGAACCTTGCGCCAAACTGCGCCCAAGGCCTCCTCAAGGGTCGGCCGCGGCGGCGCGGGAGTTGGCCTGGGGGGCTGAGTGGCGGCGCACGGTTGACCGGCCACCGGACAGTCCGCGCCGACCGCTTTTCCGTTCAAGCCCAGGGCTGGTCGAACCGCCGGCGTCGCGGCGTCGTCCTGTGCGGGGTCGGCTGCGGACGGCTGTGCGGCGAAGGCGGCAGATCCCGTCAGGACCGCGACGAGCAGCCCGATGAGACCGGCCCGCCCACGGCGCCGAAGCCCTTGAGCCTGGCTTGGGCCGGCGATCCCGATCCGCATCACGCGACCATATCGGGGCGGCGCGGGGATGGGCTGACCCGAGCGCGTTCCGATTGCGGGGGATGCCAGACGGTCAGCTTCGAGAGGTTGGCCATGGGCCTGTCGCATCGAACCGCTTCGTCTCCCTATGCGTCCCGCCCCTTCAATCCCGAGGCGATCGAAACCGTCTGCGCCCCCTTGAGTCGGGCCAGCGACCATAGCCTGAGGCCGCGCGCGCGCCGCCTCAAAAAGCCCAGGCGCGTGCGTGGCGTGGCCTGCGCCTCGACCGCGGCGCGCCGCCGGCGCCCCGTCCCCAGCGCCGAACCCGCCCGACGGGACACGCAGGCCCGGACACGACGACTTGCCCCTGGGAGAGGCCGCCTAGCTAAGCTATGGATGGAAGGCCTCTCCCCCCGGCCTGAGCTCGTCCCCATGCCCTTTACCGCCATCTTTCTCGACGCGGACGGTGCGCCCTATGCCGGTCACGGCGCGCATAGGGTGACGGCCGGCGACCCCGCCCAAGCGCGCGAGATCGCAGAGAAAATGCTCTCGACCTCGCTGCGCGAGACTGAGGTCCGGGGCTTTCGGATTTTGGACGGCGCGGGCCTGGTGGTCTTTGAAGGGCCGACCGGGCCCTCGTCGGGCCCATCCGCCAAGATCTAGAGGTGAAGGGGCAATCCGACCCTGGCCTGCGCCCTCCTCATTTTGGCGCCTTGAGGGTCCGCCGCGACGCACGCCAAGCTTAAGCTTGGACGGGCGCCACCGCCTTTGTCGATCAAGGGCTATGCGATGACGCTTCCGACCTTAAGTCAGATCACCAGCGCCCTCTTGGCGCCCAATGATTATTGGACCGGAGGGGTGATCACCTATTCGGTTCCGGGCTCAGGCAGTGTTTGGCCCGGCTATAGCGCCCAGGAGGAGCCTTTCAGCAGCGGCTATGGGGTGGCGAGCGCCGCCCAGGCGTTGCGCATCGCCGCGGCGTTTCAGGTATGGGACAGCGAGCTCAATATCGTCCTGTCGCCGACCGATGACGTGGCCCACACCGGCGCCATTCGGGTGGCCTTCACCGACGTGGCGGCCTTGGCCCACGACCCCACCACCTTGGCCTACACCTATTCCCCCCCGACCAAGGGGGTGAACATCCAGACCTGGGATGGCGATGTCTGGCTGACCGCTGACTACAAGACCTCAAGTTTCGCAGACCATAGCGAAGCCTATCTCACCCTGCTGCATGAGATCGGCCACGCCTTGGGCCTGAAGCATCCCTTTGAGGGATCGTCGGTCTTGCCCGACGACTACGACACGACCCGCTACACGGTGATGTCCTACACCGACTACGCCGACGGCAATTGGATCGATGTCGAAAAGGTGGGTGGGGTCGACAGATTGGTGTCGAGCTTCATCCACCCCCAAACCCCCATGGTGTTTGATATCGCCGCGCTGCAGGCCCGCTATGGGGCTGATCTGCAGACCAACGCCACCAATACGACCTATGCGCCTTCCAGCGATCCGGCCATGCGCACGATCTGGGACGGAGGCGGCGTCGATACGATCGATCTTTCGAGCCATGCCCGAAGCGCGATGATCGATCTGACGCCGGGGGCCTATTCCTCGATCGACATCTGGTCGGCGGCCGATCAGGCCAGGTGGTGGACCGCGCTCTATCCCAATTTGAGCGGCGCCATCGCCAAGGCCTTCGCCGACCCGGGCGTCTATACCTGGACCAATAATTTCGCGATCGCCTATGGGACGGTGATTGAGAACGTCAAAGGCGGTTCAGGCGCCGATACGGTGATGGGCAATGACGCCGACAACCTGATCGAGGGCAATGGCGGCCAGGATTATCTGCGCGGCGGCGCGGGCAACGACACGCTGCGCGGCGGCGATGCGTTCGACGACCTCAACGGCAATCAAGGAAATGACACCGAGTTCGGCGGCGAGGGCGACGACTGGGTGGTGGGCGGCAAGGACAATGACGTCCTCTATGGCGAGGCCGGAAACGACATCGTCTACGGCAATCTCGGCGACGATACGATCTCGGGCGGCGACGGCGCCGACTGGGTGCGCGGCGGCCAGGGCAATGACAGTGTCTCCGGTGGGGCCGGCGACGACCTCCTCTATGGCGACCGCGGCGATGACACCTTGAGCGGCGGGGCGGGCGCCGACACGTTCCGCAGCTTTGGCGATGCGGGCCTCGATCGGGTGATCGACTTCAGCCGCACGGAAGGCGACCGCGTCGTGCTAGATCCCGGAACGAGCTACACGGTCGCCCAATCCGGCGCCGACGTGGTGATTTCGATGACGGGGGGCGGCCAGATGGTGCTGGTCGGGACCCCTCTTTCCAGCCTCTCAGACGGCTGGATCAGCGTCGGCTAGGCTCAGGCCGGAAGGCGGACGCCGCCCAGGCGGCCCCGCCCTAGTCCGGTTGGACCATGCTGTCGACAGCGGCGGCCTGGGCGTCGCGCAAGGCCGAGCCGGCCACGGCGATGACGCCCGACAGCACACCGCCCATGGTCGTGTATTCGATCGTGGTCAGTCCGGATTCATCTCGCAGTAAGGATGAAATCTCCGCACCGACGGCCTTAAGAGCCGCCTGCACCGACCAACGCTTATTGTCTTCTTGTCTCACTGGTTATGTCCCACCAGTCATCACCTGGGACAAACCTAGAGGTTCGCATCCTAATTCGACGCGAAGAGACGTGGTTTCAAGCGGTTAACTGTAGTTCTCCATGGCGTTAAGATTTTGGTGATTTCGCCACCTCGGCCGTCTTGTCGGCCTCATCGGTGTCACTCGTCTCGTCGCTGCTCGCCTCGTCGGAACTGTCGGTCGCCTCGTCCTTGTCGGCCGGCGTCTCGGCGGCCGTGGTCGTGGCGGCGGCCTTGTCGCTGGCGGCATTGGCCTGGATCTGTCGGTAAAGCGCGCCGATCAGATTGGTGTAGTCATCGGTCCAGGGGCGAACGACCTTGGGCGGGGTGGGGCTCCAACCGGCGTCGGGCGCGTACTTGGCCAAGACCGCAGGGTGCTTGGCGACCAGCACCATGGTCTCCCCGGTGTCGAGGAAGTTGTTGGCGTCCTCTGGGGCGTCATAATCGTTGAGCACGGCTACGGCGCCGGCGGCCTTGGCGACGGCGAGCGCGGGGCTGCCGAGCTCCAGATTGCGATTGGAGATGTGGATCAGCAGAACCCCGTCATCCTTCAGCTTGGCCAGATAGATGCGCATCGCCTCGACGGTGAGCAGGTGGGCCGGAATGGCGTCGGAGGAGAAGGCGTCGATCATCAGGAAATCGAACTTGGCGTTCGGCTGCTGCTGCACGGTGAAGCGGGCGTCGCCCATCACGATCCCGACGTGGCCCTTGGCGCAGTTCGAGAGGAAGGTGAAGTGCTTGGGATCGGTCGCCAGGTCTCGGACCAGAGGATTGATCTCGAAATAGGTCATCTCATCGCCGGGCCGGGTGATGGTCGAGGTGACCCCGGCGCCCAGGCCCACGACGCCCAGTTGAAGCGGATGAGGTTCGGCCTGCAGGCGGGCGAACAATTTGCCCATCGACGTGGCGTGACCGTAATAGAGCAAGGGCTCGCAGGCCTTGGCCTTATCGGCCAACTGAGCGCCGTGCACCGTGCTGCCGTGCCAGATGATCTTGATGTCCCCGAGATCGTCATTCTCCTCCGTGGTCTCTGAAAGGACCCCGAAGAAGTTGCGATAGGTGCGCCCGTCGTTCACGCGGTCGCCGACATATTCGGCGCTGACGGAGATCACCGCGATCAGGGCGACAAACATCGGCATGATGTTGCGCACCGGCAGGGTGAGGATGGCGGCGCCCAACAGCAGGCCGTGCCGGATCGCCTCGACGCTGTCTTCGCCATAGCCATAGAGCTCGGCGGTCAGGGGCGCACTGACGGCCAAGGCGACGGCGGTGGCGCAGGCGCCCCAGCGCCAAAGTTCGATCTTCTCCCGCGCCCAGGGCCGGGCAAGGCCGGCGAGCAAGAGGACGATGGGATATTCCCAGACATTGTCGAACAGGATCGGGGCCAAGAAGGCGTTGAAGCTGCCGCCCACCACCCCGCCGGCGGACATCCAAAGATAGAATTCCGTCAAATGGTCGGCGGCGGGCCGCTTGGAGACGAGGACCAGGTGGCAGACCAGAGCCACGGCGAAGAAGGTCGCCAGGTGGAGCAGGATCTGAAAGCCGATCGGACCGGCGGTGTAGGGGGCGAAGGCGGCGCAGAGCGGCACAAAGATCGCCTGCAGCAGCAAGGCGACCTTCAAGGGGATCGGCGGCTTGTCAGCGAAAGCGATGACGAAGGTGATCAGATAGAGCGCGAGCGGGGCGACCCAGAGGAAGGGCGCGGATGCGACATCCATCGAAAGATGGTTGGTGACCCCCATCATCAGGCTGGAGGGCGCCGCAGCCAGCAGCAGCCATGTGATCCGGGTCCGCCAGGTGGGCGCGGGCGTCCGCTCGATGGCCGTCTCGGTCTGAGCGGCGCCGGCCCCCGACGAGGCCCGCCAGGCCAGATAGATGAGCAGACCGGCGAAGACGAGATAGAGGCCGCTCCAGATCGTGGTTTGGTCGTGCACCGCCATCAGGGGTTCGACCACGGTCGGATAGGCCAGGAGCGCCAGCAGGCTGCCCAGATTGGACGCCGCATAGAGCGAATAGGGCCCGCCGCCATCGGCGCTGGGATAGACGCGGGCGTGCCAGGCCTGGACCAGCGGCGCGGTGGCCGAAAGTGCGGCGAAGGGCGCACCTATCGACAAGGTCAAGGCCCCGAGCAGCCAAATCGCGGGATGGTCGGTCTGCGGCGGGCCGATCAGGCTGGTCACTCTGAGCGGCAGGGTGGCGGCGGCCAGAATCAGCACGCCGGCGTGAATCACCGCTTGGAGGCGGGCGTTCTTGAGGCGTTGCAGACCGTGGGCGTAGGCGTAGCCGGCCAAGAGGGCGACCTGAAAGAAGGCCAGGCTGGTGTTCCAGACCGCGGGCGTGCCGCCCAGAAGCGGCAGCATGAGCTTGGCCAGCAGCGGCTCGACCAGAAAGACAAGGCCCGCGCTGATGAACGTGGCCAATACGAATAGCGCTGCTCTGGGGGGCGCAATTTGGGTATTGATCTTGGTCTCAATGCTCAAATCACGCCCTCCGGTGGAAATTACAGGCCCATCGACAGCTATTCGCAATCCAGGCCAGCATCTCTGTTTACCAAATTCCGAACTTTCACCGGCGTTCGATAACCAAATTCCAGATCGAATTACACGACCTCTCCCTTATGCCTTAAGGGGCGACCCGCTCAAATTGAGCGGGTTAATGTTTGACTAAGCCTGTCGGTTCGGGACACTCATTAACACCGAGCAAGGGTGCTCAAGGGATAACTGGGGAGCGGGCGAAATGCTGCGTGAATTCATCAATCAAATGTCGGCTCTGCTTCAAGACGAAGCGGGCCTGACCTCGACCGAATACTCGACCATGGGCGGCGCGATGGCCGGCGGCGTGTTCTCGATGTCCGACGCTCTGACGTCGGCCTCCGGCACCGCCTTTGACAACGTGATCAACGCCGTCGCCGGCGACGACGCCGACGTCTAATCTGGCGCGTCAGGCGTTCGTCGATCACGACGACGGACGCCTGACGGTCTGATCTACGATGGAATTTATAGTGCACGGGACCCTGCTGGCTTTGCTTGCGGGGTGTATTTTTTCAGACGTACGGACGCGGCGGATACCGAACTTCGCCTGCGCAGGCATCGCTTTGCTTGGCACCGCCGAATGCCTGCTGGATGAACCGAGAGACCTGCCGATCAGGTTGGCCATCGCCGGGGGGGCGATGTTCGCCGGTCTAGTGTTACACCGCAAGAAAGTCCTGGGCGGCGGAGATATCAAGTTGGTGGCGAGCCTCGTCATCTGGCTCACGCCGATCGAACTGAGACTGTTCGTCCTTGTGATATTGATCGCGGGCGGCTTCGTCGGGATCTTCTACATGGGGATGGGGCTTTTGAAGCGCCTGTTCGACCCAAAGGCGCCCGTTGTTTCCAATGTTCCCTACGCCCTTGCGATCGTCGTTGGATTTCTGTTCCTGCGCCCAAGACTGGTGACGGAACTGTTCTGGATCGGTCGCGGCTAGTCACCGGTCCAAGGGGGGAAGATGGAGAGCGGGCAGAACTCGAAGAAAGCGCACGGCGCCATGACGGTGCTGAAGAATGTCGCTGCGTTCGTTCTGATGGCTTTTGTGGCGCTCGTGATTGTCGAGGTCCTGAAGCTGAAGGTCATTCCCCACTTCTTGCATTGATGCGCTGACGCAGGAGACCTCGTCATGGCCGGCACCGATCCGTTCAATATCCGCTCCGCCCCGAAGTCAGGGCCGCGCGGGATTATCGACACCCTTAAGAATATCGGGTTCTTCGCGGTCGCCCTGATCGCCACCGTTGCGATGGTGACGCTGTTCAAGGCCGCCACCGCCTCAGCGACCACCGATCATGGCGGCGGCAGATATTTCCTGGAAGCGACCCAGACCCTGAAGGTCGGCGATGTGCTGTCGCCTGAGAACGCCGTGTGGCGCTCGGGCGTCGGCAAGAATACGCATGCCTATCTGACCGACGACACCAAGTCGTCGGATCGCTATTGGGGCTGGCGGGTCTTGGCCCCCATCCGGGCTGGCAAGCCGGTCACCAACACCAGCGTGGTGGAAGTCAATCAAGCCGCCAATGTGGTCAGCCTGCCGCCGGGCATGGTGGGCTTTGTGCTGAGCGGCGATGAACTCGCCTCGACAACCGAGCTCCTGCGACCGGGCAGCGACGTCAATGTGATCGCGGTCGCCGGCGGCACCCGCAAGCTCGCCAGCATGACGCCTTCGGTGGCGACCTTGGTCGAAAGCGCGAAGGTCTTGTACGTCCGCCCCGGCCTGAAGCGTGGCGGCCGCGGCGTTGACGCCACGGTGACCATCGCCGTCGCCCCGGACGTGGCTGAAGATCTGGCCGCTTGGCGCCAGAACGGCTCTCTGGTTCTCACCCTGGCCGGCTCCACCCCGCCTGGCGTGTCGCGCGTCGGCGAATGGCGCGAGCTCTTGGAAGACGAGACCAGCGACGATACGGCTGACGAGGCCACGGACGACACCGAAGCCGCCCCCGCGGCGGCCCCGGTGCAGATCGCCGGCGAATACAAGCAGCGCGGTGTGACCATCATCACGCCGACGGGCTCGGCCAAGCAGGATATCGCCGCGGGCGTGACCCAAAAGGTCGCCCAGTGATCGGTCGCGCCTGGATCCTCGGGATCGCCGCGGCCGGCGCCGCCAGCGTCGCCAGCGCGGCGGCGGCTCAGGGAGGGCCGACCCTCGTGCCGCAGGGCGGGGTCGTGATGCTGACCCCCGCCTCCGATGTCGATTCCGTGGTGGTCTCCAACGACACCGCCTTGGGCGTGGAGGTGCAGGACACCCGCCACATCGTGGTGTTCGGCAAGCAGGAGGGGTCTGGCGAGATCATCCTGTTGGACGCGCGCAAACGGCCCATCGACCGTCGGCAAGTCAGCGTGGTGGCCGATGTCTCCGGCATCCAGGCCCTGATCGACCAATCGACGCCGGGCTCGCACATCAAGGTCGCCAAGTCGTCGAGCGTGATCGTGCTGTCGGGCACGGCAGAGAACTCCGCCCAGGTGAAACTGGCCGCCGACATCGCCGCCAGCGCCTTCCCGACCAGCAGCATCAAGGTGCTGAACCTGATCCGCAGCGCCGCCAATGATCAGCTGGCCGTCTCGGTGCGGGTGATGGAGGTTCGCCAGACGCGCCTGCGCGAACTCGGCATCAAATGGACGGCGCAGAACCGCTACAATCAGGGCACCGGCCAGATCGGGAACCTGTTCAATTCGGCTCTGGGCACGACCGGCGCGCAGGATCTGTTTGCGACGGCGAAATTCACCATCGATCGCCTGACGCTGGACGCCTACATCAACTTCCTGCGCTCCGAGGGCGCAGCGACCATGCTGGCGGAGCCCACCATTGTGGCCACCAGCGGCCAGAAGGCGAAGTTCCTGGCGGGCGGCGAATTGCCGGTGCCGGTGCCGACGGTGTTTTCCGGGTCCAATCAGGTGGTCAATAGCTACACCTATAAGCCCTACGGCATCTCGCTGGAGTTCACCGCCCAGATCCTGGACGCCAATTCGCTCACCCTGCAGCTGCAGCCGGAAGTCTCAGCCATCGATGACAGCCATGTGGTCGACCTGAATGGGTCGAAGGTCCCGGGCCTGGTCACGCGCAAGACCGAAACCACGGTCGATCTGAACTTCGGTGAGAGCGTGGCGATCGCGGGCTTACGCGCGCGTGAGGAAAATCGCGACCGACGCGGCCTGCCCTTCTCCACGCCGTTTGGCATTGGCGATGCGCTGGCCGGCGCCAACAACTCCAAGCGGTCCGACACCGAGCTCGTGATCATTGTCACGCCGGAGCGGGTGAGCGACAGCCAGCAGGCCGCCATGCCTGCGCCGGACATGACGGCGGCCCAGCCCAAGCCGGCCAAACCTGCCGCCGCGCCCAAGCCCACGCCGCGGCCCACGACCAAGCCCCAGGCGTCGGCCTCCGCGCCTAAGACCCCGACCAAGCCCGGTCCGGTCTTGGCGGCCAAGGGCAAGGGCCCGGTCTTGGCGCCCCATGGACTTGAGCCGCCCAGCGCGCCGACGCGCCTAGCCAAATGACCGAAGAGGCGCGTCAAGGCCTGCTGTCGGCCCTCATCGATGAGGCCGCCCGGGCCTATCCTTCGGCGGGCCCTGGCGAGCTCGATGTGGATGAGGCGACCCTGCGCGGGTTTCTCGCCGATCTGGTGCGGCGCGGGCCCCGTCTCGACGCCGCCCAGCAACAGGCGCTCGTCTCCGCGGCCATCGCGGAGATCTTGGGTTACGGCCCGATCGACCCCTTGATGAAGACCAAAGGGGTCACGGACATCCTGATCAATGGCTGGCGCCACATCGTCTATGAACAGGATGGCCGCCTGCAGCCCTTCGAGGGCGCCTTTTTCAGTCCCGAGCATTTGAGGGCCTTCGTCCACCGCCACGTCGCCCGCGCCGAGCGCGCGGTCAATCGCGCAAATCCGTGGGTCGATGTTGAACTGCGCGACGGCTCGCGCATGCACGTGGTCTCCGATCCCGTCGCGCAAGGCGGGCCCTTTGTCTCCATCCGCCGGTTCGCGGAGACGGCCTATAGCTTGGAGGACCTGCAGGCGTTCGGCGCGATCACGCCCGAGCAGAAGCTTTGGTTCGAGAGCGCGGTCTGCCGCCGCCTCAATCTGATCATCGCCGGCGCCCCGGGCGTCGGCAAGACGACCTTGATGGGCGCCCTCCTCGGCCGCGCCGCGCCGCATGAGCGAATCATACTGATCGAGGATGTGAGCGAACTGAAGGTCGACCATCCTCACTGCATTAAGCTGCAGACCCGTCGCCTGACCTATGGCGACGGGGAACAAGCCAATATTCGCAAGCTGGTGCGGGAGACCTTGCGCATGCGGCCCGACCGACTGGTGGTGGGGGAAGTGCGCGGGGAAGAAGTGTTCGACATGGTCTCGGCCATGTCGATTGGTCTGTCCGGGTCGCTGACGACCTTGCACGCGGGCTCTGTGACGGGCGCGATCCACCGCCTGGAAAGCCTCTATTCGGCGGCCACGACCGGGCAAGCCGGGATTGAGCCCAGTCGGGCGTTGCGCGAGGCGATCGATGCGATCGTCTATCTCAATCGCGACAGCGAGGGACGCCGGCGGATCTCCGACATCCACATGCTGGGCGCTGAGCGTTGAATTCGATCCTCAGCCGCCTGGACCTCGAGCTGCATCCGTTCGCGCTGCTGGGCGGGGCGTTGGGTGGCGTGGCCCTGGGGTTTTGGAGCCAAGCGCCCTTCCTGGGCCTGATCTTTGGTCTTGGCGCCTTCGTGCTGATCGCCCAGATCCTGCAACAGCGGCGGAGCGCCCAGTTGGGCGATGAGCGCACCAATGTTCGCCAATTGCTGGAACAGGCCACCCCCTTGGCGCGGTCTGGCGTACCGCTCGAGACGGCGCTGGGTCAGGCGGCGGCGCGGTTGGAATACCCGGGCGGCGCCGCCCTGACCGCGGCCTTGGCGGCCAATGCGGCCGGGCGTTTCGGCGGACGCATTGAAGAGGCCCTGCGGCGCTGGCCTTTGAGTGAACTCGTCTTCCAACTCTATCTGGTCCACCGCGAGAACGGGGGCGATCCGACCCGGTTCATGGACGCCTTCCGCAGCTCCCTCGGCATGGCCGATGACCTGGCGAAGAAGAAGCAGCTGGCCCTGCTGCAGATCCGTTGGCAGGCCAATATGATCACCCTGTTCTTCTTCCTGGTGCTGGGTCTGTCGATCGTCAACGCCGGGGTGTTTTACGCCGCCCTGCTTGGCACCGAAGAGGGCCGCACCTTGACCTCGATCTCGGCTTGCCTGGTGACCTGGGGCCGGGTGGTGCTCAATGTCTTGGCGAGGACCATGGAATGAGTTCGGGCCGCGTCACCCGCATTCGCGACGAAGAGGCCTGCGAGCTGGCCGCGGTCGCAGCCTTGGCGGCGGCGGAAGCGGGCGCACCACCCGCCTCCTCGATCGGCTTAGCGCTGAATTTGGCCGGCGCGCACTATGACGATGTGATCTTGCGCCTCCAGAGCCTATGGCGGCGGATGCAGTTCGCGCCCAATCCGGGTCACGTGACGTCGGACGCCAATACAAGCCCCGCTGGGGTTGAATTGCTGAGACTTGCAAAAGACGCCGAAGCCAATGGTGATGATCTTCGAGAACGCCTGAGGATTTACCTCGAAAATAGCTTCGAGCGAAGAGACTTCGAGTTGAGGCGACGTATTGAGGTAATTCCAGTCTATATGATCATAGTCTTGGTGATCTTTTTTATGCCAGCGATTCTTATCGTACTGGTTGGACCATCGTTCCAAGCCTTGCTGCGTGCTTTGTACGAGGTCTAGAATGCGCGCTCAAACTGAGCAGGTCCAATCTGGAGCACCGCTTCCCAACCGCCTATGATGAACAGAGTATTGCACTGCTCGTGCTGGAAAGGGATTGGGGGGCTTAATGATTAAGCTAATACGCGCAGCGGTCTTCGCTCTTGTGGCGATGTTCGCGTTTTCGACCATTGTCCCGGAAGGGTCCGTTGCTTCGGCGCAGACCACGACCGGCACGACCACGCCGAAAGTGAAGAAGACTCTTAAGAAGAAGACGGTCAACAAGACCAAGAAGAATCTTAAGAAGAAGAAGGGCAGCAAGACCGGTAAGAAGCTCAACAAGAAGAAGGGCAAGAAGACCGGTAAGAAGCTGAACAAAAAGAAGGCCGCGAAGAACAAGAAGAATCTGAAGAAGAAGGCCACCAACAAGACCAAGAAGAAGCTGAAGAAGAAGGTCGCCACCAAGAAGGCGACACCTCCTCCCGCTTAAGTTTCTGAATTAATTGAGAAAGCCCTCGCAATGAACCACAATCTCCTGAGAGATATCGGTGTGTCGTTGCGGGGGCTTTTGCATGACACCCGTGGCCTCGCGTCCGTCGAGGCCACGATTCTTCTGGCGACCCTTGGGATCGCCGCAGCAGGCGCGGGCGTCGTCGCCGGCCCCGTGATCAAGCAATATTCCGATCATCTATCCGCCTCCGTGCAGACCGCTCGATGCTTGGCGGCTGGCGAAGCTGGCGCCCCCTTCCCGAACTGCCCCTAGGCGTCTGGCATGCTGGGCGTTCAGGTCCTCTTTCTCTGCGTTGTGGCGTTCATTGTCGGCGCCGAACAGGCTGCGCCCGGTGTGCTGAAGTCCACGATCACGGCCGCCGCCCAAGTCTATGAAAGCACCCACGAGCATACGCTGACCCGGCTGTGCGCCCGCATCGAGGCCCATGGCGGAACCTGTCCGGGCCATGCGCCGCCCGCATCCCCACCGACGCCTCCCCCGACCTGAGCCGCTCACGGGCCCGACACGTCGATAACCCCAAATCCGGGAATTACCCAAATTCGGTGAACGTCGATATTTGTCTCTTGGAGGCAATGTGTCCGGCATGTTTCAACTGTCTCTACGCCACCGGGGGACGCGTGATAATTGCTCAACACAACCAGTGATAAGGGCGGTGTAGCCCTGCAGAAGAACTTGAATTTAGTTCAAACTCGTCTGCACCTCGCCTCAAAGATATTTCGCTTCTTTACCAATCTACGCGGACGCAAGGGCGTGGACGCGGAAGGGTTTCAGATCCTTTCGGCGTTTATCCTTGCCGGCCTTGCAGAGCTTCAACGCCAACAGACCAAGCAATTCTCGCAGGATACTTTTGTGGCCTCTCTGACGGCCACGGCCCTGTCGGAGATGACCGGGATCCCGCGTCAGACCGTGCGGCGTAAGCTTGAGCGTATGGAGAAATTGGGACTGGTGGCCCGCCAGGAGGACAGCGGCTACGTCATGACGACCTATCATCCGGACCTGGATCTGATCCATGTCATCCAGACCTCGCTTGAGGCGTCGTCTGGATTGTCGGCTGTGGCTCTGACAGCTTAGCTGACGCCCCGTCTCACCTTCCCCAGGAGCAGATCTCGATGACGCGTGCGGCCCTTCTGCCCTGCCCGTTCTGTGGCGAACGCCAGACTTCGACCATCGCCAGCGATGTCGATTGTTATTTCGTCCGGTGTGAGGATTGCCTCGCCGAGGGCCCGCCGGAGGATACTTTGGATGAGGCCATGGTCGCCTGGAATGCGCGCGCCGAAATCGCCACGACGCCCAGGCGCTAGTGGACGCCATTCCCGGTCGACGACGGTCCAGTCAAGTCTGGGGCTCGCTCTGAAGGGTCGGGCGGAGGTTCGCGCCAGCTTCGCCCGGCAGGCCGGCGGCGAAGCGGCCCTCACCTCGCCTCTTAGGGCGACGCTCAGGCGCGCCTGCCGCCGGACCAAGCTCGGTCGGCGGGGGGAAGCGCCCGCCTTCCTCGCCTATTGAAGCGGTTGGATGCTGGCGTCACGCGCGATCGCCGCGGCGTCTGAGATGCGACCTCGCCCAGGCGTTCCGACAATCGCGGAGGCCGGGGTCCCGGCGGCTTCCGCTGATCGGATGGTGGACGCGGCGGGCCGAGAGATCAGCGCGGCTTCCGCCATTTGCAGGTCAATATAGGCCAGACGTGAGGTCGCCTCGTCAGCGAGGTTGAAGCGGACAAGGCGATGGGTGTGGTCGGCGTCGACCGGCGCGCTCGTCACCCGCTTGGCCCAACCGTCGGTCTGGACGCTGCGATAGAGCGGCGCGGCCTCCGCCAGCCGGCCGGTCGCCTGATAGGTGGCGGCCAGATTGAAGCGGTCGACTACGCTCATTCCCGGCGCATTAGCGCGCTCGAAGAGATTGGCGGCGGTCCATTTGTCGCCCCAATAGGCCGATCGCACCGCGGCGACTTCCGCGCGGCGCACGTTTGCGGGATCGGAAAGGGCGCCGCGAGACTCCAGCCGCGCCGTCTGGTGGGTGGCGCAAGCGGCGGACATCAGGCAAAGGGCCAGCGCCCCGCAAGTCGAGGTGATCTTGTTCATGTGCTCTCCAGGTCAGGTGGTCCGGCCTGGAGGACAAAGCGCTCCGTCAGGTCTCGGCAGTCCGTAAGTCAATGCCGCCCTTCGCGCTTGGTTCGCTGGTAAACAAATTATATATTTTCCTAAAAGTAGCGCTTGTTCAAAGCGTTACTGTAGAGAAATCATCCGCCAGGCGAGCTATTGCGCCTACAGAGCCGCACCAAGGGCCAAGCCTGAAGCCCTGATCCGACGATGTTCGCCTCCCCTGGCGCGGCCCCTTTGCCCAACAGCGCAAGTCTGTTCTCGGACTGACCGAAACCGTTCCACAGCCTCCCCCGGGTTGAAGCCGTGACCATGATCTGAGAGGGCTTCACTTGTCGCTGAAAGCCCCGGTCTTAGGAGCCTCTGCACAAGGTCCGAGTTGAAGTTTTGTTGACCAAATCTCTCTCAATTGCTGGGCTGAGGGAGGAAGGGTTCCATGATCGCCATCGACCGCCAGATCGCCCCTGTTCCGGCTCTACTCGGCCAGAATTCGGCGCACCCAGAGGCGACGTCAGTCGTTCAGGACCCAGGCTCATACCCCTTGCCTGAGCCCGTGAGTACGCCAGGCCCGCAGAGCGTAGCCTTGTCGAGGTTCACCCCGGCCACATGGAACGCCTTGCTCGAACTTCAGGCTGCGCCGTCTTCGCACGACGAACTGAGCCGTGCTGCCAATGAAGCTTGGGAGGTTGAGGCCGACATCGCGGAGCCGGAAGAAGACGGAGAGGCGTCAGACCAGGAGATTGAAGCCGAGGCCTCGGACGGCGCTGTAGCGGACAATACGCCCCAAGCGCTGCCGAGTTCGGATGAGGCCGATGGCGCAGTCGAGGGCCCCACAGACGGGGATGATCAGGCCGCCAAGGGCCTTGAGCCGTTCGCCGAAGACGAGCCAACAGCCTCGAGACCCCGTTAGGTCGATGAGGCGCGCTTAGGGCCACCCGCAGCCTAGAGACTTCAGGCGCCAAAGAGGTTGGCCACGATCCGGTCTCCTGGACTTTCAGCCATATCTTAGCGCCGTCCCCCTGGCGGGACGCACTTGCGCATAACGGCGGTATATCTGGTGTTCCTGGCGCGCGCATCACCCTTGCGGGGAATTTGTCACCCGAACCGGGTTTCAATGTGCGCGCGGAAAAATAGTGTCCCAATAAGCCATTCACCCTCGTCGGGTCTAAGGCGAGTTGCGGCCCCAAGAATTGCCCTGTCACAGCACAAGGACATTGCGCGGCGAGGCCTCGCCTCCTGCCCGAGACGTCCTGCCTATCGGATCGCGGCGAGTAGAGGCGCGACGACCAGGGCCAACCCTGCCCAAAACACACCATTGAAAACCAATATGAAGGCCAGAGAACGCCTCGCCGACCACTTATGCTCTAGAGGTGCCTCAGACCACGACTGCGCCAATTGCGCTTGCAGAGCGGCGGCGGGACTTTCGTGAGCCGCATCGGTGGGACGCATAGCGCGAGGTCGCATGCGGCGGCGAACGCGCGTCGCCTCAGCGCCAACCTCAGCCGTCTTCGCCATGCCGTGAGCCGCCATTGGAGTTTCCCGCGCCTTTGTTGTTCTTATGGCTACACGAGCGCCGCTAATGGAGTGTCACGCGACATGGCGAAGAATTGGTTGACGGCGCCGCTTCGTCAAAACGGCAGGGTGTCGCAGGCTCGCCCCACTCAACCTTGGCTGAGTTGGTGGTTTGTCAGCTCCTGAACAGCGCAGATGATATGATAGAACGAACTCGCCGGCGCGGGCTCATCCACGAAAGTCCCATCAGCGCGAAGTTTATCGTACCAGACGCCTGAGACTGGGGTCTGGAGGTAGAGCTTCAGGCCGTTGGCAGCGGCCAAAGCATCAACCTCTTCGCCCAAGATCAGGGCCGCCTTCAAATATTCGGTCTGTGGCCATAGACGGGATTCGGTCTCCCAGACGGTCAAGTCGTCCCAGAGCGCGTTGCAGGCGACGCCACGAGCATCTACGCCACGCTTTCCATGCTCAAAGAGCCTCCGCGCCACGAACATGGCGTCTTCTCGGCCTCGTAGCTTTCCCCAGCGCGCCAAGAGCCAGGCCCATTCGAACTGGTGGCCGGGTTCTACGCGGCGGCCATCGTCACCGGGCGCAGGATTCCAATCAGCGTCAAAGAATTCCCGCAGGAATCCACCCTTAGAATCAATGAACGTCGAGAGTGATAACTCGGCGATCTCATCGGCGAGCTCGTTCCAAGTCGTATCACCCGCCTCCGCCCATGCCAGTGAGGCTTCAAGCACATGCATGTGGCAGTTGGACTGGAAGGGATGATCGTCGGTCTCGCGAAAGCCGCCCTTTTCGTAACGCATGGACTCCAAGCCCGCGCGGGTACGCCGGGCCTCGGCGACTAGGTCACGGCCACCACCTCCACCAGCCTGGTGCAACATCGCCATACCCAGCAGGGCGAAGGCTTGGTCATAGACAGCCGCCCGGTCATCCAGCGGCGCGCCATCAACCGACACAAGGCATCGGAATAAGCCATCGGGTCGTTGGAAATGGCGGAAGGCGTAGTCGAGGCCATATTGAGCAGCCTGTTTCCAGGGGCCAGCCCAGCCCATCTCACCCGCCGTCGTATAGACAAAGACTTGGCGACCTTGGACACGGCCACGCCTTGGGGCCGGACGGGGCTCACCGATAACACTCAGGGCTTCGATGAACCCGCCACGCTCGTGGTCAGCGCCGAGGCTCCACCACAGCGGCAGAGCACTGGTCTTGAGCCAACGGTCGTACCAAGCCTGGGCCTCAGCCAGGGTGGTGAAGGCCGACCGAACAGACCCCCGGATCTTGAACTGATCGACCGCCTTCTTAACGGTCTGGCTGTGAGCGAGATCGCAGACCAGGATGTCGTCGCCATCTGCGACGATCGCTAGGTCCGACACGCCGATGGCGGCGATTCTGCGTCCCGATGAGGCGCGAACGACGGAGTTGGCAGTATCGATCAGCAGCACATCACCGAAGGCGGCATTACCCTCAACGTCACGCGGCGAAGCATCGAGGACGGCGTCCCAGGCCCCCACATCCGACCAATCGAATGCGACCGGGAGCACTGATGCACGGTCGGTCTTCTCCATGACCGCGTAGTCGATTGAAATCTTGGGCGCCTTGCGGAACCCGTCGCCCAAAACCTGAACCACTCCATAGGTCTCGGCGCCGGCGAGCCCCGTCCGGGCCGCAGCAAGGACTTCTGGCGCGTGGGCCTCGAGTTCCGCCGCCAGGACTGAGGCCGCGACCACGAAGTTGCCGCTGTTCCACAGGTAGCCCTCGCTCAGATAAATCTCCGCGGTTGCTACGTCGGGCTTTTCGACAAACGCTAGAACAGCCTGCACGCCCTCCCCGCTCGACGGCCTAATATAGCCATAGGCGTTGGAGGGTGAGGTTGGGCGAACGCCGAGGGTCACGATCCGCCCGGCACGCGCACCGGCGACGGCCTGATTAACCGAGGCCCGGAAGGCGACGGCGTCCGGCACGTCATGATCTGCCGAAACCACGACAGCGACACCTTCAGGGTCACGGTCCTTGATCCAGACGGCCGCGGCAGCCATGGCAGCGGCGGAGTCGCGCGCCTCCGGCTCCAATAGCAGATCGGCCTCGACGCCAATCTCGGCGAGCTGGGAGAGGATCACGTCCCGATGGGCGACACCGGCAACGATCAATGGCCGGGCCGCGCAGTCGAGCCCCAGGACCCTTAGAACTGTATCCTGAAAGCTTGAACGCTCCCCGGTCAACGGCACGAATTGCTTAGGTCGCACAGGGCGAGACGCTGGCCAAAGGCGCGTTCCGGACCCGCCACACATCACCACTGGAATTACGGCCACGCTCGGAATCTCCTAGTCTGCGGCGCGGCCCATGCGGGCGGCCTCGGTCTGATGCCAACGCCAGGCGGTCTCGACGATGTCGGTCAACCCAAATCGCGGTGTCCACCCCAGGACCTCGCTTGCCTTGCGGTTGTCGGCGACTAGGACGGGCGCGTCGCCCGGCCTGCGCGGTGCCGCCTTCGCGTCGAAACTGCCGCCGGCGACCGCACGCACGGCCTCCAAGAGCTCACGAACTGTGGTTCCGGTTCCCGTCCCCAGATTGAAGACCTCGCTGCCGCCGCCGTTCAGCAAATGCTTGAGGGCCAGGACGTGAGCGTCGGCGAGATCGAGGACATGGATGTAGTCGCGCACGGCCGTGCCGTCGCGCGTATCGTAGTCGTCGCCGAAGATCTTGAATCCGTGGTTGGAGCCCATCGCCGCGCGAATGGCGAGGGGAATGGCGTGGGTCTCCGGCTCGTGCCACTCGCCGATCCGGCCGTCGGGATCGGCGCCCGCGGCATTGAAATAGCGCAGCACCACCGAGCGGAAGTCCGCGTAGCGATCCAGGTCGCGCAGGATCTGCTCGACCATCAATTTGGAATGTCCGTAGGGATTGAGCGGCGCCTGGGGATGGGTCTCATCCATGGGCAGCCTTTGGGGATCCCCATAGGTGGCGCAGGTCGAGGAAAACACGAAGGCCTTCACGCCAGCGCGCCGCGCCGCCTCGATCAGGTTGAGCGCCCCGGCGACGTTGTTCTCATAGAAGCGCGCCGGGACCTTGACCGATTCACCCACCTCAATCAGGGCCGCAAAGTGCAGGACCGCCACCGGCTGGTGCTTGGCGAACACCTCGTCCAGTCGCCGGGAGTCGGCGATGTCGCCGATCTCCAGCGGCCCCCATTGGGCGAATTCCGCGTGGCCGTTTGACAGGTTGTCATAGACGACCGGACGAAACCCCGCCTCGGACAGGCGAAGACAGGTGTGCGAGCCAACATAGCCCGCGCCCCCCGAGACCAGCACCGTTTGCATCCATCCCCCAGGACGAGGTTCTAAAAGGGCCGCGTCGGCGGCGAGGCGAATGCCCTAGAACAGCCGCTCTTCGATGCGGATCGTATCGCCGGGCGCGACCTGGGTGGTCGGGCCGAGGTCATAGGCCTCTTCCTTGTCGCTATCCTGACGCTTGATGAACACCCGCTTCTTGTTGGCGCGATAGGTGAACCCGCCCGCGGTTGCGACGGCGTTGAGGACGTTGAGGTCGGAGGTATAGGGGTAGGTGCCGGGCTTCTCGACCTCGCCCAGAATATAGAAGGGCCGGTAGTTCAAGATCTCGACGCTGACCTTCGGCTCCTTGAGATAGCCGTCCTTCAGGGCTTCCTCGAAGCTCGTCTGGAACTGGCGGGCGGTCAGACCGGCCGCCTGCAGTTCGCCGACCAGCGGCACCGAGATCTTGCCCGAGGCGCCCACGAAGAACTCACCGCTCAGGGATTGCTCGCCAAAGGTCGTGACCCTGACCTTATCGCCCGGCCCAAGACGATATTCCGGAATTGCGCGCGTGCCGCCAGACGGCGCGTCAGCGGCCCGCGCTTCCGCGGCCCCCAGCGTGAGGGCGAACATCAGACAGGCCGCAATCAGACCAAACCACTTCGTCATTAAACCTACTCGCTCCGAAAACGGGGCATCCCTCGCCCGCTTCTCTACCGCAATGCGGCGAAGGACGAAACAGCAAGAACCCTGCCAACTCGCCTATTTGTTGCGCACTGGGGAATTCAATGTCCCGCGCACTAGTTAATTTGTATGACCAATCCTGAACAATAGATGAAAGCCGAATTCATCCCCAATTAACAATAACATTCGGTCAACCATCTAAATTCACGCCAACTAAACCACATCAATACAGCGTTTATTGACAGGCGGCCTGTAGGAATACACCCAACAAAACCGAGAAGGTGAGTTGGGGTGTCTACTCGAAAGGCCCGCTTAGGGCGCATTCTCATACTTGGCCTGGCCGCTCCCACTGCGGCTTTCGCCGCGATGCCGGAGCCGTCGACTCCCATGCCCTTGGGCGCGCCCGTCGCCGCGCCTGACGGATGGGTCGCGTTCTGCCGCAAGGATCAGCTGGAATGCGAGCGCGGGACGGCGTCTAATGCCCCGCGCCTGGCCGACGCCACGGACCCCAGGATCCTGGCGGTCCAGGATATGATCAACGCCGCCCCGCAAGTCGGTCCCAACGCGGCCCCGACTGCGGCGATCGATCCGCCTCCGTTTCTGACGGCGCCCCCTGCGGCCGACGCGGCCCGGCCCAGCTGGCTCAATCTGGGACATCGCAACGTTCGCGTGCGCTATGCCTCGACCTACAGCCTGAGCCTCGCGCCGCCCGTGCCGCAAGATGTCGCCCTTCTCGCCCCCCCCGCCTCGTCGGTGGGCGGAAGCCGCGTCGGCGTCGGGGACGCCATGGCGCGCCTGAACGCCTTGCGCCAGGAAGGTCAGGTCACCGCGCGCGGCCCGGCCCAGATCGCCTCCGGGCCGATCATCCTGACCCCCGACCTCTGGAAAGAGGTGAAGTCGGTGAACGAACGGATCAATCGGGCCATCCTGAAGCGTTCCGACCTGGAGCTCTACGGGGTCGAGGAGGACTGGACCCTGCCGCTTGAGACCGGCGTCAATGCGGGCGACTGCGAAGACTTCGTCCTTGAGAAGCGTCGCGCCCTGTTGATCGCCGGCGTGCCAAGGTCGGCCCTCTCGATCGCGGTGGCGACAACCTTCCGAGGCGCCCGTCATGCGGTGCTGATTCTGTCGACTGACCGCGGCGACTATGTGCTCGACAGTCTAAGCCCCTGGATTCTCCCCTGGTCCAAGACCGGATATCATTGGGAGGAACGCCAAGTTGCTGGCTCCACGGAGAATTGGGCGTCGCTGAACCAGCCGCAAGTGGTCCGAAAGAGCACTGATGGCAAGGCGACGGTCTTGCTCATCGCTCTCTAATGGTATTGTTTGCCCGCGATCATTGATTTGGGTAGGCGACAAATGGCGACGCGGTCGCGACGATCCTCTGGCCGCGCTCAGTCTGAACCGACAGGTTTCCGCGCGCCCGAAGGAATTGGCGTAACGCTGTTAGGCCTCATACTTATCTATGGCGGGCATTACTTCTACGCCGGCCTGACCGCCAACAGCGCGCTATCCCTCTGCCTGGCCGCCTCGATCATCATGCTCGGCATGTTGGTCCATCCGGGTTTGCGCCGAGACTTCTCAAAATTGAGGGGCCTGGAGGTTCCGGCCGGGCTGTTCGCGGCCAGCATCATTGTCGCGGCGCTGTCCTTGACGCCCTACGGCCCCGGCGGACCCGCCCCGGTCTGGGACTATATCGGCGTCCACCCCGGGTCGACGACGGTCAACAAGACCCAGACTACGATCGAAATCATCAAGCTGTGCGGACTGGGCGCGATCTACGTCATCGGGGCGCTGACGGCGATGTCCGACAGTCGCGCCAAGACGGCCGTCAACGGTTTCGTGCTGGCCGGCGGGCTCTTCTCACTCTGGGCGTTCCTGCTGCATGTCTCCGGCGGCACCGGTCACGGCGGCCCGCGCCTTGAGGCCCATTTCCTGGCGCCCAATACGGCAGGCGGGTTTTTCGCCGTCCTGGCCGTCGTCGCCCTGGGTCCGATCACCTCGACATTCCGCGCCGGGCGCCGAAGCAAGTGGGTGGACGTCGCGCCCTACGGCGCGACACTGGCCGTGAGCCTGATCTGTCTGGTCATGTCCGGCTCCAGGGGTAGCGCGGCCGCGGCGGCGGCCGGCTTCACAGCCTTTCTTCTGCTGCAAGTCTTCGCCGGCCGCATCAAGTTCAGCCGTGCGTTGATCCTGAGCGGATTGGCTGGCGCGCTCGCCCTGGTCGTCGTGTTCGTGGCCGGCGATCTCTTTATAAATCGAGCGCTGGAGGGTGGCGCAACCGCCGCCGCCCGGGCGAGGATAGGGGCCATCCATTGGCAGGCGTTCCTCGCCGCGCCGTGGATGGGGTATGGGCTCGGCTCCTTCGACGCGGTGAACCGCAGCCTAAACACGGCCACCAACTTCGTGGATCTCTGGAATATCCGGGCCGTCCACAATGTCTATCTGCAATGGCTGGAAGAAGGTGGCGTCCTCGCAGCGCTTCCAATGTTCGCAAGCCTGGCGCTGATCCTCTTCACGGCGTTCCGGCGCACGCTGAACCGCACCCGGATGACCAGCCTTCTGTTCGCCCTGTTCGCGGCCCACGTCGTCGTCCTTGTCCACGGGGTGAGCGACTTCGACCTGCAGACCTATTCCTTCGCGATGAACTGGGCCTTTCTGCTCGGCCTGACCTTCGGCCTCTCCCAAGGCAGCAGCACGCGATGAGCAAGCTCCCCTCCCTGATCAGCGCCGTCGTCCTCGGGCTCGCCGGCACCACCGGAAGCGGCTTGGCGCTCTCCGAGATATCCCGCGAGACCGCGTCCGGGCGGGCGCCGATCGCGCTGAAATTCGACACCACCGAGGACGGCCAGGCCCGTCTCGCGGTCAATCGCGCGCTCCGGACCCACGACTATTCGCCCGCCAGGGCCCTCGCCCATTCCGCCCTGAGCCTGAACGCCTACAACACCAATGCCCGCCTGCGCCTGGCCTATATTGATTTCCGGGAGCACGGGCGTTTGACGGCCCAGGGCGAACGCGATTTGGCTCAGTCCTATGACCTCGCCCCCTATGACCCCTTCGCCGCATCCTGGCGGGTCAAGTTCGCCTTGGACCATTGGGGCGACCTGAGCCCGGCCACGCGAAAGGCGGCGCACGCCGAAGCCCTCGCCTTTCTGCAAGTTGGCAGTCAAGTTGCCAATATGCGCAATACCCTCTCCAGCATTCGGAGCGGCGAAGGCCAACTTATCGCGGCGCTGTGGCTGATCGAGGCGGGCTGAGATCTTTCGGAGTCTCAAGGCTCCGCATCCTTAACGCAATTCGCGCGGGCGCCGTCCATTCCTGACAAGTCGCCTAGCGTGAAATAGAGTCAATGCCCCCGCACACTTCCCACCCGTCAGTTGCGGGCAGACCCTTCCGGTGCAAAGCTTGCGCACGCCAAGAGCAAGAGCTGGCTAATTAATCCGCCCAATTGTCACCGAATGGTCACGCGATGAGCGCCGAATACTCAAATGCGCCAAAAAAATATCGCCAGACGGGAATCGACTTGAGCCACCAATCCGGGTATGACCCTTCATACAACCAATCTCAGGTGCGCAATGGGCGCGCCGATGTCCCTGGAGCGCGACACATGATTAAGAACGCCGTCCTGAGCGCTGCTGCTCGGGCCCTCATCGCGACCGCCGTCATTGGCGGCGTCGTGACCACCACCACCGTCGCAGCCGCCGCGACCCTTTCGCCCGAGGCCAAGACCAAGGCGCTCGCCGACCTGAAGGCCGAACTGGCCGCCGCCACCTCCAAGGCGCAAGTGATCGCGGCCCTGAACAAGGCGGCCGACGCTGGCCTTACCAAGGCCGATGTGCTCACGACCATGCAAACGGTTCAGGCCGAAGCTCAAAGCGCCGGCAACACCACCCTGACCACCGTGCTCGCCCCGATCGTGACGACGGTTCAAACCGCCTCGAACACGAGCGACTCGACCGTGCTGACCTTCACCCAGAACGCGTCGACCAACACCAACACCAACACCTCCACGGCTGACAACGGCCAACCGGGTTCGACCGGCGGCACGTCGACCGACACGGGCGGCAATACTACGGTCGTCGTCTACGTCGGCTAATCGCAGCCTGCGGCAATCTCCCGGGCGTCAGCCCGGTCAAAAACGCGCCGGGCCCAGGGTCTGGGAACCGGCGCTCCAATTCTTGCTACGATGATGGGGATATTATCGGTGAGCTCTGATCGCAAACTTCTAATGGCGGGCGCTGCCGCCGTCCTTTTCGCAGGCGCATTTCACCCGGCGCTCGCCGCCGACGGCAACGCGTCGATCAGCCTTGATGATCAGGCCACCGCCCAGTCGAACTTCGCGCGCGACCGGAACGTGTCGGTGACGGCGCGTCCGCGGCCCGACTACCAAGCGGCCGGCATCCGGACCGGGTCCTTCCTGCTATTCCCGAAGCTCACCACGACAGTGGAGAGCAACGACAATATCTTTGCCCAGAAGTCGACGACGACCAGCGACACGGTGTGGCATGTCCAACCTGACGTTACGCTGTCCTCCGACTGGAACCGGCACGCACTCTCGCTGTTCGCCCGCGGGTCTCTCAATCGCTACAGCAAGCATGACTCCGAGAACACCGACGACTACAGCCTTGGCGCGAACGGTCGCATCGACGTGGCTCGGGACTCCGCGATCAACGGCGGCGTCAGCTACGGCCGCTACACCGAGCCGCGCACCTCGCCCGACTCGGCGACCGGTGCGAACGAGGCCACCCGGTATGACCTGACGAGCGGCAACATCTCGGCCTTCAAGGAATTCAACCGCCTCAAGCTGACCGGGCGTTTCGGTGCCGACAAGTACAATTACGACGACGTAGCCAGCAAGACTGGCAAGATCGACCAAGACTACCGCGATCGCGTGGAAAGCGCGATCTCCGGTCGCGCTGACTATGCGGTCAGCCCGGACACCGCATTGTTCATCGAAGTGATCGGCAATCGCCGCGACTATCGGCTCGACAAGCCCGCGGTTTCCCTCACCCGGGACTCGGAAGGCGTGAACGTCTTCGGCGGCGCAAATTTCGAGCTCAGCGCCCTGCTCCGCGGCGAAATCGGCCTTGGCTACATGAAGCAGGACTACAAGGACTCGACCGTAAAGGACGTGGACGGCTTCGGAGCCCGGGCCCAGGTCGAGTGGTTCCCGTCAGAGCTGACCACGGTCACCGTTGTGGGCAGCCGCTCGATCAAGGACTCGGCTGCGCTGAAGGTCGCGTCCTACATCGCGAACACGGCGTCGATCCGTGTCGATCACGAGTTACTTCGCAACGTGCTCCTGTCGGCGAACATCGGTACGGGCAAGGACGAATATCAAGGTTCGACCCGCGAAGACAAGGTGACCTCGGCTGGCTTGCGGGGCACGTATCTGGTGAACCGGAATGTGGGTCTGACGGCGGGCTATGCTTACGAGAAGCGGACCACTTCGGGTCTCGTTGCAGATCGTGGCGCCGCCTATGAAGTCAACAAGGTTTCCGCCGGGCTTACACTACAATTTTAATCAATATCGCGTTCACTCGATTTCTGAGTGGCGCGACTCTTGAAAGGACCGCCACGGTGGTCCAATTCTGGGCCAGCCGTCTAATAGACGTCTGGCCCTAATCTTTTTGAGGCGTATCCCGCAATGAGCCAGTTCAGCCCTGCCCCCCTGGGCGCAGATCTTCCGCCCCAGGTCGCAGGTTCCCAAGATGTCGCTGCGGGCGGCCTCGGGCAGCAGATCGACCTACGCCGCATCTATTCCGCCTTCCGGCGGCGACTGCGTCTGTTCGGCGCCGTGGCTCTGGCGGTGTTTGTCGCGGTGGTGGTTGTCACCCTCCAAGCCACGCCGAAATACACGGCGACCGCCAATGTTCTCTTGGATACGCGCAAGGAGAAGGTGTCCGACGTCCAAGAGGTGCTTTCTGGCCTTCCTGCAGACTCGGCCACCGTCGATACCGAAGTTGAGATTCTGAAGTCGCGCCAACTGGCCGAACGCGTCACCAAGGCCCTCGACCTCGAAGCTGACCCAGAATTCAATAGCCGGGTCCACAAGCCGGAGGGCCTCGCCGCCGTGACCGCGAGCATCGGCGCGATCCTCGGCGCCACCCCGCCTTCGGAAGTGAAGTTGAGCCCCCTGGGCCAGCAAAAGCTGCACGAGAAGGTGGTAGACACGGTGCTGAGCGGGCTGAGCGTCAAACGCTCCGGCCTGACCTATGTGATTAATGTCGCCTACCAGTCGCAGAGCCCCCAAAAGGCCGCGACGATCGCCAACAAGTTCGCTGAACTCTATCTTCTCGAACAATTGGAGGCGAAATTCGACGCGACGCAGCAGGCTAATAAGTGGCTGAGCTCGCGCCTCGAAGAACTCCGCGGCCAGGTGCTGCAGGACGAAGCTACTGTCCAGCAGTATAAGATCGCCAACAATCTCCTGAGCGCTTCAGGCACGAGCCTCACCGAGCAAGAGATCTCTAGCTACAATCAGTCGCTCGCCCAGGCCCGGGCCCAGGTGGCCGAGGACAACGCCCGCCTCAACACGGCCAAGCAGCAGTTGGCCCGAGGGTCCAACGGGGGCGATGTCGGCGAAGCCCTCGACTCCCCCGTCATCCAGCAACTGCGGGCCCAGCGCGCCCAGGTCTCAGGCCAGGTGGCTGACCTCGCGGGACGTTACGGCGACCGCCACCCCGAGATGCTGAAGGCGAAACGCCAGCTGTCGGACATCGATGCCCAGATCCAGCAGGAAATCCAGCGGATCGTCTCAAACCTCCAGGCCAAAGCTCAGGTCTCCTCCCAGCGTGCGTCTGCAGTCGCCGGCAGCCTTGGCGGCGCCAAGGGCGCCCTTGCCACGAACAACCGGGCTTCGGTGAAGCTCAATGAGCTTGAGCGCAACGCAGAGGCCTCACGCACTCTCTATGAGAGCTATCTGAACCGCTTCAAGGAGACGAGCAGCCAGCAGGGGATCGAGCAGTCCGACGCGCGGGTTGTTTCGAAGGCCAAGATTCCGACCAAACAGAGCTCACCGAACGTATCGCTCAATCTTGCGCTGGGCGTCCTTCTCGCGATTGGCGCGGGCCTCGGGGCCATCGTCCTAGCTGAAATGCTTGATGCGGGCGTTGCGACCGCCGAGGATGTCGAACGCCGGCTCGAGACCGCCTATCTCGGATCAATACCGCTCCTCAACTCCGTGGCCGACGCCAACGGAGAGGCGCCGATCGACTATATCGTGAGCAAGCCGCTATCGAGCTTCTCCGAGTCCTTCAGAAACCTACGGGCCTCCATCGTCTATTCCCGCCTCGGGGAGCCGGTGAAGATCGTCGCGGTCACGTCGTCGTTGCCCGGCGAAGGCAAGACGACTACTTCGGTCTGCCTTGCCCGTTCGTCAGCGCTCCAGGGCCTTCGCACTGTGATCGTCGACTGCGACCTCCGCCGCCGGACGGTGAACCGATTACTCAAGACCGAACCGGTCATAGGCCTGCTCGAGGTGCTGAGCGGCGAACACACGCTGGACGAGGCCTTGACCTTCGACGAAGCCAGCGGCGCCTCCTTCCTGCCGCTCGCGAAAAGCAACTTCACGCCGAAGGACGTGTTCGGGACGGTGGCGATGGACCGCCTTCTTGAACAGCTCCGCAGCCGCTACGACCTCGTCATCCTTGACACGGCCCCGTTGCTGCCTATCGCCGACACGCGCGTCTTGGCGCCGAAGGCGGATGCGGTCGTGTTCCTGGCCCGCTGGCGCAAGACCCCGCAGCACGCGATCGAAGCGGCCTTCAGGCTGCTTCAGGGCTCTGGCGCGCACCTCGCGGGCGTCGCACTCACCCAGGTCGATATGAAGCAGCAGGCGAAGTACGGCTACGGCGATCCGGGCTACTACTATGCGGAATACAAGAAATACTATGTGAGCTAAGCCGCAAGGGATCCCCTTTGGGCGTATTGGATGGGGGCGGGATTTTATCCCGCCCTTTTTCTTTGGCCGAAGGCGGGACATCGACAAGCCGACGCCGGACAGGAGACAGACCAATTTGATCCGGCGCTTCGCGTGCCTTCGCGCGACGTCCAGACTGTTGTGACAGACTTCCAAGCAGCCCCGTCATATTGTCCAAACAATTGAAACCTAAGATCGATGACCTGGAGAGCAACGGGGATCCCGAGGTCTTTTAGTCGCCACTATTCAAGGGTGGCGACGATCGATCGACGTCTGACGCTGAAGGCGTGTTTCAGCTCTCGATGTGATTGAAGAAGGTTCGCCACGCTGCAGCTCGCGCACCAGCATTCGATCCACCTGGAGTATTTTTGGGGCGCCCGAGAATATTTCACCCCAGAACGGGCGAAGGCTCTAGCTGGCGTGACATTGGCAGCGTAGAAAGCCAATCAAGACGGAGAGGCGGCGGCGTGTATCTATCTGGGACAAGCAGTCTAACATCCAACGCGACGCCAAGCGGCCGCGACGTGGCACCCGGCGCTCGTGATGGGGCCAGACCTAAGTTCGACGGGTCGCGGATTCTAGACGTGCTTATTGCCACCGTTGTTCTGGTCTTTGTCACTCCGCTTATGTTGGCCGTTGCGATCGGCATCAAGCTTCAGGATGGCGGTCCTATTCTATTCGGGCATCAACGCATTGGATTTGGCGGGCGTTCGTTCCGGTGTTGGAAATTCCGCAGCATGGTGGTGGACGCTGAGAGTCGCCTCCAGGCACTGCTCGTGAAAGATCCTGCTGCGAAGGCCGAATGGGAGGCGGACCATAAGCTCCGCATGGATCCGCGCGTCACTGCTTTTGGACGTTTTCTCCGGGTCTCCAGCCTCGATGAACTTCCGCAGCTCCTCAATGTCATAGCCGGTGAGATGAGCCTGGTCGGCCCCCGTCCCATCGTATCTGCGGAAGTCGCCCGATATGGCCGGTGGTTCAAGGCCTACACCTCTGTGCGGCCCGGTATCACTGGCCTTTGGCAGATCAGCGGGCGCAACGATGTCAGCTACCGTCAGCGCGTCGCGATGGACGTCTTGTTCGCTCGCAAACGGTCCGTCGGCCAGTACATCCGCATCCTGTTGGGGACGGTGCCCGCGGTGCTGAGCCGTAGCGGCTCCTATTGAGAACCCGGGGCTGAAATCGAGGTCGGTGGCGGAACGCCAGCGGATGCCTCGTCCGGCGCGGACTGCAATGACAAAGCCCCAACACAACAAGACTTCTTAAGGTCGCCCGGTGTTGTTCACGCGGGAGACAATTTCTATGGAGCTCAAATGAGTCAGACCGGCGCAGGCAAGGTTGCCCTCATCACAGGTGTCACCGGCCAGGATGGAGCCTATCTGTCAGAGTTACTGCTCTCCAAGGGCTACACGGTCCATGGGGTGAAGCGGCGCTCCTCCTCGTTCAACACCGGGCGGATAGAGTCCCTGTACCAGGATCCCCATGAAGCGGAGCCGCGCTTCATCCTCCACTATGGAGATCTGACCGACAGCACCAACATGATCCGCATCGTCCAGCAGGTGCAGCCCGACGAGATTTATAATCTGGCGGCCCAGTCCCACGTCGCGGTCAGCTTCGAGACGCCGGAATATACGGCCAATGCCGACGCGGTAGGCGCGTTGCGTCTGCTCGAGGCCATCCGCATCCTTGGGCTTGAGAAAAAGACGAAGTTTTACCAAGCTTCGACATCGGAACTCTATGGCTTGGTCCAGGAGGTCCCGCAGAGCGAGAAAACCCCCTTCTATCCGCGCAGCCCTTACGCCGTCGCCAAGCTCTACGCATATTGGATCGTCGTGAATTACCGTGAGGCCTATGGCATCCACGGCTCGAACGGGATCCTGTTCAACCACGAGAGCCCGCTTCGCGGGGAAACGTTCGTCACCCGCAAGATCACCCGGGCCGTCGCTGCGATCAAGCTGGGCATGCAGGACAAGCTCTATCTCGGCAACCTCGACGCCCAGCGTGACTGGGGCCATGCGCGCGAGTACGTCCGCGGCATGTGGCTCATGCTGCAGCAGGATCATGGGGACGACTATGTCCTGGCGACTGGGGAAACCACGCGGGTCCGCGACTTCGTCACCCGGGCCTTCAAGGAAGTCGATATCGACATCCAGTGGTCCGGCGAAGGGGTCGATGAGCGCGGAACCTGCGCCAAGACCGGACGGGTCCTGGTCGAAGTCGATCCCCGCTACTTCCGCCCCACGGAGGTCGAACTCCTGATCGGAGACCCCACCAAGGCCAAGACCAAGCTCGGCTGGGTCCATGAGACCAAGTGGGAGCAGTTGTGCGCCGAGATGGTGGCGAGCGACATGATCGTCGTGGCCAAGGAAGCCCGCCGCAATGACGACTGAGCCCCAATTCTCCCTGGCCGGCAAACGGGTGTGGGTGGCGGGTCACCGCGGGATGGTCGGCGCGGCGATCGTCCGCCGCCTCGCGTCTGAGGGTTGCGACCTGGTCTTCGCAGACCGCTCGACCGTCGACCTGCGTCGACAGGCCGATGTCGAGGCCTGGATGCGGTCCAACAAGCCCGATGTGGTCTTTCTTGCAGCGGCGAAGGTCGGCGGCATTCTTGCAAATGACCGCTTCCCGGCCCAATTCCTCTACGACAACCTGATGATCGAAGCGAATATCATCCAGGCGGCCCATGAGACTGGGGTGCAGAAGCTACTGTTCCTGGGCTCGAGTTGCATCTATCCGAAATTCGCGGAGCAACCGATCGTTGAGGAGGCGCTCCTGACCGGGGCGCTCGAGCCGACGAACGAATGGTACGCGATCGCCAAGATCGCCGGCATCAAGCTCGCCCAATCCTATCGTCGCCAATATGGGTGCGACTTCATTTCGGCCATGCCCACCAATCTCTATGGGCCTGGCGACAACTTCGACCTCCAGTCCAGCCACGTCCTGCCCGCGCTATTGCGCAAGGCGCACGAGGCGAAGATTTCGGGCGCTGACACGCTCACGGTCTGGGGGTCCGGAACGCCATACCGGGAATTCCTGCACGTCGACGACTGCGCCGACGCATGCGTCCATCTTATGCAAACCTACTCCGACGATTCCCATGTCAACGTGGGCTCGGGGACTGATTTGACGATACGGTCCCTTGCTGAAGCCGTGGTCGAAGTGGTCGGTTTCGCCGGCGATCTTGTATTCGACACGACCAAGCCTGATGGAACGCCCCGAAAATTGATGAGCGGCGCAAAATTGAGATCCCTGGGATGGCGCCCCAACATTGAACTGCTTGACGGCCTCAAGCAGACATACGGCTGGTACTTGGATAACGTAGTTGCGACAACTTCAAAAACTTAACCTGAGCGAATTCGTCGTCAATGGATAGGTAATATCGACAGCCTAACAGACCGCATCAATTCCGACCTGGAGACTGCGTTTGCGCATCGTGATTCATGACTATGCGGGCCACCCTTCTCCCGTCGACCTTTCGCGAGAACTCGCGAAACGCGGCCATACCGTTTGGCACGCCTATTTTGTAGGCGATAAGGGTCCCAAGGGCGTGATGACCCGCACCGAGCAGGACCCCAAAGGCTTCGAGTTCCTGCCTATCGATATCGGGCGGGACTACTCCAAATCCAATTTCATAAGCCGGCGCAGCAACGACATTCGTTATGGGAAGGCGCTGGCGGAGTGCATTCGCAAGCTCAAACCCGATGTTGTGATCTCGGGAAACACACCTCTGGATGCCCAGGGTCCGATCCTGGCCGCCACCCACCAGGCCGGTGGGCGCTTTATCAACTGGATCCAGGACTTCTATAGTATTGCGATCGAACGCCTGATCTCGAGCAAGTGGCTAGGCCTCGGCGCGGCGATCGCCGGCTACTATCGGTGGATGGACAAGCGCCAGCTCGCCCAAAGTGATGCGACGGTGCTGATCAGCGAGGACTTCCGCAAGAGCCTCACCGGCTTTGAGGAACGGCCCGAACGGGTGGCGGTCATTCCGAATTGGGGAGCAATCGACGGGATCCCCGTCCGCCCGAAGATCAATTCCTGGTCGACGTATCAGGGTTTGGCCGAGCGGTTCGTATTCCTCTACTCAGGCACGCTGGGCCTGAAGCACAATCCTGACGCGTTAGTGGCACTAGCGGACGCTTTCGCGGACCGACCAGAGGTCGTTGTGGTTGTCGCCGCGAGCGGCGTCGGGCGCGACCGGTTGGATGCAACCCTAGCCACGGCACCCCGGCCCAACCTCATGACCCTCCCACTGCAGCCCTTCGCGGATTTCGCGAACATGCTTGGGGCCGCGGATGTGTTCGTGGCCGTCTTGGAAGACGACGCTGGCGAATTCTCGGTTCCTTCGAAGGTCCTGTCCTATCTCTGCGCGGGCCGGCCCATCCTCCTGGCCGCTCCATCGGCGAACCTCGCCTCAAGGATGGTCCAGGAAATCCCGGCCGGCCTGATCGTGGGGTCTGAGGACACCGCCGCCCTCGTTGCAACTGCCGAGCGCCTCTATGCGGACCGCGCAGGGCGGGACCGCATGGGAATGGCGGCTCGTGCATACGCAGAGGATAACTTCGTCATTCGACGTGTCACAGACCGGTTTGAGAACATCTTCAAAGTTGCCACTGGAGTTAGCTGATCACCGCGCTCTTGCTGATTCAGGATCAATGCACTCGTGCTCAGAACAGGAATGCATTCAATTGCGCGTGGGGGTTTTTCGGTTGCCTTGAAATCCAATCGAGTCACTGGAAGCCCGCTGTTCGTAGCCTGGGCCTTGCACCAGCACCTGCTTCCGGGCAGCAGAACCTAATTTGGGAAGACGCGGAATGAAGCGGCTCATCATCGACCTGGACCACACCATCTGCATTCCAGCTGAGGGCGCGGACCAAACCAACGATCCGAACGCCAAATATGCCGACGCCAAGCCCGTAGACGCGGTCATAAGCAGGCTGCGCGAGTACAAGCAGCAGGGATTTGAAATCGTCATCCACACGGCGCGAAATATGCGCACCTACGCGGGCGACGCCGAACTCATCAAGCTCAACACCTTGCCGATCATCCTGGCATGGCTGGAACGCCATGACGTTCCCTTCGATGAGGTTGTGGTGGCCAAGCCCTGGTGTGGGTTCGAGGGGTTCTACATTGACGACCGCGCTATCCGCCCTTCCGAGTTCGCCAGCATGACCGCTGAAGAGATCACCCTGCTTCTGGCCCAGGAACGCGGCGAATGATCCCGACATTTATCATCCTCTCCGGCGCCTATATCGGCTCGGAACTTGTCGCAGAGTTCGGCAGACTGCCGCCGTCCTTCCTGCCCAATGGCACTTCACGTGTTTTCGAACAGCAAGTGGCGCTGGCCACCCGCCACGCCCAGCGCATCTTCATAACGCTCCCGGAAGGCTTCGCGCCTGCTGACACCGATCAGAAGTTACTGGCGGCGGCAAGCGTCGAGATCATTTGGTCAGATCCGAAACTATCCCTGCCAGACGCGGTCGGCCATGCGCTGGATATCGCGCAGCCCAAGGGGCGGCTCTACATTCTGTTCGGCGACACGATCGTGGATTTCGGGGCGACCGGCTCTGCGCCGGACACCTTTGCGACGGGTGAGACACGCCATTTCGCAGTCTGGGCGGATTTTGTCGAGGAAGACGGCAAGGTCAGATTTCGCGAAGGCCTTCCCACCGGTGGCGCCCAGCGGGAAGTGGTGGCGGGCTTCTTCGATTTCTCCGACGGAAAGGCGTTCCAAGAGGCTTTACGGGGCAGCAGCAGCTTCTTCGACGCCTTGAATGGCTATTGCGCACACCGCCCCCTCGCTCCAACAAGGGCCCTGCGCTGGCTCGATTTTGGGCACCTGCATACCTACTATCAGTCGCGACGCAATGAACTTGCCGCCCGCGCGTTCAATCGCGTTACGAGCCACGGGCTGAGCGTCCGGAAAACGGGCACGCCAGCGCGAAAGATCTATGCCGAGGCGGCCTGGTATCAGGCCCTGCCTGCGGAGTTCCGACCGTTCGTCCCGCACCTGATCGCCGTCCACCAAACACCGGAGATCTCTTACGAGATTGAATATCTCTACCTGCCCGCCGCCTCGGAAATATTCGTCTTTGGGGCGCTGCCGCGCGAGCTCTGGGCCTTGATCGTATCCAGCTGCCGCGAGTTTCTCGAACTTTGCCAAGGCACGCTGCCCAAGGATTTCGAGATTCCGGACAACTACGCCTCGTATTTCTTCAAGAGCGTCATCGTCGAGAAGACCTATGAGCGGATTCAGGCTTTCGCCCACGCGGAAGGACTGTCCCTGGATGAGCCCTGGACGATCGGCGGACATCCAGCCCAATCGCTCAATGACGTCGTTGCGAACCTCATCGAGATCGTCGGCGAGACACGACACGATGACCTGTGCCTGTGGCACGGGGATTTTCACTTCGCGAACATATTCTTCGACTTCAGGTCGCAGAGGATCAAGACCGTCGACCCTAGAGGAATGCTTCCCGACGGCGGCTGGCCCTATATGGCGACGCTCGATACGATGTGGCCAAACTCGCCCACTCGGTCGTGGGGCTCTACGACTTCATCGTCGCCGGGCGGTATCGCCTAGACGCGTCTCGGCCCTACCAAGTGGATCTGGCGCTTGATGTCCCGGAGCCTCTGCGGGGTGTGGTTGAGGATTTCCTCAAGCTGCGGGTCGGAGGCTACGATTGCGGCAGTCCTCAAATTCTTGCGCTGACCGCCCTGCTCTATTTCTCGATGCTCCCACTGCACAATGACGACCGGCGGAGGCAGTACGCCATGCTCGCAAACGCCTATCGCCTGGCTCACCTTGCGGAACAGGCCGCATGATCGTATTCGCCATGGCCGGCCAGAGCCGACGTTTCACTGAGGCCGGATACGATAGACCCAAGTTCATGCTTGAGGTCGGTGTGGCCACCGCCTTTGACTACTCCGTCGCAGGGTTCCTGGACCATTTCGCGGACGAGCCTTTCGTCTTTGTCTATCGGGAGACCTCCGGCGTCCGAGACTTCCTGAACGCCCGACTGACGGCGCTTGGGGTGGCGAACCCTCGCCTGGTGGAATTGAACGCCCCGACGTCCGGCCAGGCCGAGACCGTGGAACGGGGCCTCAAGGGGCTCGGCGACACGACCGGCGAGCTGACGATCTTCAACATCGACACATTCCGTCGCAACTTCACGGCGCCGGCAGCGGCCGCCCGGGGAGATGGGTACCTGGAGGTGTTCGAGGGCTCGGGCGCCAACTGGTCGTTCGCGAGAACGGAATCGCCCGACTCCGACCGGGTCGTTCAGACGACCGAGAAGGACCCGATCTCCAATCTCTGCTGCACGGGGCTCTACCACTTCCGCAGGATTCACGACTTCATGTGGGCCCTGGCCCGCGAGCGCGTGGCTCCGACCACGACCCTGGGGGAGACCTATGTCGCCCCGATCTATAATCACCTCATCCAGCGGGGGGCCGATATCCGACGTCATCTGGTCCAGGCCGAGGATGTCATCTTCTGCGGCGTTCCCGCGGAGTATGAAGCCCTGGTGGCTGACCCTGGCCAGCTCGCCTCCTTGACCCTGCGTATCGGCGCATGACGAACAAGTCCGTTCAGACCAAAGCCGACCTCGCCGAACTGCGGACGAGCCTTGATCTCGACCACGTGACCGTCCACACCCAGAATCTCAAATACCGGGGCCTGATGCCCCTCGCCCTGAAGTACGCCCTGTTCGCGCTGCGGCCAGGCGGTAGGCTTGAGATCATCGACGCGGGCGGCAGCGAAACTTCGTCGCCAGCCTTCGAGATCGCCTTCAATCTCGTGCGGCAGTGGACGTTCAAGCTTATCGGCCGCGACGTAACACTGATCGATGTCGATCCGCGCGCGGGACGGATGGTGCTGGAGCGCACCCGTCCGGTCACGCCCCCGGGTTGGGCCGCGGGCGTCATCTTCTCGGGCGCCGACGCCGAGATTCCCGTCCTCGAGAAATGCCTCCTCGGTCTGCTGGCCCAACCAGAGCTGATCGGCGAGGGCGGCGATATCGCGGTCTGCGGCCCGACGCGGGACCTGGGCTTCCTGGCGGCCTTTCCTGCGGTCCGCTACCTGCCCTATGATCCGCCCGCCTCGTCTCGCTTCCTTGTCGGCGCGAAGAAAAACTTCCTCGTCGCCAGTCTCAGCGCGCCTCGGGTGGCCGTGATGCACGCCCGCATCGTCCTCCAGCCCGGCGCCCTGGCGGCCACACCCCGCGAGTTCGATATCGGCTCGCCCAATGTTCTGATCGAGGAAGGCGGCCGCCTTGCGCCCTATCTCTCGCTCTGCTTCACCGACGCGACGACACCGGGCCGAATGCCCCGGCGGCTCTCCACCACTCTGCGAAATGTCTGGAAGGCCGATCCGCTGGAGATCCATCAGCTGGGCGCGCCCTATGTGGACGGCGGCGTCTTCATGGCGATGCGCTCGGTCTATGACGCCTGCTCCCTCGATCCCAATATCGCCTGGGGCGAGGCGGAAGATGTCGAGTGGTGCTATCGCGCCGCGGTCAACGGCTACTTGGTGGATCTCTTCCCGACCGCCATTGCAGTGTCTCAGACCAACAAGCTCGCGCGCCGCCCGCACCTGTCTCCCGGATTGAAACTCCTCACAATGCATGGGGTGCGCGCGGCACGACACCTATACGCCGCCGCGCGCCACATCCTCTTCCGCATCTCTGGGGTTCGCTAAAAGCACCGTGTTCTATTACCTCCTCAAAGCCGCGAACCTCGTTCTAACCTCCGTCTGGAGTTTCACGCTGATCTTCGTGCTGGTCAGAGTGCTCCCGATAGCGGACTACGCGAATGTCGCGATCGTCACCGGCCTTGGAGGATACGTTCTCGCAGTCAATCTCGGATTTTCGACGGTAGTCTACAGCACCCTCAGAAAGAATTACCTCACACAAGGGCCACAAGAGGAAGCATCCATCTCTCTGGCCACTCTTGTACTCTACGGATCAGTCGCGGTGCTGGCCGCGACAATCTTCTGGGGCTGCGTATATTTGATCCCTATCGGCTCAGGGCCGATGCGCGGCGCGCTTGTCATCCACTTTGCAGCCCTGGCATGCGCTCTCCCCTGGATGATCGTTCGGGTCAGCACGGCCGCTGTTGACCGATACATTGCATTTGAGTCTCTAGAGATGGTCCGACGAGCTCTCGCGCTCGCCTTAGTCATCGCCATGCTCTTTGGCGTAACATTCAAATGGTACGCGATTTTATCCCTGGCGCTTTGGGCGATTGCCTTTCTCGCCACACTTCCAATCATGACGCGGATTTGGACCGGAACAACTCTACGCGTCGGGTTCAGACACCTCAGAAGAGAGATTGTCGCCGTGAAAAGCACCGGCACATTTTCTCTACTCGAGACTATAATATATAATTTCCCTTATCTGTTTGTCCCCATCTTATACAAGTCATCCACTGCCATTGTGTCATTCGATACATTTTACAAAATCGTAAGATTTGGAGCCTCAGCGTATCTGGCTTCCGCCGAAGCCACTCTTCCTGCACAGACTCGCGCGCACCACGAGCAAGATGGCGGTAGATTGCTTCGCCTTACGACCTATGCGATTCTGTTGGCCGCCATACCGATGGCCCTGGGTGTTATCTCTGTTACGATCTTCGGAGACATCACTTTCGGCAACCTTCTTAAGAAGGCCGGTCTGATCTCGACCTCCACACGCATCTCAATGGCGCTTATGCTCATCGCGATGCTGTTTCAGACCATCTCCGGAAACCTCTTGATCAACACAGGAAACGCAGCCGCTCTAGCGCGGATCTCCTGGTCTATTGCCGGCGCGCTCGGACTTTTTTCAATTGTCGTAGCCGCTATCCACTCCCCATTTTCAACATTTATTATCGGATACTCGACTATATATTGCTTTGGTGCGGCGGGCTACACGCTGTTGCTTCTCGCGAAAATCCAGGCGCTACCGGCTCGAACCCCCAACTAATTTTATATGGCTGATTACGACGGAATTTAATGTCATCCAGAATGTCGACGACGATACTACCAAAGCCGGCTCTTCCAGACAAAAACCGTCGAGCCCCCAGGAATCTCACCGCATGACCGCAACCCACGCCCCACGCTCTGTAAAGGCCAATTCGGAAGCGACTTCGATATGGGTGGTGCTTCTCATCCTTGTGGGGTTCCACATTGGCCTGTCGATCGCACCAGGCGGCGTGCTTCTGGTCCCGTTTGCGCTTTCCGGCGCGGCCGCAGCACTGGGATTACTCACAGTGTCGGGGCAGGATCGACTAAAATTGACCAGTATTTTACTCTACATCTCTGCCTTTCTACTTCTATCCGGTATAATTGGCGTTGCGATGGATGGTTATCCGGTCAAGCGGCTCACGGCGTCAATTCAGCTAATCTACAGCCTGGCGATCGGGCTTTCTCTATTCGAAAACATAAAGAATCTTAGACAGCAGACCGTCTCAAGGGCTATGCTCACGATTGGCCTTATTCTGCTTGTCGGATCCGCGCTTGAAGTTTACGGCCCCCTACGCCCCTTAAGCGACTGGGCTCGCGTTCACATCAATACGTGGCGCCCCGTCTACTGGGACGACTACAGAGACATTGTGGAATATGGCGGCATTCGGCCTAAGTTCTTCTCGCAAGAGCCGTCCGTGCTTGGAATTGTGCTGACCATATCTCTAGTCATGTGGTTTTTGTCTTCGAGCCTTCGCCCCACCATCCGCCTACTTGCATTGGCGGCGATGGGCCTTGCCGGCTACTATCTTGTTAAATCCATCACGATATTTTTCGGCATCGGAATTTGCGCGGCCTACCATTTCACCTATTACGCGAAATTCATCTCGAGCAGAACTTTCCGCTCTTACACTGCGACTGTTCTAATGCTGTTGGTGGTCATAGCGATCCCGTTGACGGCTCTGACCTTCAACAATACGACCGGCGGAATCCGATACACGCGCTCCGCAAGCTTTTTTGGCCGGCAAATTGCGCCCCTGCTGATTACAAGCGCGATGATCCCCGAACGACCACTGCTCGGTATTGGCCTAGGTGGCTGGGAAGCGGCCAGGCCCACAATGTACGATGTATACGGAAATGTCGGGACCCAATATAATACTGGGTATCAGTTCGTGGTTAGCGTTGACAAGAGTGGGTTTGCCCGGATCCCTGACTTGCGCTTTATGATGACCAATGCGTTCTGGGAGTACTGGCTGATGTTCGGCTTGGCCGGCGGAATGTTTGTACTTCTGAACCTCTACCGCGCCCTATCCGTGCTCGGCACAAAGACTCCCGAACTAGCGTTGGCTGCTTTTGCAGTATTTGCACAAACGCTTGGCGGCATTGGGGCGCCGGGGCCTTGGATCATGCTCGGAGCCATTGCGGCGACTAGCACGTTTCTATCGGTGGAAAAACGAGACGCCGCGGCGCAGCCAGCGCGCGTTTCCTCGTCACCACTGGGCCGAGGTCAGGCCTATCGATCGCAAAGGGGGTGAAACAGGCCCTGGGCGCAGGGGGGGGCACCGCCAAATTTACTGTCGTTATGGTGTGGACGAGCTCCCCCCAGACGAATTCCCTGGGGCGTCGCTGGTATCGACTTATGGTCGCCGGCGGGCACCGCGCTGGCTGAGCAACATACATGTTTTACGCTCGGTCGAGCGTAAAACATGTGTTATGCCTGTGGCGGCGACGGTCCAGGCTATCGGGCCCGACAGTCTCCCGCTGGAGAGGGCCGTTGACGCGCAGGAGCCTTCGGCCGCGCCGTCACTTATCGCGCACGCAGCCCCAGGCACGCGCATGATCGCTCCAGCTGCGCGCGCGATCTCCAACGCCCCCAAGCCGTCGGCTTGTCACCCGCACGACCTGGACGCGCCAGGCGCACTTTTGTGTGCCGTTAGCCTCACCGACAATCGTCCCATGGCGTTTGCGGCCGGCCGGGCCCAGGCAGGCGGCGGTGACGCCGGTGGGCGCCACTCGCTCCCCCAGGGTCGCAGGGCCGCACAAAGACTCTTCCGCAAACGCCAATCCACTAGGACGTCTTGAACATCTCGCCCAAGTCTCCCGTACTGGCGTTGAATATTTCAATATTGTCGGACGACATGTTCGCCCGCCACTTCGAAACGCCTCCGCCCCGGAAGGTATGAGACCTCCCGGGATCGATCGCCGCGTCGAGTTTGATCAGGAACTTGTCTACATCCAGGGCTCGGCGATCACGCGCACTCACCTCGCGGCATATTTCGCGCAGAATCTTCTCTCGTTCGGGGCCCATGAGCGATTCATAGGTCAGACAGATCACCCCATCTTCATCCATCCAGCCCGCATACGGCATCAACCGATCTCGGATGCTGGGGAAGCGCCCGTCATCAGTTCCACGAATCGCCAAGGCAACCCTTTGTTCGGGATCGAGGCCCTTAAATTTTCGATGCATTGCATGGAAGGTCGACATCTCGGCAATGTAGTCCGCCTCGGACAATGCGATATCTCGGGGATCACGATACACAAAGATCACAATCGCATTAATCTTCTTGAGCGCCGCTGCTGTCTCTGGCGTGTGATTTAGATGCGCCCCCACAACTTCCCCCGGCACAATTCTCAGGATATGAGTATTTACGGCCCTCTGAGACCGCTTCAACATTGTGATTGATGGAAATTGAGCAAGAAAGCTACCAAAATAGACCTTCCTCGGAAACGACTTTGCAACTTCCATCACCAGATGGGTGCCGCTCTTCGGAATTGAATTTACTATAATTGGAGGATTGCCGAGAAATTCTTCTCTTTTAGACTGTATTCTGGCCAAGGTTCTCGGCACCTGCAGCAAGTAGGCTGACGCCTTTCGCAATATGTCGTTCTTCTGAACCCGGGGGTGCCCCATGAAATTCCGGAGCAACCGCACAGGCTGCCTAGCCCTTCGCGGGGCGGGTATGATCGAGGTTTGTGCCCCCAAATCGGCAATCAGTCGGCTGAGCTGAGCCTCAAGATTTACGGGAGAAAATACCCTCGAGGCCACTTCGAACGCGCCCTGTTGCATACGATTCAGCAATTCGAAATTGTCAATATTCTTGGCTACAAATTCAGCGATCTCTTCAATCGTGGGGCACGATTGATAGTCTTCACCATCTTTGAATGCGTCGAGCCCCTGTAATTGCCCTCTGAATCCGACCATGGGTGTTCTGGAAAAGAAATATGTAAGTAATTTTGTTTTGAATCCGCCCCCGACTTGATCGAGCATCAGACCGATCCGCGAATTCAGACAGAATTCAGTAGGGCTTGGCACAAAACCGACCCGCCGAATCCATGATTTTTGCTCTATGAATTTCGCCACTTCGGGCGCGACGGGGCCGACAACATCAAGCGAGACGCCTCCCGCGACAAATATTGGCTCTGCGACGCGCACAAATTTGATGAAACTTTCAATCTTCGCTTGCCAATCGATTGATCCAAACAAGATCACCCGGCGCGGCGTGCTTTCGTCAATCAGACGAGCCTCCACCCGCTCACCAATATATTCTGGAGGGAGATCAATCGCCACGTTTCCCGCCAATAATGGCAACTGACCCCTCACATCATCGGATGTAATCCCAGTAAGTGCGTCGGCGCACGATAACATTCGATGCTCAAGATCGACTGCCTTCTCTGCATCCATCAGACTAAATATCTTCTTCGAGAGTGAACGCTCCATAAATTGCGCTACCTCTCGGCGCACCGCGCCTTCAGCATTGTGAGATACATAGACAATCTTGGTTGGGAGATTGTTTTCGACCAAGAATGCCTTAAGGCCCTCAACAATCCAACCGCTGCCGATATGATCAATAAATATTATTTCGTATACGTTTTTCCTTAGTAAGTCGTCGACCGCATGTCGATATGCCCTCTTGGAAAACCTATAAGCCTCGGCGGGCAGATCGGAACCGATAGCGAATATTCTATTCTTTGTATTTCCCCGGATCGGATGCCACGTTATCACTTCATTTTCTGGCTCTGCCTCGAAGGCGTCAATACATTGCTCGTCGACATTGCAAACGACGTCTATGCGGCTGGCGATTTTGGCCAGCGCATCAATCAATACACCCGAATAGAAGTGCGCGCCCCCCCTTGTCGGCCTGGGAAAGCTCCGCATCAACCAAAGACAATTCAGATTATTCATTGAATAGCCGCTGCTCTCATTTTTCTGAAGGGGTCAGCACCCCATTCGTAGTACATTGGCCCGGTGGTGACGCATGCCTACATCTGCCCCAGGGTTTCAGCTATAGATTCAAGCCAATGCCTTTACATTCACTTTAGCCGAATTTGTTGCACGTTATGTTGTCAGCTTGATGTTTTGGCAATTGAGCTTCCAGCCATTTTCGCTAGGCCAATCAGCCGTCAGCATGCAATTCCCCCCCCTCTGTTGCACAACCGGTAGCGAGACCGCACCGGGCTTTTGGAGTTCGGACGCGATGAACGCGCCTTCCAGGCTGGATCCCGCCGCAGGGATCAGCGCCGCGACGCTCACCCACCTCCAGCGGCTGGAGGCGGAGTCGATCCACATCATGCGTGAGGTGGCCGCCGAGTCCGAGCGCCCGGTGATGCTCTATTCGATCGGCAAGGATAGCGCCGTGATGCTGCATCTGGCGGCCAAGGCCTTCTATCCCTCCAAGCCGCCCTTCCCGCTGCTGCACGTCGACACGACCTGGAAGTTCAAGGCCATGTACGCCATGCGCGAGAAGATGGCCGAAGAGCTGGGCTTCGAGCTCCTGGTCCATCGGAACCCCGACGCGCTCGCCCGCGGCATCAACCCCTTCGACCACGGCTCGGCGACCCACACCGACATCTGGAAGACCGAGGGGCTGAAGCAGGCGCTCGACAAGTACGGCTTCGACGCGGCCTTCGGCGGCGCGCGGCGCGATGAGGAGAAGTCCCGCGCCAAGGAGCGCATCTTCTCCTTCCGCTCAGCTCAGCACCGCTGGGACCCCAAGAACCAGCGCCCGGAGCTTTGGAAGCTCTACAACGCCCGCAAGAACAAGGGCGAGAGCATCCGGGTGTTCCCGATCTCCAACTGGACCGAGCTGGACATCTGGCAATACATCCACCTGGAGAACATCCCGATCGTGCCGCTCTATTTCTCCGACGTGCGGCCGGTCGTGGAGCGCGACGGCGCGCTCATCATGGTCGATGACGACCGCATGCCCCTGAAGCCCGGCGAGGTCCCGATGATGAAGTCGGTCCGGTTCCGCACGCTCGGCTGCTACCCCCTGACCGGCGCGGTCGAGAGCACGGCGGCGACCCTGCCAGAGATCATCCAGGAGATGCTGCTCACCACCACCTCGGAGCGCCAGGGTCGGATGATCGACCACGACCAGGCCGCCTCGATGGAGAAGAAGAAGCAGGAGGGGTATTTCTGATGGCCCACGTCTCGGACCTCATCGAAACCGACATCGAAGCCTATCTGCACGCCCACCAGCACAAGTCGCTGCTGCGCTTCCTGACCTGCGGCTCGGTGGACGACGGCAAGTCGACCCTGATCGGCCGGCTGCTCTACGACTCAAAGATGATCTTCGAAGATCAGCTGGCGGCGCTGGAGGCGGACTCCAAGAAGGTCGGCACCCAGGGCGGCGAGATCGACTTCGCCCTCTTGGTCGACGGCCTGGCCGCCGAGCGCGAGCAAGGCATCACCATCGACGTCGCCTATCGGTTCTTCTCGACCGACAAGCGCAAGTTCATCGTCGCCGACACCCCCGGCCACGAGCAGTACACCCGCAACATGGTCACCGGCGCCTCGACCGCCGACGCCGCCGTGATCCTGATCGACGCGCGCAAGGGCGTGCTGACCCAGACGCGCCGGCACAGCTATCTGGTCAGCCTGCTCGGCATCCGCCACGTGATCCTGGCCATCAACAAGATGGACCTGGTCGACTGGTCGAAGGAGACCTTCGACACGATCCTCGCCGAGTACCGCGCCTTCGCCGCCCAGATCGGCATCACCGACTTCACCGCCATCCCGATGTCGGCCCTGCGCGGCGACAACATCACCGAGCCCTCCGCCGCCGCCCCCTGGTACGAGGGCCCGCCGCTGATGCAGGTGCTGGAGACCCTGCCGGTCGAGGACGACCTGCGCGAAAAGCCGTTCCGCATGCCGGTCCAGTGGGTGAACCGCCCCAACCTCGACTTCCGCGGCTTCTCCGGCCTGATCGCCTCGGGCTCCATCAAGCCCGGCGACCGGATCAAGGTGCTGCCGTCCGGCCGCGAGAGCACGGTCGACCGCATCGTCACCTTCCGCGCGGATCTGCCGGAGGCCGTCGCCGGCCAGTCGGTGACGCTCACCCTGAAGGACGAGATCGACATCTCCCGCGGCGACGTGCTGTCGACCGCCGCCTCGCCGCCCGAGGTCGCCGACCAGTTCGAGGCCACCGTAGTCTGGATGGACGACGAGGCCATGCTGCCCG
>NZ_JALDPT010000012.1 GCF_022695515.1 Phenylobacterium aquaticum
CCCCCGCCCGAGCCGGATTCCGCCTCGAGCCGCCGCCTATGCCCACCCCTCGCCCCCCGCGCGCCGCACCGCCCAAGCCCGCCGAACCGGCCCAGGGCCGCCTGCCCCTCCCCCCCTGGGAGGACGAGGACGACATTACTTGACAGTGTAAATTTATAGCCGCACCCTCCCGGCCAGATGTCCTGGGAGGGATCGATGGAAAGCCTGATCGCCGCGGCGAGCTTCTTCGTGCTGCTTCACCTCTTGGTCTCCGGCACCCGGCTGAGGGACGGGATCGTCGGCGTCATCGGACAGGGCCCCTATATGGGCCTGTTCTCCCTGGCCTCTGTGGCCGGCCTGGTGTGGCTGGGCATGGCCTATGGCGGCGCCCGCCATGCCGCCTGGAACGCCGCCTATTGGGACCTCACCCCGGCCACGCGCCATGTGCAGCTGGGCCTGCAGGTCCTGGCGCTCCTGCTGATCGTGCCCGGGCTCACCACCCCCAACCCGACCAGCGTCGCGCAGGAGGGCGCCCTGTCGAAGCCCAACGCGGTGCAGGGCATGCTGCGCATCACCCGCCATCCCTTCCTGTGGGGCGTGGCGATCTGGGCGGCCGGCCATCTGATCGTCAACGGCGACCGCGCCTCGATCCTGCTATTCGGCTCGATCCTGGCGCTGGCCCTGTTCGGGACGGCCAGCATCGACGCCAAGCGCAAGCGGGTGCTGGGCGACACCTGGACGCCCTTCGCCAGCCAGACCTCCAATATCCCTTCGCCGCCATCCTGAGCGGCCGCCAGAGCCTGAAGATCGGCGAGATCGGCTGGTGGCGGATCGCGCTGGCGCTCGTCGTCTATGCGGCCCTGCTGGTCGGCCACCCCTATTTCGCGGGCGTTCGCGCCCTGCCCTAGGCGAGCGAGAAGTCGACGCCCGCCTGGGCGTGGACGATGGCGGTGTCGACCACCGGCAGGGCCAGGTCTTGCGGCGACAGCAACAGGCCGATCTCGGTGCAGGCGAAGATCACGGCGTCCGCGCCGGAGGCCTTGCCGATCATGGCCAGGACCTCGACCTTTGAGGCTGGCGAGATCACGCCCTGGCAAAGCTCGTCATAGATGATGGCGTGCAGCCGGGCGCGGTCGGCCTCGTCTGGGATAAGCGCGTCGATCCCTCGCGCCGCCAGGCGATCGCGATAGAAGCCCATCTCCATGGTGAAGCGGGTGCCGAGCAGCAGGGGCCGGCGGGCGCCGATCGCCTCCAGCGCCCCGGCCGTGGCGTCGCCGATATGGATCAGGGGAACCTTGACCGCCGCCGCCACCCGCTCGGCGACCAGGTGCATGGTGTTGGCCCCGATCAGGATCGCCTCGGCGCCGGCGGCCTCCAGCCGGACGGCGATGTCGGCCAGGATCGCGCCCGCGCCGTCCCAGTCGCCCTGGGCCTGCAGCTCGGCGATGGGCGCGAAGTCCACCGACCAGATCAGCACCCGCGCGGAATGCAGCCCGCCCAGCTGCTCCCGGACCAGCCGGTTGAAGGTCTGGTAGTAATAGGCGGTGCTCTCGGCGCTCATGCCGCCGATCAGTCCGACCAGACGCATGATGACGACTCCTCGCAGCGGCGGTTCAGGCGGCGTCCTGCTTAAACCGCCGGCCGCGGGGCGGCCAGCCGGGGCTCAGGCCGCCGGCCAGTCCGGCAGGGCGATCTTCACCGGCGCGCCGGCCTCGGTCGTAGCCAGGTGCAGCAGGAAGCTGGCGATGCCCGCCGCGCCCTGCATGTAGCCGGTCTGGGCCTGCAGGAAGTCGGGGCGCTCGCGATGCTCGGCCTGGACCCAGCGGCGCGCGTCGCCCGACACCTCGGACTGATCCTCGATGACCCCGGCGCAGGCCTCAGCGAGCTCATGATAATAGTCGTCGCCCGTGCGGGCGGCCATCAACAGGGCGAACTCGCCGACGCCGGCGTCGCCGCAGCATTGGCCGAAGTTGTTCCAGTAACCCGTTGATCGCGTTCGCGGCGCGCCGGTGGCGAGCAGGCCGGTCACCAGGGCCTTGGCCTCGTCCAGCCAATGGGCCTCGCCGGTCAGGGCGTGCAGTTCGAGCAGCAGGCGGCCGGTGCCGGCGGGGCCGTGGCAGGCGCCCAGATAGAAGATCGGCCGGCGCGCCTCCTCGGTGTGCACCACCAGCTTGCCGCCCTCGCCCATCGGCTTGGCGCGGCTCATGGTGTAGCGGGCCGCTTCGCGGGCGGCGTCGAGATAGCGGGCGTCGCCGGTCTCGCGGAACAGCTGGATCAGGAAGTAGCCGACGCCCGCCCCGCCATGGGCGAAGTTGGGGGCCGTGAAGGGGAACGGCATGTCGTTCATCAGCCGCCAGCGCAGGCCGTCGGGATCCGGCTCAGCCACTTCCAGCAGCCGCTCGGCCACCGCCTTGGCCCAGTCCAGCGCCTGGGGATGCAGGCCCTGGCGATGAGCGTACACCAGCAGCAGGCCCGCCCCGGCGGCGCCGACCGACTGGTCATAGATCTCGCGCTGGCCGGAAAAGCCGGTGATGTCGGCGAAGGGCGCGGTCTCGATCCAGCCGATCCCGGCCCCGATCGGAGTCGACTGGGCGTGGAGCTTGTCCAGGCACCGCACGGCGCAGGCGCGGAAATCCTCGCGCCCCGTCACGCGGGCCAGTTCGCCCATGGCGAAGGCGTAGCCCGGCCAGCCGGTGGACATCGAAACCGACAGGCTCTCCTTGCGGGCCAGATAGTCGACCACCTCCTCGCCGGCGGCGACCGCCTCGGCCAGAGCCCCGTCGTCCTGGCCCGCGGCGTGCAGCTCCAGCAGCAGCAGGATCACCCCGCAGGCGCCGTGATAGAGGCTGTAGTCGGCGATCGCCCCATCGTCGTCCCACCGGCGCCACTTGGCGCGGCCTTCGACCTTTTGCGCGCGAATGAAGTTCACCGCCTGCAGGGCGGTGGTCAGGTGGCGATTCACGTCGTTTCTCTCCCGAGAGGGCTCTTGGAAGCGGCCCTTGGGGCCAATTGGCGGAGAACCGGCCCTAGGGTCAAGCCCGCGGTGAAGGTCGCCCATGGCGCGAGCGCGGCAATGGTGACAGGCTGGGTCCCAGAGCAGACGTCGGAGGCTATGTCGCCAACCGACGCCCCAGGAAGACAGGGAGGCCGTCGCTCATGACCACATTCCAATTGAACGGAAAATCGGTGACCCCGAAGTCGCCGGATGACACCCCTCTGCTGTGGGTGATCCGCGACGAGATGGGCCTGACCGGATCCAAGTTCGGCTGCGGCATCGGCCAGTGCGGCGCCTGCACGGTGCATGTGGATGGCCAGGCGGTGCGATCCTGCGTGACCCCGGTCAATGTGGTGGACGGCTCCAAGGTCACCACCATCGAGGGCCTCGATCCCCACGGCCGCCACCCGCTCCAGCTCGCCTGGATCGAGGATCAGGTCCCGCAATGCGGCTACTGCCAGTCGGGCCAGATCATGCAGGCCGCCAGCCTGCTGGCCGGCACGCCGCACCCCACGGACGACGAGATCGAGGCGGCCATGAACGGCAATCTCTGCCGCTGCATGGCCTATGTCCGGATCAAGAAGGCGATCAAGCGCGCCTCGGGAGCGGTCAAATGAACACCCACGTGCGCATGGGCGACAGCCGCCCCGCCCCCACCCGCCGGGGCTTCCTGATCGCGGCCGCCGGAACCGGCGTGACCCTGGGATTCACCACCGGCGCCTTCGGGGCGCTCGGCCTGCCGGGCCCGGCGGGCCAGCCCCTGGTCGAGCCCACCCTGTGGTACGGCCTCGACAAGACCGGCCACGTCACCGTCCACATCATCCGCGCCGAGATGGGCCAGCACGTCGGCACGGCTCTGGCCCGCATCGTGGCTGAGGAGCTGGAGGTCGATTGGGACAAGGTCTCGATCGATCACGTTGATTCCGCGGCCAAATGGGGCCTGATGGTCACCGGCGGCAGCTGGTCGGTCTGGCAGAGCTTCCCGCAGTTGAGCCAGGCGGGCGCCGCCGGCCGCATGGCCCTGATCGAGGAAGGCGCCAAGCTGATCGGCGTCGATCCGGCCAGCTGCACGGCCCGCAGCGGCGTGGTCCATTCCGGCGCGAAATCCATCGCTTACGGCGACATCGTCGCCAAGGGGAACCTGGCCCGCAACTACACCCCGGACCAGCTGGCCAAGATGCCGATCAAGCCGGCCGCCCAGCGCCGCCTGATCGGCCACGACATCCAGGCCCTCGACATCCCGTCCAAGACCAATGGCGAGGCCCGCTACGGCCTCGACGCCCATATCCCCGGCATGGTCTTCGCCCGGCCCAAGATCCCGCCCACCCGCAACGACTCCAAGGTCACGGCCGTGGATGACAGCGCGGCGAAATCCGTGCCCGGCTATCTCGGCTATAAGGTCCTCGACGATCCGTCCGGGACCGTGCCCGGCTGGGTGATGGTGCTGGGCGAGACCTTCCCCGCCGCCTATGCGGCCAGCGAAAAGGTCAATGTCACCTGGAGTTCCGGGGCCGCAGCCCAGGTCTCGGAGGCCGATCTCCAGGCCCGCGCCGCCCAGCTGATCGCCGATCCCAAGTCAGGCTCCCTCGTGGTCGAGGATCCCGGCGTCGACGCCGCCTTCGCGAGCGCGGCCAAACACATCGAGGCCACCTACACCACGGCCAGCGCCCTGCACTTCCAGATGGAGCCGATCAACGCCCTGGCCTTCGAGAAGGACGGGGTGTTCGAGATCCACTCGGGCAACCAGTGGCAGTCGCTCATCCTGCCAACCTTGGCCAAGGCGCTCGGGCGGCCGGAGGACAAGATCGTCCTGCGCACATATCTGCTGGGCGGCGGCTTCGGTCGGCGGCTCAACGGCGACTACATGGTCCCGGCGGCCCTCACCGCCCAGGCGCTGGGCAAGCCGGTGAAGATGGTCTGCACCCGGGCCGACGACGTGCGGTTCGACAGTTTCCGCTCGCCCTCGGTCCAGACCCTGCGCATGGCCTTCGGGCCCGGCGGCAAGGTGACGGCCATGGACCACGCCGCCTCGGCCGGCTGGCCCACCGAAGTCATGGCGCCCTTCTTCATGCCCAAGGGCGAGAACGGCGTGCCCTATGACCCCTTCGCGATCAGCGGGGCCAATCACTGGTACTCGACCGGCGCCCAGCGGGTGCGGGCGATCTCCAATGACCTGGCCAATCGCAGCTTCCGGCCGGGCTGGCTCAGGTCCGTCGGGCCAGGCTGGACCAACTGGGCGGTGGAAAGCTTCATGGACGAGGCGGCCCATGCGGCCGGGGTCGATCCCCTGGCCTTCCGCCTGGCCCTGCTGGACGGCGCGGGCCGCAACGCCGGCGGGCCGCCCAGCGCGGTCGGCGGCGCCAAGCGCCAGGCCGCGGTGCTCGCAGCCGTCGCCAAGAAGGCGGGCTGGGGCGCCAAGCAGCCGGCAGACACCGGGCTCGGCATCGCCACCACCTTCGGCCAGGAGCGGGACATGCCGACCTGGACCGCCTGCGTCGCCAAGGTCCATGTCGATCGCAAGACCGGCGCGGTGAAGGTTCAGAAGCTGACCCTGGTGACCGACGCCGGGACCATCGTCCACCCGAACGGGGCGCTGGCCCAGGTCGAGGGCGCGGCGCTCTGGGGGATGAGCCTGGCCGTCTGCGAGGGCACGGCCTTCGCCAAGGGCCAGGTGGCCGACACCAATCTCGACACCTACACGCCTCTGCGCATGGCCGACGTGCCCGAGCTGGACATCAGCTTCATCCCCAGCAGCGAACCGCCCGTCGGCCTCGGCGAGCCCGCCACCACCGTGGTCGGCCCGGCCATCGGCAATGCGATCTTCGCCGCCGTGGGCGCCCGGGTCCGCCACCTGCCGATCCGTCCCGAGGCGGTGCTGGCGGCGCTGAAGGGCTGAGGTCGATTGATATCCGCGCCAAACCAAGCTGGTATCCGCCGGCTTGGGGAGGCGTGACATGACTGAGGGTTCCGGAACCGCGGGGGCGCCGCGCGCGCCAGGGCGGCTGCGCTCGATCCTGGCCGGCTCGGCCGGCAATATGGTCGAGACCTTCGACTGGTTCGTCTACGCCACCTTCGCCCTCTATTTCGCCAAGGTGTTCTTTCCCAAGGGCGACCCGACCGCCCAGCTGCTCAACACCGCCGCGGTGTTCGCCGTGGGCTTCCTGGCCCGGCCAGTCGGCGCCTGGCTGATGGGGCTCTATGCGGACCGGGTCGGCCGTCGCGCGGCCATGACGGTCTCGATCCTCCTGATGTGCGGCGGCTCCCTGTTGATCGGGCTCTGCCCCTCCTACGCCCGCATCGGGGTCGCCGCGCCGATCCTGCTGACCCTCGCCCGCATCCTGCAGGGGCTGAGCATGGGCGGGGAATACGGGACCAGCGCGACCTACATGGCCGAAATGGCCAGCCGCAAGCATCGCGGCTTCTGGTCCGGCGTCTTCTACACCACCCTGATCACCGGCCAGCTGATGGCCACCGGAACCCTGCTGGCCCTGCAGGCCTGGCTGAGCCCCGAGGCCCTGCAGGCCTGGGGCTGGCGTGTGCCGTTCTTCGTGGGCGGCGGTCTGGCGGTGGCGGTCTGGTTCCTGCGGCGCGGCATGGGCGAGACCCCGGCCTTCCAGGGCCGCCCGGACGAGCGCGCCACCACCTGGAAGTTGATCGTCCGTCACCCGCGCGAAAGCCTGATCGTCATGGGGCTGACGGCCGGGGGGACGCTCGGCTACTACACCTTCACCAGCTACATGCAGAAGTTCCTGGTCAACACCTCGGGCTTCTCCAAGGGCCAAGCGACCCAGATCACCGCCGCCGGCCTGGTGCTGTTCCTGCTGGTCAATCCGCTGCTGGGCGCCCTGTCCGACAAGGTGGGCCGCAAGCCGCTCCTGATCGCCTTCGGGGTGCTGGGGATGCTGTGCACCTGGCCGATCCTGGCGACGCTGGCCGGCACGCACGACCTGCTGGTGGCCTACGGCCTCAGCGGCGCGGCCCTGGTGATCGTGGCCTGCTATTCCTCCGTGAATGGCGTCGTTAAGGCGGAACTCTTCCCGGCCGAGATCCGGGCGCTGGGCGTCGCCCTGCCCTACTCCCTGGCCAACGCCCTGTTCGGCGGCAGCGCCGAATATGTCGCCCTCTGGTTCAAGACCCAGGGCGCGGAGAGCGGCTTCTTCACCTATGTCACGGTGGTGATCGCCGGCTCCCTGCTCGTCTATCTGTTCACCCCGGACACAAGGGCGACCAGCCGGATCGCCGAGGACTGAGGCCTATTGGGCCTTGCCCAGATTGGCCGAGGTCTGGGCGATGGAGGCCAGGCAGGCGGCCTTCTGGGTCGCCAGCTTCGGATCGCTGACGGCCGAGATCGCCTTAGTCGACTTGGCGATATTGGCCTTGGTGACGGCGACGGGCTCCTCGATGCCAAGCGGCAGGCAGATGAGATCGTGGGTGAGCTGGTCGCCGGTGTCGACATAGGGCAGCACGGCCGACGGGTTCTTTTGCATGGCCTTGGCCAGGGACTGGATCAGGCCTTCGGACGCGCAGGCGCTGGCCGAGGACTTGATCAGCTGGACGCCCAGGGCCACCGCCGCCGGGTCGCCGCCGGCCACGACCTTGTAGCCAGTCCCGTTGTCGCAATTGAATTCGTGGCTGGTCAGATAGGCCGGGCCCTTGGCGGCGAGCTCGGCCTGCAAGGCGCTGAGCTTCGGCGCGCCTGCCTGGGCGCTGGCGGCGGCCGATGCGAGCGCGGCGGCGAGGATCAGGGCGATGGAGCGGGTCATGTCGGAGGGTCCCTTTGGATCCCGAACGGTCCCGGTCGGCGCCCTCGGGGTCAAGTCCGCCCCACCCCGGTTTGGGGCGGCTAGAGCGCCGCCTCCACCGCCCCGGTGATCTCGCCGTCCAGCGGCTCGGTGCGCGGGCCGAAAGCGCGGATCAACTGGCCATCCTTGCCAACCAGCAGCTTGTGGAAGTTCCAGGCCGGATCGGCGGATTCGCCAAGGGTTTCGAGCGCCCACTTGTAGAACGGATGGGCCGTCTCGCCCTTCACGTCCTCCTTGGAGGTCAGGGGAAAGTCGATGTTGAAGCGGGTCTCGCAGAAGTCCTTGATCTCGGCCTCAGTCCCCGGCTCCTGGCCCATGAACTGGTTGCAGGGCACGCCCAGCACCACGAGGCCCTTATCCTTGTAATCGGAATAGAGCTTCTCCAGCCCGTCATACTGCGGGGTCAGGCCGCACTTGGACGCGGTGTTCACCACCAGCACGACCTTGTCCTTGAAGGTGGTCAGCGGCAGGGCCGCGCCGTCGATGGTCTTGAAGGCGAAGTCATAGGCGGTGGTCATGGGGCGTCCTTCCGAGGATTCGATTGCACGCTAGAGAATTTGGAGCGCGGGCGGAAGTTCGCTTGAAGCCCTCGCCCCACTTGTGGGGCGAGGGTGAGACGCTCACCCCTGCTCAAGCGCCTGTTCGACGGCGAGCGCCAGGTCGAGGGCGGCGGCCGCTTCCTGGGCCGTGCAGATCGGCCGCAGGACGTCGCCGCGCACCGCGGCCATGAAGGCGGCCACGCTGGCGCCCAGCGGATCCTTGGATCCGGGCGCCTCGGCGAAATCGGCGTTGAGCGGATAGCCGGTGGTGTTGCGGAACTCCCGCGTGACGAAGTCGATCTCCAGTTCGCCGGTGGCATAGACCAGCTTCATGGTCCGCTTGCGGCCCTCGGCCATCCGAGAGGCGTCGAAGGTGGCGGTGAAGCCGGTGTCGAAGGTCACTTCCGCGCGGGCCTGATCCCAGCCGCCGGAATAGGCGATCACGCCGTCCGCCTCGACCGCCAGGGGCTCGCCCTTGCAGAGCGCCAGGGCCAGGTCGAGGTCGTGGATCATCAGGTCGAGCACCACCGAGACATCGAGGCTGCGCTCGGATTCCGGCCCATGGCGCAGGGCCTCCATGCGCAGGGGCTGCTCGGGGATGTCGAACAGGCCGATGGCGCGGGAGAACAGCCGCTCCTGGTGGCCGCAGGCGACGACCAGGTTCTGGCGGGCCGCCTCGTCGATGATCCGGTCGGCGTCGCGCAGGGAGACGGCCAGCGGCTTCTCCACATAGATCGGCTTGCCGGCCTTGAGGGCGGCGACCGCCCCGTCGGCGTGAAACACCGCCGGCGAGGCGACGGTCACCACGTCGACGGCCGCCAAGAATTCCGCAAGGTCCGTAAAGCCCTGAGCGCCGTGCCTTCCGGCCACCTCCGCGGCCCGCGCGCCGTCGGGGTCATAGACGCCCGCCAGGGTCGACGCCTCCAGCGTGGCGTACTGGCGGGCGTGATAGCCGCCGAACACCCCGGCCCCGATCACCCCGCCCCGCAACTTGGCCGCCATGTCGTCGCTCCGAAAACTCTTGTCCCGCGCCTAGCACTCGCGCGGGCTCGACGCCACCTGAGCGAAGAGTTAAACACCCGTTCGAACGCCGCTTACGGCGTAAACATCAAGGGAGAGACGCCCATGACCACCTCGCGTGAGATCCGCCTGAAGAGCCGCCCGGTCGGCCTGCCGAAGGCCGAGAACTTCGAACTGGCCACCGTCGAACTGCCCGCCCCCGGCCCCGGCGAAGTCCAGGTCCGCAATCAGTGGATGACCGTCGATCCCTACATGCGCGGCCGCATGAACGACGTGAAGAGCTACACCCCGCCCTTCCAGCTGGGCAAGGCGATGGAAGGCGGCGCGATTGGCGAGGTCATCGCCTCCAATGATCCGAGCCTCAAGGTCGGCGATCTCGTCCAGTCCGGCATGGGCTGGCGCGAGGCCTTCAACGCCCCGGCCTCGGGCGTGCAGAAGCTCGACACCCACGGCCTGCCGGCCCAGGCCTTCCTGGGCGTCGCCGGCATGCCGGGTCTGACCGCCTATGTCGGCCTTTTGAAGATCGCCTCGCTGAAGGCCGGCGACGTGGTGTTCGTGTCCGGCGGGGCCGGCGCGGTCGGCTCCATGGTCTGCCAGGTCGCCAAGTTGAAGGGCCACAAGGTCATCGCCTCGGCCGGCGGGGCCGAAAAGGTCGCCTTCCTCAAGGAGCTCGGGGTCGATGTCGCCATCGACTACAAGGCCGAGCCCGACCTGACCGCCGCCCTGCAGAAGGCCGCGCCCGAAGGCATCGACGTCTATTTCGAGAATGTCGGCGGCGAACATCTGGAAGCGGCGATCACCGTCGCCAATCCCTTCGCCCGCTTCGCCCTGTGCGGCATGATCTCGCAGTACAACGCCACCGAACTGCCGACCGGCCCGCGCAACATCATCCAGGCGGTGGGCAAGAGCCTGCGGCTCGAAGGCTTCATCGTCTCCAACCACTGGGACATGATGCCCGCCTTCACCAAGGACCTGGCCGAGTGGCATGCGGCCGGAAAGCTGAAGTGGCGCGACACCGTCAAGGAAGGCATCGAGGCCGCCCCCGAGGCCTTCCTCGGCCTGTTCTCGGGCCAGAACTTCGGCAAGATGCTGGTCAAGCTCTAGGACCTCCGCCGGGTTCGCCTTTCGAGGAGAACTCGCCAATGCGCCGTTGGCCGGGGGAGCGCGAGGGTCTAAAAGCCCTTCGTCCCTCCCCCGGAGCCGCGCCCTGTGTCCCGCCTGTTCAGCGCCTATGTGATTGTCGACTGGAGCGCCGCGGCCAAGCCGTCCACCGGCGCCGATTCCGTATGGATCGGCGTGCTGAAGCGCGATGTGCGGTTCCGCCTGGTGTTCGAGGCCTTCAATCCGCCCACCCGCGCCGAAGCCGAGAAGAAGCTCACGGCCCTCCTGGACGACTTCAAGAAGCGCTCCGAGCGCGCCCTGGTCGGCTTCGACTTCCCGCTGGGCTTCCCGCGCGGCTTCGCCAACGCGCTGAGCCTGCCCGGCGACCAGCCCTGGCGCGCGGCCTGGGACCAGCTCGACAAGATGGTCAAGGACAAGGCCGACAACGCCAACAACCGCTTCGGCGTGGGCTCCGAGATCAACCGCCGCATGACCGGCGGGCCGTTCCCGTTCTGGGGCTGCCCGCCCAAGGACGCGCTCACCACCCTGCAGCCCAAGCGCACGCGCGAGCACGGTCCGGACGACCTGCCCGAGCTGCGCTACGCCGACCAGGCCGCCAAGGGCGCCTCGTCGATCTGGAAGCTCTATTACAACGGCTCAGTCGGTGGTCAGGCGATCCTGGGCATTCCGGCCGTCCGCCGGCTGAAGCTCGCCCGCGGCGAGGCCTTCAAGGCCTGGCCGTTCGAGCTGGGCTTCAAGACCCTGACCGAGGCCGATCTCGACGGCGTCGATGTGGTGGCGACCGAGGTCTATCCCTCGCTCTACAAGGCGCAAGCCGCGCCGGGCGAGGTCAAGGACCTGGCCCAGGTGCGGGTGACCGCCGAGCACTTCGCCCGCCTGGACGAGGCCGGCAAGCTGGGCGCCCTGTTCGCGGCGCCGAAGGGATTGACGCCGGAGGCCCAGGCCGCGGCGGAGACCGAGGAAGGCTGGATCCTGGGCGTCGAGCAGGCCTAGAGACCCGTCGCGGGCTCCAGCCGATCGCGCGCGTCCGCGCCGCGGCGGCGTTCGTCCTGGGCCGGACGGCGAAGGTGATCGAGCCAGACCGGCAGATAGAGCGCATAGGCGCCGGCCAGATCAGCGACCATGTCCATGGCGTCGCAATCGCGCCCGACCATGCCCTGGACCAGTTCGCTGCCGACGCCGGCGAAGGCGACCAGGGTCGAGAGGTCCAGCCGCCGCCGGCCTGGAACCGCCACATAGAGGAGCGCGGTCCCGGCGTAGAAGGCCATGAAGTGCGCGGCCTTGTCCCAGGGGATCAGGTCGTGCTCCAGCTGCTGAAACGGGCCCAGCATGAACACCGCCATGGCCAGGGACAGGCTGACGAGCAGGAGGCGCGCGACATCTCGGGTGCGAAGTCCGATCATGACCGGACCTTACCGCGCCCGGTTGAACTCCGGGTTTATCAACAGGCTTAAGCGTTCATGACGCTTAGGTATTTGAACCGGCTGAGCAGCAGGACCGCCGACAGGAAACTGGCCGCGACCACCGCCCAGACCACGCCCATCAGGCCGAGCCCCATGGGGATCGCCAGCCACCAGGCCAGGGGCGACATGACGAACACATAGCTGGCCAGGTGGGTGACGCTGGGCACCCAGACATCGCCGCGGGCCCTGAGCGCCTGGGCGCAGACCACCTGCAGGGCGTCGGGCACGAGCATCAGGGCTGAGAGCGCCACCGCCGGAACCGCGAGCGCCAGGGTGGCGGCGTCGCCGGTATAGCCCCGCGCCATCAGGCCGGCGCCCAGCCAGACGATCAGGCTGACCCCCAGGCCGAAGACGGCGGTGACCCCGAAGGCGACCAGGGCGGCGCGATCCACCCCCTTCATGTCCCGCGCGCCATAGGCGCGGCCGACCAGCACGGCGGCGGCGGTGGACAGACCCAGGGGGACCATGAAGACGATGGCCGCCACGTTCAGGGTGATCGCCCAGGCGGCCACCGCCAGGCCGCCGATCCAGCCGGCGATGACGTTCATGCTGGCGAAGGACGCGACCTCGAAGAAGTTCGAGGCGCCCGCGCCAAAGCCGATGCGGCGCTGCTCGGCCTCGGCCGCGCGATCCGGCTCGGGCTTGGCGAAGACGCCCAGTTCGCGGGCCTCGGGCATGCGGGCGATGTAGATCAAGAGCGCCGCCGCCAGGAAGGTCCGCGCGCAGGTGGTCGCCCAGGCCCCGCCCACCGCGCCGAGCGCCGGCAGGCCGAAGGTTCCAGGCACCAGCAGCAGGTCCACCGCCAGGTTCACCCCATTGGCGACCCACATCATGGCCGCCGCCGCCTTGGGCCGCGACAGCCCCTCCAGCCAGAAGCTCGCCGCCACGCTCACCGCATAGCCCGGAAGGGAGAAGGCAAAGACGATCAGCGGCCGCGAGGCGCCGTCGGCCAGGCCCTGGCCCAGGCCCAGATGGTGCAGCAGGATCGGTCCGAACAGGATGGTGATCCCCGTCGAAACCGCGCCGATCCACAGGCTGTAGGCCAGGCCGCGCCGCAGCACCGCGCCGGCCAGCTCGCGACGCCCCTGGCCGATCACCCGCGCCGTCATCACCTGCACCCCGGCCAGCAGCCCCACCGACATGGTCACCACCACGCTGGTCGGCGCCCAGGCGAGCGCATGGAAGCCCAGCTCACGCGCGGAATAGCGGCCGACCACCAGGGCGTCCGACAGGCCCATGGCCATGATGCCCAGGCGCGCGAGCACGACCGGCCAGGCCAGCTTCCAGAGCTCGACCAGGTCGGTGCGGACAGAAACGAGGCGTCCTCCCGCCTGGGAGGGCGCTGGGACCTCCGAGGGGGTCATGGGATCACCGGGTTTTCAAAGAAGGCGCGGAAACTGGCGCCTGCGGACCGCTGCCGCAAGGGGAGTTTCGCCGCAGTGGGTGGAAGGGGCACTCTATTCCTCTCCCCGCTTGCGGGGAGAGGTTAGGTGAGGGGCCTCGCCGCCACAGGCGGCGAGGATGGCGTCGCAGATCCACGAGAGCCCCTCGTAGACCCCCTGATTACCGATCAGAATTGTAGGTCTGATCCGCTCGCCGGTCGCGGGCCCTGTCCCTGAAGCGACTGCGCGGCATTGAGGCCCTCCCCTCACCCCACCCTCTCCCCGCAGGCGGGGCGAGGGCTAAGATGCGCTATCAGTTCACTATATGTTCTTCTACCCTGAACCGGCAAGCGGGGTAAGCTCCCCACATGTCCATTCTCCCCATGAAGCGCCGCATTTTTCTTGCCGGCGCGCTGGCGCTCGCAGGCCTTCCGGCGTTCGCCCAGACGGCTGCGCCGACCGATCCGGCCGCACCGCCCGCTGCGGCCCCCGCCCCGGCGCCATCCGTCGCGCCAGCCCCCGCGCCGAAGCCCAAGGGCATGGTCCGGGTCAGCCTCACCACCTCTTATGGGGTGATCGTCCTGGAGCTCAACAAGGCCAAGGCGCCGATCACCACCGCCAACTTCCTGCGCTATGTCGAGGAAGGCCGGATGGACCACGCCAGCTTCTACCGGGCCAACCATCCCCCCGGCGTCACCGATTTCGGCCTGTTGCAGGGCGGGTTGCAGAACGATCCCAAGTGGCTGCTCAAGCCGATCGCCCACGAGAGCACGCTGAAGACCGGCCTCTCGCACACCGACGGGGCGATCTCCATGGGCCGACGCGCCCAGGGGACGGCGACCTCGGACTTCTTCATCTGCGTGGGCGACCAGAAGTACCTGGACGCCGATCCCAAGGCCAAGGGCGACAACGCCGGCTACGCCGTGTTCGGCTATGTGGTCGAGGGCATGGACGTCGTGAAGAAGATGCTGGCCCTGCCCACCTCCCCCACCGCAGGCGTGGGCGTCATGAAGGGCTCGATGCTGATGCGCTCCGTGCCGATGAAGGCCCGCAAGCTGGGCTGAGGGTCTAATTTGCGCCGGGGCTGTCGGCAGCGCGTCTCCCGGGCCGTCGTTCCGTTACAGCCCGGGCGGCGCCGCCCGGGACGCGCGCCCGGAGACCTGCCCATGCTCTACGCCATCCTCTGCTACAATGACGAAGCCACCGTCGGCGCCTGGTCCAAGGCCGAGGAGGACAAGGTGATGGCCGACCTCTGGGCGGTCCAGGAGCCCTATGTCCAGGCCGGCCGCATGGGCCCCGTCGCACGCCTCCTGCCCACCACGGCCGCCACCACCCTGCGCAAGAACGGGGACGAACCCCTGGTGATCGACGGGCCCTTCGCCGAGACCAAGGAGCAGTTGCTGGGCTTCTATGTGGTCGACTGCGACGATCTCGACGGCGCCCTGACCCTGGCCCGCGATCTCGCCAAGGCCAATCCCGGCCTGGGCTCCTATGAGATCCGCCCAGTCCTCACCCACCGGGCCGGAACCCTGCCGGCATGAGCGACCTGGCCTGGATCGACGCGGCCCTGACCGCCGCCCGTCCCCAGGCGATCGGCGCCCTGCTGCGCTATTTCCGCGACCTCGACACGGCCGAGGAGGCCTTTCAGGAGGCCTGCCTGCGGGCCCTGCGCAACTGGCCGGACAAGGGCCCGCCCCGCGATCCCGCCGCCTGGCTCATCCTGGTCGGCCGCAACGCCGGGGTCGACACGGTGCGCAAGCTGTCGCGCCAGGAGGCCCTGCCGGACGAGGCGGCGATCTCCGACCTGGAGGACGCCGAGGCCGATCTCGTTGAGCGGTTGGACGGGGCGGATTATCGCGACGATATCCTGCGGCTGCTGTTCGTCTGCTGCCATCCGGACCTGCCGGCGACCCAGCAGATCGCGCTCGCCCTGCGCATCGTCTCGGGCCTGTCGGTCCGCCAGATCGCCCGCGCCTTCCTGGTCGGCGAGAGCGCCATGGAGCAGCGGATCACCCGCGCCAAGGGCAAGATCGCCAAGGCGGGCGTCCCCTTCGAAGCCCCGGGGCCGGTCGAGCGGGCCGAGCGCCTCGCGGCCGTCGCGGCCATGATCTATCTGGTGTTCAACGAGGGCTATTCCGCCGGCCCCGCCGTCGACGACGCCCGCGCCGGCCTGGCCGAGGAGGCCATCCGCCTGGTCCGGCTGCTGCTGCGGCTGTTCCCCACCGAGCCGGAGATCATGGGCCTGGCCGCCCTCCTCCTGCTGCAGCACGCCCGCGCGGCCGCCCGCTTCGACGCTGAGGGCGAGGTGGTGCTGCTGGACGATCAGGATCGCGCCCTGTGGAACCGCGGGATGATCGCCGAGGGCCTGGCCCTGATCGACAAGGCCATGCGCCACCGGCGGCCCGGCCCCTATCAGGTCCAGGCCGCGATCGCCGCCCTGCATGCCCGGGCCGCGACGCCGGCCGACACCGACTGGGCCCAGATCGACCAGCTCTATGCGGCCCTGGAGCGGCTGCAGCCCTCGCCGGTGATCACCCTCAACCGCGCCGTGGCGGTGTCCAAGGTCGCGGGGCCGGAAGCCGCCCTGGCGCTGATCGCCCCCCTGGCCGGGCGCCTCGACGGCTATTTTCACTTCCACGGCCTGAAAGGCGCCCTGCTGACCCAGCTCGGCCGGACCGAGGAGGCCCGCGCCGCCTTTGGCCAGGCGATCGGCCTGGCCAACACCCCGGCCGAGGCCGCCCACATCCGCGCACGATTGGACGGTCTTGTTCAGTCGTCCTGAACGCCGACCTGGACGCGCGCGAATTTCCAGGGCTGGGCTGTCGGGCCGGTGCCCCGCGCCGCGTCCTTGGACCACAGTCACAGTATCGGGAGCCCCGACATGTTGAAACTCATCCTCCTGGCGGCGATCGTCGGGATCGCAGCCCTGCTGGCCTTTGCGGCCACGCGCCCCAATAGCTTCAAGTACCAGCGCAGCATCGTGATCCATGCGCCGCCGGAGAAGGTCTTCGCCAAGATCGACAACTTCCACGCCTGGGCCGACTGGTCGCCCTACGAGAAGCTCGATCCCGGCATGGCGCGCACCTATTCAGGCCCCGAGAGCGGCGTGGGCGCCGCCTATGGCTGGGAGAGCAAGGGCAAGGCCGGGGTCGGCAGCATGGACATCACCGCCGTGAAACCGGCCTCCCGAATCGTGATCCGCCTGGTCTTCACCAAGCCCTTCGCCGCCCACAACACCGCGACCTTCGAGCTGACCCCCGAGGCGGACGGCACGCGGGTCACCTGGGCCATGGAGGGCGCGAACCCGTTCATGGCCAAGCTAATGGGCCTGGTATTCAACATGGACAAGATGGTCGGCGCCGACTTCGAGACCGGTCTGGCCAGCCTCAAGGCCCTGTGCGAGGCCTGAGGGATCAGGCGCCGGGCAGCCGGTATTTCGAGGCCATCACGCAGCTCGGCACGCCATGTTGCACGCTGACCGTGGCCGGCACGCCGACGCCGGGCGCGAAATAGAAGCTGCCCTTACTGGTCTTGATCTCCAGGACCGCGGGGCCGGTGAACTGACAGACGTCGCGTTCGCCCAGCTTGTCGGCCCCGTGCATGCCCGCGACGCCGCATTCCACATGGCCGAACCGGCGGCCGAAATCGATCATGTCGAAGCTGAAGACCTGCTTCGCGCGCAGGGGCTGGGCGGCGTACTGGGCGGCCGTCCAGCTGGGACAGGGCGCGCCGTCGACGGTCAGGTCCTGGGTGAAGACCTTGTTTTCCTCGCGCGCCACGGCGTTGCGCTCCAGGGCGGCCTTGCCGAGCACATAGGTCACCGGCGCGCCGATCGCCGCGGCCACCGCCAGCGCGATCCAGACGATACTGGCCGGACGCGCGGCGCCGCCAAAGTCGGGACTTCTCTTGACCACCTGAAACTCCGTCGCTCGAACCCGACCCGTCCGGCGACGAGCAAGACCATGTTAGACACGGCCCCGCCGATAAATCTACATCTGTAATTTATCCGAACTAGAACTCTTCCCAGCTGTCCGACGCGGCCGGGCGCGGCGCCGCCCGGCCTCCGCCGTTCGCCACCCGCCGCAGGGGCGCAGCCGCCGCGGGCGCGCGGGCGGCGTGCGTCCCGTCGACCTTGAAGCCCGCGACCAGGCGCTCAAGTTCGTTGGCCTCCTCGGCGAGGCTCCGGCTGGCGGCCGTCGTCTCCTCGACCATCGCGGCGTTCTGCTGGGTGACCTGGTCCATCTGGTTGACCGCCACATTGATCTCCGCCAGGCCGCCGGCCTGTTCGCGGGACGAGGCGGCGATCTCGCCGACCAGCTCGTTGATCTCCTCGACCTGAGTGAGGATCTCGCGCAGGGCGGAACCCGTCTGGCCCACCAGATTGACCCCGCGATCCACCTGTCCGGTCGAGCCCTGGATCAGTTGCTTGATCTGCTTGGCGGCGTCCGCCGACCGCTGGGCGAGCGCCCGCACCTCGGACGCCACGACCGCGAAGCCCTTGCCGGCGTCGCCCGCCCGCGCCGCCTCCACCCCGGCGTTGAGCGCCAGGAGATTGGTCTGGAAGGCGATCTCGTCGATCACCCCGATGATCTGGGTGATCTCCTGGGAGGAGGCCTCGATACCGCCCATAGCCTCCACCGCCTCGCCCACCACCTGGCCGCTGCGCTGCGCCGCCTGGCGGGCCACCTCGGTCGCCTTCCGGGCCCGGGCGGCGCCCTCGGCGCTCTTGTTGACCGTGACGGTCAGTTCGTCGAGGGCCGCGGCGGTCTGCTCCAGCCCGGCGGCCTGACGCTCCGTCCGCAAGGAGAGATCGTCGGACGCCCGGCTGATTTCCGCGCAACCGCGCCGGATTTCCTGGGCCGCGTTCTGGATTCCGCTGATCGTCGCCGAGAGGGCCGTGACCGCGCCGTTGAAGTCGGTCGGGATCCGGCGGGTCGCCTCGGTGAAGCGGCCATGGTCCATGCGCCAGGTCAGGTCGCCCTGGGCGAGCGAGGCCATGCCCTCCCCCACGGTCTCGACCGCTGCCGCCTGGGCGCGGGCCCCGGCCAGGGTCTCCTCGGCGTGGGCGTTGCGTTCCGCCTCGGCCTCGGCGCGTTCCCGCTCCTGCTCCGCGCGGCGCCGCTCGCCATCCGACAGATCCCGCCGGAAGCCTTCCAGCGCCATCGCAATGGCGCCGACCTCGTCGCCGCGCTCGACGCCCGGCGCCGCCCGATCATAGTGCCCCTGGCTCAGGCGCTGGACCGCGGCGGTCAGGCTGCCCAGGGGCCGCGCGACCAGGGCGCCGCTGAGTGCGAACAAGAGGACAAGCACCGCCCCGGTGATGGTCAGGCCGCCGACCAGCAACACCACCGCCAGCCGATCGGCCGATCCGGTGATGGCCGCCCGCGGCACATCCACCACCAGCACCCAGGTCGTGTTCAGCTCGGGAAAGGCCACCGGGCGGAACATGCGCTCGAACGCCTTGCCGTTGACCTTCAGATCGGTGGGCGTGGAACTGGCCGTTCCGCTCATCGCCGCCTTCAAGCCCTCCCCGCCCACGTCGCCATAGGGCTTCATCAGCAGATTGGCGTCGGGATGGGCGATCCACTTGCCGGCCGCCGACAACAGCATCACCCGGCCGCCGCCCAACGGATGGCGTGCGGCAAGCCGCGCCGAAAGATTGGCCAGCGACATGTCGAGACCGGCGACGCCGATCAACTCCCCGTGGGCGGTCACCGGATAGGCGACGGACGCCATCTGCACGGACGCGCCGCTCATCGCCTCGACATAGGGTTCGGTGAGCGTCGGGCGGCCGCTGGCCGCCGGCCCGGTATAATAGGCCTCGCCGAAGTCCGTCCCGTCGGTGGTGGGCTCAAGCCCGACCTGTCCGCCGTGATTGACCCAGTAGACCGAAAGCCGGCCATTGACGTTGGAGGCGGTGGCGGACTCGTTGATGTGGCTGGCGTCGTCGCCGCCCACCTTGTTCGGCTCGGCCATGAACCAGGCGCCCATGACCGGGCCATAGACCGTGGCCTCGGGCCGCATCATCGCCACATAGGACGCCCGGTCGTTGACGCCCGCCTCACGGGCTGCGCCGAGCATGCCGGACATCGACTTGGCGGCGGCCGCCGCCGCGTTGAGCTCGGCGCCGACCTCCTGCACCGCCTGGGTCGCCACCGCGTCCGCATATTGGCGGTTCAGGTCAGAGACCACGCCCCGGGTATGGAGGGACACCGCCGCGGCGGCCGCCAGAAGCAAAAGACCAATGGCCAGGCCGGCTGCGACCCCCAGCTTGCCGGCGATCGACAGCCTGTTCAGCGCGCCCATGGCTCATTCCCTGTTGGAGACTGAGACTTCTGGTCGCTGATTCCCGTAAATTCCCCATTAATCAAGGACTTACCTAGGATAGCGCCACTCACCCAAAGGTGGCGTCGCCTCCGGATTCATCCGAGCTTTGGGGGGTGCGATCTGGTCAGATCGCCTGGCTGAGCGCCTCGGCCAGTCGGTCTTCCTTCAGCTTCTCGGCGACGAGGAACGCCAGCTCCAGGGCCTGCTCTCCGTTCAGCCGGGGGTCGCAGTGGGTGTGGTAGCGGTCGGCGAGATCGCCTTCCGACAGGGCCCGCGCCCCGCCCAGGCATTCGGTGACGTTCTGGCCGGTCATCTCCAGGTGCACGCCGCCGGGGTGGACCCCTTCGGCCTTGCAGATCTCGATGAAGCTCTTCACCTCCGACAGGATCCGGTCGAAGGGCCGGGTCTTGTAGCCGTTGGCGGCGGTCAGGGTGTTGCCGTGCATGGGGTCGATCGCCCAGACCACCTTGCGGCCGGCGGCCTTGGTCGCCTGCAGCAGGCGCGGCAGGCGGCCCTCGATCTTGTCGTGGCCGAAGCGGCCATAGAGGGTCAGGCGGCCGGGTTCGTTCTTGGGGTTCAGCACGTCGATCAGGCGCAGGACGTCGTCCGGCTCCATGGTCGGGCCGACCTTGCAGCCGATCGGATTGCGGATGCCGCGGAAATATTCGACGTGGGCGCCGTCCAGTTGGCGGGTGCGCTCGCCGATCCAGACCATGTGGGCGGAGGTGTCGTACCATTCGCCCGAGGTGCTATCGATCCGCGTCATCGCCTCCTCGAAGCCCAGCAGCAGGGCCTCGTGGGCGGTGAAAAACTCGACGCGATGCAGGTCGGGATGGCTCTCCGGGGTGACCCCGATGGCGGCCATGAAGGTGAGCGCCTCGCTGATCTTCTCCGACAGCTCCTTGTACCGGGCGCCCTGGGGGCTGTCGTTGACGAAGCCCAGCGTCCAGCGGTGGATGTTGTAGAGGTCGGCATAGCCGCCGCCGGCGAAGGCGCGCAGCAGGTTGAGCGTCGAGGACGCCTGACCATAGGCCTGCAGCAGGCGTTGCGGGTCCGGGATCCGCGCCTCGGGCGTGAACTCCATGCCGTTGATGTTGTCGCCGCGATAGGACGGCAGGGTCACGTCGCCGATGGTCTCGGTCGGCGAGGAGCGCGGCTTGGCGAACTGGCCGGCCATGCGGCCGACCTTCACCACGGGCTTGCCGCCGGCGAAGGTCAGGACCACCGCCATCTGCAGGATCAGCCGGAACATGTCGCGGATGTTGTCGGCGTGGAATTCCTTGAAGCTCTCGGCGCAGTCGCCGCCCTGCAGCAGGAAGGCGCGGCCCTCGGCGACATCGGCCAGCAGGCTCTTCAGGCGGCGGGCCTCGCCGGCGAACACCAGGGGCGGCATGCCGCGCAGGGTCTGTTCGACCCGGGCCAGCGCCGCCAGATCCGGATAGTCCTCAGGAATGTGCTTGGCCGGCTTGGCGCGCCAGGAGGACGGGTTCCAGTGCTCAGTCATGGTTCTGCTCCGCGCCCGCGCGGTCGCGGGCGGCGCCTTCTACTCTGTAAAGACCGCGATCGTCGACCTTGACCTTGCGGCGCGCGACGCGCGCGGCGCCCGCGCCTCGGCCGGGGTGCGCAGCAGGGCCACGCAGGCCGTGGCCGCCAGGGCGCCAAGCGCCAGCCACCATTCCTGCCAGACCCCGAAGCTGAAGGCGCCGAACACCAGATAGATGGTCGCCGTCGCCGCCCCGACCGCCGCCGCCGGATCGCGGGATTTGCGGCTGAGCCCATTCCACAGCGCCACCCAGAACACGGCCGCGCCCACTGCGCCGATCAGGCCGAGCTCCAGCCAGATCTGCAGGGGACCGTCATGGGGGTGCAGAATGATGCCGGGACCGAACATCTTGCTGGAATCCAGCCCCCAGCCGCGCGCCGGGTGGTCGCTGATCCAGTCCGAGGCGTGACGCCAATAGCCCATGCGCTCCGACCAGGAGAGCGGCACGGCGTGCTCCAGCTGCTGATAAACGCCGGCGGCGCGGGCGGCCCAGACCAGGGCCGGGGCGGTCAGATAGATGGCCGCGGTCAGGATGGCGGCCACGCGGGGCCCCCAGCGCGGCCAGGCCCAGACGGCCAGGCCGACGATCGCCGCAGCCCCCAGCCCCAGCAGAGGGGCGTCATATCCGAACACCACGCTGGGCAGGATGATCCCGACCAGGATCGGCGCGCCCAGCCAGACCGTCCCGCCGAACCGCCGTGCGGCCAGGATCGCGGCCGGCGCGAGCAGGGTCAGGCCGAACAGGCCCTGGCACACATTCTTGACCCCCAGATCGGGGCGGATGGGATCGCCCATGGCGTCGCGGATGGCGCGATAGCCCGAGGCGTAGGTCAGCCCCTCGCCCAGCATGATCAGGGCGAGCAGCGTCATGCCCCAGGCCAGGGTCCGCAACAGGCCGATCCGGCCGCCCGCCGTCGTCCGGCGCGCCCCGGCGATCACCGACGCGTAGAGCACCGTCTCGAACAGCAGCTTGACCGACGAGGATTCCCCAATGTTCTTGGGCGTATAGGGACTCCAGATCGCCGACCCCACCGCCCAGATCAGCAGGGTGATGATGGCGATCCCCGCCGGCCGGTCCTGTTCCTCAAGGGTCAGGCTGGGCAGCATCAGCAGCCCGGCCAGGGCGGTGACGGCGGCGTAGCCCCGCGGCGCCAGCCAGCCGAAGGGCACGGCCAGCACGAAGGCGCCGACCAGCACCCAGCCGCACCAGGCGGCCAGCCGATCGGTCGGGGCGACCGCCGCCTCGGTCACGCGCCCACCGGCACGTGCTTGTCACGCATGGTCACCAGTTCCTCGGCGAGCGTCGGGTGGACGGCGCAAGTCGAATCCCACTGCGGCTTGGTCACCCCCATCTTCAGGGCGATGGCGGCCATCTGGATGATCTCCGGGGCGTCGGGGCCGACGACGTGGCAGCCCAGGATCTTCTCGCTGTCGGCGGCCACCACCAGCTTGATCAGGCAGCGGTCGTCGCCGCCGTAGAAGGTGGTCTTCATCGGCCGGAAGCGGGACAGGTAGATGTCGACCTTGCCGTGGCTGCGGCGCGCGTCGCCCTCCGACAGGCCCACCGAGCCGACCGGCGGCTGGGAGAACACGGCCGAGGCGACCATATCGTGGTCGAAGCTGGTCGGGTTGTTGTGGAACTCGGTCTGGGCGAAGGCCGCGCCCTCGCGGATCGCCACGGGGGTCAGGTTGATCCGGTCGGTGACGTCGCCCACCGCCCAGATGTTCTCGACATTGGTCTTGGAGAACCGGTCCACCGCCACGGCGCCGGCGTCGTTCAGCTTCACGCCCGCGGTCTCCAGGCCCAGGCCGTCGACATAGGGCTTGCGGCCGGTGGCGAACATCACGACGTCGGTCTCGATCGCGTGGCCGCTCGTCATGTGATTGACCAGGCCGGTGGCGGTCTTCTCGATCTTCTCGTGCTGGCAGCCCAGCACGACCTTGATGCCGCGCTTCTTCATCTCCTCGGCCACATGGGCCCGCACGTCGTCGTCGAAGCCGCGCAGGATATTGGCGCCGCGATAGACGAGCGTGGTGTCCACCCCCAGACCCGCGAAGATCCCGGCGAACTCGACGGCGATATAGCCGCCGCCGGCGATCAGGATCCGCTTGGGCAGCTGCGGCAGGTGGAAGGCCTCTTCCGAGGTGATCGCATGCTCGACGCCGGGAATGTCGGCGGGCTTGAAGGGCCGCCCGCCCGTGGCGACCAGAATCTTGTCGGCCGTCACCGTGCGGGCCTCGGCGCCGTCCTTGCCCTCGATCAGCACCGTATGGGCGTCGGTCAGCCGGGCTTTGCCGTGCAGCAGTTCGGCGCCGGCGTTCTGCAGGTTGGTCACATAGATCCCCGACAGCCGGGCGATCTCGCGGTCCTTGGCGGTCAGGAACTTGTTCCAGTCGAACACCGCCCCGCTCGGCGACCAGCCATAGCCCTCGGCGGTCTTGGCGTAGGCCGCGAATTCCGAGGCGTAGACCATGAACTTCTTGGGCACGCAGCCGCGGATCACGCAGGTGCCGCCCACCCGGTACTCCTCGGCCACCGCCACCTTGGCGCCGGACATCGCCGCCACCCTGGCCGCGCGCACGCCGCCCGAACCAGCGCCGATCACGAAGAGGTCGTAGTCGTATTTCGCCACGCGATGCTCCTTAGGGCTCAAGAGTGACGACGCCGTCGGGCGTCCCCACCAGGGCCATGTCCGCCAGGTCGAGAAACAGGCCATGATCGACCACGCCGGTCACGCTCTTCAGCGCGGCCGCGAGCAATGCGGGCTCCTCGATGCGCCCACAGGCCGCGTCATAGATAAGGTTGCCGCCGTCGGTCTTCACGGAGGCGCCGTCCTTCACGCGCAGACGGGGCGCGACGCCCAGGTCGCATTCGGTGAGCGCGTCGCAGATCCTGGCCATGGTGGTCTTGTGGCCGAAGGCCACGACTTCGATCGGCAGGGGAAACTTGCCCAGCAGGGGCACGCGCTTGGCGGCGTCGGCGATGACCACGCAGCGCTTGGACGCTTCCCAGACCAGCTTCTCGCGCAGCAGGGCCGCGCCGCCGCCCTTGATCAGGGCAAGCGCCGGTCCGATCTCGTCGGCGCCGTCGACGGTCAGGTCGATCGCTGAGACCTCGTCCAGATCCTTGATCACGATCCCCAGGCTGGTCGCCAGCTCGGCGGTGGCCACCGAGGTCGGCACGCCCACGATATCGAGCTTGCGGGCGGCCAGCGCCCTGACGAACCAGGCGGCCGTCGAGCCCGTGCCCAGGCCGACCGTCATGCCCGGCTTCACCAGCAGGGCGGCGGCCTCTCCGCAGGCGCGTTTCTGATCGTCAGCGTTCATCGTTCCGTCCTTTGGACCCACATACCGGGGCGGGCGAAACTTCGCAGTTATTTCTTCGTCCGCTTGGCGAGCTTCATGGCCCGGAACCGCGCCGCCCAGCCCTCCTTCACGACCTGGCCGGCGCGCTCCAGCGCGAGCGCGTCGGCCGGCACGTCCTGGGTGATCACCGAGCCGGAGCCGGTCATGGCCCCGGCCCCGATAGTCACCGGGGCGACCAGGGCGGAATTGGAGCCGATGAAGGCGTTCTCGCCCACATGGGTGTCGTGCTTGTCGAAGCCGTCATAGTTGCAGAAGATCGTGCCGGCCCCGATATTGGCCTTGGCCCCCACCGTGCCGTCGCCCAGATAGCTGAGGTGGTTGGCCTTGGCGCCCGCGCCGACCTTGACCTTCTTCACCTCGACGAAATTGCCGATGTGGGCGTCCACCCCGATGTCCGCGCCCGGCCGCAGGCGGGCATAGGGACCGATCAGGGCGCCCTGCCCCACGGACGCGCCCTCCAGATGGCTGAAGGCGCGGATCACCGCGCCGGTCTCGACCGTCACGCCGGGCGCGAAGACCACGAACTGTTCGACCATCACCCCCGGATGGAGCTTGGTGTCCCAGCTGAAATGCACCGTCTCCGGCGCGGCCATGGCCACGCCCTCGGCCAGGAAGTGCGCCCGGGCGCGAGCCTGGAACACCGCTTCCGCCTGGGACAGCTGCATGGGCGTGTCGCAGCCCATGACCGCGCTTTCCGGCGCGAAGGCGACCTTGACCTTCTTCTCCTCGGCGGTGGCGAAGCCGACGATGGAGGTGATGTAGTACTCGCCCTTGGCGTTCTTGTTGTCGACGCGGCTGAGCCAGGCGAACAGCTGGGCCCGGTCGGCGCAGTACATGCCGGCGTTGCAGGCCTTGACCGCCAGCTCCTCCTCGGTGGCGTCCTTGGGCTCGACCACCCGGATCACATGGCCGTCCGCGCCCATGATCAGCCGGCCATAGAGCAGGCCGTCGACCGGCTTGAAGCCCATGATGGCGAGCTCGGCGCCGGCCGCCCGCTGGGCGAACAGCGGCTCGAGGTCCGAGGCCTTGAGCAGCGGGCAGTCGCCATTGGTGACCAGGACGTCGCCGTCGAAATCGGCCAGGGCGTCCTTGGCCGCCAGCACGGCGTGGGCGGTGCCGAGCGGCGGGTCCTGCACGGCCACCGCACCTTCGCCCAGCCGCTTCACGGCCAGCTCGCGGACGCCGGGGCTGTGATTGCCGACGATGACGATGATCTTCTCGCAGCCCGCCGCCTGGACGGTGTCGATCACCCAATCCAGCAGGGTGCGTCCGCCGACCTTGTGCAACAGCTTCGGGATCGGCGACTTCATGCGCGTGCCTTGGCCCGCGGCGAGGATGACGGCGGCGCGTGCGGTCATGGGTCGGGATCCTGGAATCGAAGTCGTCATTGCAATGTCGCGGCGTTTACCGGAAACGGCGAGCGCTTTCGATTGGAGCCGTCATCGCGATGCCCGAGCTTGATGTCCTTCGTGGGGCGACCATCGCCTTCGACCTCGACGGCACCCTGGTGGATTCGGCGCCGGACCTGGTCAACACCCTGAACCTGATCCTCACCCAGGAGGGCGTCCCCGTCCTGCCCTTCGAGGACGCGCGGCGCTTCATCGGCCATGGCGCGCGCCGGATGCTGGAGCGGGGATTCGCCGCCCAGGGGCTGGAGCCGCCGCCCGCCGAGATGGACGCCCTGTGGGCCCGCTTCCTCGACCATTACGAGGCCCATAGCTCGGACCTCACCCGCCCCTATCCCGGCGTGCCCCAGGCCCTGGCCGCGCTGAAGGCCGCCGGCGCCCGGCTGGCGGTCTGCACCAACAAACTCACCTATCTGTCCACCCCAATCCTCGAGGCGCTGGGGCTCGCCCCCTATTTCGACGCCGTGATCGGCCGCGACCTCGCCCCCGCCGCCAAGCCCGACGGCCGCCACCTGGTCTGCGCGGTCGAGGCCGCCGGTGGGCGAATCGAGCGCGCCGTTATGGTCGGCGACGCCTCCACCGACGCCGGGACCGCGCGGGCCGCGGGGACGCCGCTGATCCTGATGAGCTTCGGCTACACCGAGATTCCGGTGGAGGACCTGGGGGCCGACATCCTGCTCGACCACTTCGACGACATGGTCGATGCGTGCGTCCGTCTTTTGGGCGCTTGCCCGACGCAACCGAGCGGGCTATAGGCGCATCCCTTCCGGCGGATGCGTAGCTCAGCGGGAGAGCACCTCGTTCACACCGAGGGGGTCACAGGTTCAATCCCTGTCGCATCCACCATTTTTCATAACAAAAACAGAGACTTACTGACCGACCCCTTTAGGGTTCGCCATTTCACGCGCCAAGGGGGGCAAATGGGGGGCATTTCTGACGGCGCTCAAAATGATCTCCGTTGAGACCTGAGGTGCTTGGAAGGCCGGGTTTCGGCCGAAATCCCGAATCGCCGCCAACATCGTGACGCCCACCGGGACCAGATTGATTTGGCCAAGTCGTCCAGGCGGCTGGAACCAGGCCGGCCGCGCAACCGTCGTCGCCAGGGGCGGTGGTGCAGAGTCCATCGCCTGCCGCAGGCTGCGGAATGGACGCCGGTCAAAGACCGGCCTCCACGGCTGCTTCAGGCGATGGGACCTGCGGACGCATCGTCCCGGATCACCTGTCGGCTTGAGGCCACGAAAATGGAGGTCATTCCCGCCCGGCCGCGCTGCTGGGCACGAGTTGTCCTTGCAGCGCGGCGTCTCAACGGCGCACCAGGCTCAGCAGCGGACCCTCCAGGTGGGGCAGGGCCAGGCCGCCCATCGGGACAAGACTTGCCCGCCGACACAACCGCCGTTGCGCCGACGGCTGACAGCGGACCACCGTCCCCCGGCAGCGTCTGCGCGATGGGCGCACACGCGACCGAAAGACGGCCCGCGACTGTGCTCTGGAGAAGGTCTTACTTGGGCGCGGGGGTCGGCATGGCGTGCTCGCCTTCCATCATGCCCGAGCACTTCTTGTGCATCGCGGCCATCTCGTCCTTGCTGAGCGGCTTGCCGTTCGGCCACATCGCAATGCCGCTCTTCTCGCGGCTGTGCTCGTGGACGGCCTTGGGGGCCATGTCCTTGCCCATCATGCCCATGCACATCTTGTGCATGTCGGCCTGGCTCATGCCTTCCATGCCGCCGGGCGCAGGCGTGGCGGCCGCGGGCTTGGCGTCAGGCGCGGGATGGTGGGCGCTATGGTCTTCCTGGGCGAAGCCGGGGCCAGCGACGAGGGCGGCCGCGGCGGCCAGGGCGATGAGAATAGAAGAGCGCATGTCCGAATCTCCAGATGCAGAAGGTTGCAGATGGAATGACGCGCCAGCCCGCCGACATTACGGGTGCCACAGCAAGATCCGGCCCAGCGGCCTGCCCGGCTAGGTCAAGGCCCGATCCAGCACGGCGATGAGTTCGGCGGCCTTGGCTCGGCGCTCCGCCTCGTCCCCATCGACCAGCGCGGCCGTCACGCAGTGGTCCAGGTGATCCTTTAGGATTTCGGACTCCACGCGCCGAAGCGCCGCGCGCACGGCCTGCAGTTGGGTGAGGACGTCGATACAATAGCGATCCTCGTCGACCATGCGGGCGATGCCCCGCACCTGCCCCTCGATCCGGCTGAGGCGGTTGAGCAGCTTCGGCTTGTCGTTATGGTTCAAGAGCGTCCTCCCGTGCAGGAGCCAATATACCCCCATATGGGTATTTGACAATATGCCCCTAGGGGGTATATCTGAGTTACTCGCTGCGGAGTTATCCGGCCATGCCGAACGCCCCTTCCCACCCCGATCACGACCACGCCCACCCCCATCACGCAGGCCATGGCGAGCCCCCGCCGGCCGGCAAGGTCCTCGACCCCGTCTGCGGCATGACGGTGGATCCGCAGACGACCCCGCACCGGGCTGAGCTCGACGGGACGCCCTATTTCTTTTGCTCGGCCGGCTGCCGAACCAAGTTCACCGCCGAGCCGGCGCGCTACCTTGACGGCCGCAAGGCCGAGGCGCCCGCCGCGCCGGCCGGGACCATCTACACCTGCCCCATGCATCCGGAGATCCGCCAGGTCGGGCCGGGCTCCTGCCCGATCTGCGGCATGGCGCTCGAGCCCGAGTTGGTCACCGCCGACAGCGCGCCCAATCCGGAGCTCACCGACTTCACGCGCCGGTTCTGGATCGGGCTGGTTCTCGCCCTCCCGGTGTTCGCCCTGGAGATGGGCGGCCACCTCACCGGGCTGATGATGCGCGTGAGCGGCCAAACCTCGGCCTGGATCCAGTTCGCGCTCGCCACCCCGGTCGTCCTCTGGTCCGGCTGGCCCTTCTTCGAGCGCGGCGCCAAGTCGCTGGTCACCCGCCACCTGAACATGTTCACCCTGATCGCCATGGGGGTGGGCGTCGCCTGGACCTACAGCGTCGTGGCGACCCTCGCGCCCCACCTGTTCCCGCCGGCCTTCCGCCGCGCCGACGGCAGCGTGCCGATCTATTTCGAGGCCGCCGCCGTGATCACCGTGCTCGTCCTGCTGGGCCAGGTCCTGGAGCTGCGCGCGCGCGAGCAGACCTCCGGCGCCATCAAGGCCCTGCTGGACCTCGCGCCCAAGACCGCGCGGCGAGTCCGCGCCGATGGGAGCGACGAGGAGGTCGGGCTCGACCAGATCCTGGTCGGCGACAACCTGCGTGTCCGCCCCGGCGAGAAGGTCCCGGTTGACGGCGAACTCGTCGAGGGCCGGGTGGCGATCGACGAGTCCATGGTGACCGGCGAGTCCATGCCGGTAACCAAGGAGCCGGGCGACAAGGTGATCGGCGGCGCCATCAACAAGACCGGCTCCTTCGTCATGCGGGCGGAGAAGGTCGGCGCCGACACCCTGCTCTCCCAGATCGTGCAGATGGTCGCCCAGGCCCAGCGCAGCCGGGCCCCCATCCAGCGTATGGCCGACCTGGTCTCCGGCTGGTTCGTGCCCACGGTGATCGGCATGGCGGCGATCGCCTTTGCGGTCTGGGCGACGGTCGGCCCGGAGCCGAGGTTCGCCTTCGCCCTGGTTGCGGCGGTCTCGGTGCTGATCATCGCCTGCCCCTGCGCCCTTGGCCTCGCAACCCCGCTGTCGATCATGGTCGGGGTGGGCCGCGGCGCCCAGGCCGGCGTGCTGATCAAGAACGCCGAGGCGCTGGAGCGTTTCGAAAAGATCGACACCATCGTCATCGACAAGACCGGCACCCTGACCGAGGGCCGTCCGGCCGTGATCGCCATCCGCCCGGCGGCAGGCTTCGACGAGGCCGAGCTGCTGCGCCTGGCCGCCAGCCTGGAGCGCGGCAGCGAGCATCCGCTCGCCGACGCCATCCTGCGCGCCGCCACCGAACGCAAGCTCGCCCTCGTCCAGCCGACGGACTTCGACTCTCCAGTGGGCAAAGGCGTCCTGGGCCTGATCGACGGCCGCCGCGTGAGCCTCGGCTCGGGCAAGTTCATGGCCGAGCAGGGCGTCGACACCACCGCCCTGGACGCCGAGGCGGAAAGCCTTCGCGCCGATGGCGCCACGGCGATATTCGCGGCGGTCGACGGCGCCGTGGCCGGTGTCTTCGCCATCGCCGATCCGATCAAGGCCACCACCCTGCAGGCCGTTCAGGCCCTGCAGGCCGAAGGCGTGCGGCTGGTGATGATGACCGGCGACAATCGCACCACCGCAATGGCCGTCGCCCGCAAGCTGGGGATCACCGAGGTCGAGGCCGAGGTGCTGCCGCAGGACAAGGCCGCCGTCGTCGAGAAGTTCCGCCGTGAAGGTCGCAAGGTCGCCATGGCCGGCGACGGGGTGAACGATGCCCCGGCCCTGGCCGCCGCCGAGGTGGGCGTCGCCATGGGCGCCGGGTCCGACGTCGCCATCGAAAGCGCCGGAGTCACGCTCCTGAAGGGCGACCTGCAGGGTCTGGTCAAGGCGCGGCGGCTGTCGCGCGCGGTGATGGGCAATATCCGCCAGAACCTGTTCTTCGCCTTCGCCTACAACGTGGCCGGCGTGCCGATCGCGGCCGGGGTGCTCTATCCGGTGTTCGGATGGCTGCTGTCACCCGCCATCGCCGCCGGTGCCATGGCGCTATCCAGCGTCAGCGTGGTGACCAATGCGCTCAGGCTGCGAAGCGTCCGGCTCTAGCCTGCGCTTGCGGACACAGCGCCGAAGGTGCGGCGGGCGTCGCCTGCCATGCGCTCGACGCACCAGCGGGCATAGGCGTCCGCCAGGCCAGGGACGAGGCGGCCGGGGCCGCGAGGCGCCAGGTCGTAGTCGATCCAGACCCGCAAGTTGGACCCGGCAACGGTCGGCGTGGTCTCGAAGCCCATCTCGTAGTCGCCGATGATGATCAGACGCGGCTGGCCCACGGTGCGCCAGACCTTGCGGCGGGGCGGCGCGCGCTCGGTCACCACCTCGTCGACGAACAGCTCCAGGCCGAACGCTCGGCCGCCCATGCGGATGTGCGAGCCGACCACCTGTCCCCGGCCCGCGTCGAAGTCATAGGTCATCCGCCCCCCGCCCATCATCATCGACGGGCGGGCCATATGCGCCGCCAACCGAGTCTGGTCGTCGAGATGGTCGAACAGCCGATCCGGGGTCGCGGCGACCTCTACGGAGGCCTGCCTATGGCGGGTCATGGACGGGTCTCCGGGACATCCCCGGCCGCCCCGGGCGGGACCACCAGGTTCTGAGGCGCGCGGCAGGCGAAGGCTTCGATATTGTCGAGGGTCTTGCCGACGATCCGCCCCAGGGCCTCGGCCGTGTCATAGGCGATGTGCGGCGTTACCACGACATTGGGCAGACGCAGGAGCGTATTGGCGGCCACCAGGGCGCGCAGACGCTCTGCCGGCAGCGGCGTGTCCGTGCGGAAGATCTCTGCCTCCTCGCGCAGCAGCGGCTCCTCGGAGAGGACGTCCAGACCCGCCCCGGCCAGGCGCCCGCTGCTCAGGGCGCGCACCAGGGCCGCGGCGTTCACCACCCCGCCGCGGGCTGTGTTGATGAGCACCGCGCCGGGTTTCATCTGGGCGAACTCGGCATCTGAGATCATCTCCCGCGTTTCGGCGCCACCCGGCACGTGGAGGCTCACGACGTCGGCGCGGCGCAGAAGCTCACTCAGGCTGACGTACTCGAAGCCGAGGCGCTGGGCGGCGCCCACGTCAGGCGCCGCATCGGCTGCGACGGCTGTCATCCCGAAGCCACGCGCGATCTGGATCACCCGCCGTCCAATTCGGCCGGCGCCGATGACGCCCATCGTCCGGCCCGCGAGATCAAAGCCGCGGAGACCCTCCATCGTAAAGTCGCCTGCGCGCGTGCGCCCCGCAGCCTCCACGATCCGCCGCGAGACGGCCAACAGCAGGGCGAAGGCGTGTTCGGCCACAGTGGGATCGCCGTAATCCGGAACATTGCAGACGGCCACCCCGCGCTGGCGGCACGCCTCCAGATCGATGTGGTCGTATCCGGTGGACCGGGTCGCAACGAGCTTGAGGTGGGGTAGCGCTGTGAGGACAGGCTCGCTGCAATCCGACCTGATAAAGGTGGTGACAACCTCAGCGTCGGCGTACTCGCGCGCCAGGGCCACGGTCAGCCGCTCTGCCGTGCAACGGACTTGGTGGGCGGACTCCAGGCGAAGACACGCCTCTCGCTCCCACTCCGCCGCTTCGAAGACGACAACCTTCATCGCTTGGGTCCCATAGGCCTACGCCTCACCACTGGCGCCGGAAGAGCAGCCAGCTGGCGGTGAACAGGGGTGCGCCAATCAGGGCGAGCGCCAGCGCATGCGGCCAGAGTTCGCCCATGCCGGCGCCCTTCAGGAACAGGCCGGTGACGATCGCAATGCCGTGGCGCAGCGGACTGGCTTCCGAGGCGATCTGCAGCCACCTGGGCATGCTCTCGATCGGCGAGACGCTGCCGGAGAGGAACAACAGCGGGAACAGACTGAAGAAGCTGGTCAGCAGCGCCTGCTGCAGGGTGTTGGTGACCGAGGCGACGAACATTCCGATGGAGACCGCGCTCATGAGGAACAGCGCCTCGAGCCCGAGGAACGTGGTGACGCTGCCGTTCATCGGCACGTGCAGAAGCCGCAGCACCAGCAGGGACGGCAGAAGCGAGCCCAGGGTCACCGTGACGGGCGGCAAGACCTTGCCGAGGAACAGCTCGTGCGCCCGGATCGGCGTGACCCGGATCTGCTCCAGCGTCCCGTTCTGCTTCTCGCGGACCATGCCGGCGGCGGGCAGGATCACCGCCAGCATGAAGCCGGCCTGGGCCAGCATGGCCAGGGCCTCGAAGCGGGTGTTGGTGAGGTTCGGATTGTACCATACCCGCACGGCCGGCTGCACGCCGGCGGTCATTCGCATCGATCCCATGAGACGCGCCTGGGCGAAGCGCGCCGTCATCTCGATGATGTAGGCCCGCGCCCGCGAGGCCACGTCAGCGTTGGAGCCATCGACCACGACGCCGACCGAGACCTGGCGACCGCTGGCGACCCGCGCGCCGAAGCCCGGCGGGATCTCGACGAGCGCGTCCAGCTTGCCCGTCTTGAGCCCGGATTCGGCCTGCCGTTCCGATGTAAACAGCCCGGCCAGGATGAAGGAATCTGCGGAGGTCAGGTCCTCGGTCAGAGCCCGGCTGGCCGCCGAGCGGTCGTGATCGATCAAGCCCAGCTTCAGGTTCTTCACGTCCATGCCCACCGCCAGGGTGCACATGGCGATCTCGACGGTGGTCAGCCAGACGACCAGGAACAGCACGACGGGATCGCGCAGCATCTGCGCGAACTCCTTGCCGAGCAGGCCGAAGAGCCGTCCGGGGTTCATCAGGCGATCCGCTTCTTCAAGAGCAAGGTCGCCAGGATCAGGACAACGGCGGTGTAGACGACCAGGACCGCGACATTGACCCAGACCTCAGCCAGTCCGGCCCCGCGCATGACGATCCCACGCGAGATGTTGACGAAATACATGGTCGGAATCTTCGCCGAATAGGCCTGGAAGAACGGCGGCATGGTGAAGATCGGATAGATGAACCCGGAGAACAAAAACGAGGGCATCAGGGTCACGATCAGCGTGACCAGCATGGCGGCCACCTGGGTGCGCACCAGGGTCGAGATCAGCAGCCCGATCGAGACGGTGCAGAGGACGTAGAGGAGCCCCAGCACCGTCAGCAGCGCGAGGCTCCCGTGCATCGGAACCTTGAACCACAGGAACCCCGCCGCCAGGACCATGGCCAGCTGCAGGGCGGCGATCCCGGCATAGGGGAGCAGCTTGCCGATGATGAACTCGGGCTTGGTGAGCGGCGAAGCATAGATCTGCGCGATGGTGCCCAGCTCCTTCTCCCGCGAGACCGCCAGGGCGGTCAAAAGCGGCGGGAACGCCATCAGGATCACCGCGAACAGCCCCGGCACAATGAAGTCGCGGCTGCGCAGTTGCGGATTGTACCAGACCCGCACCTCGGGCTGGACCGGGAGCTGCAGGCTCCCGTTCGGATAGGCGTACATGATCGCGCGCCCATAGGCTGAGACGATCGCGGCGGTGGACGCATAGGTGCCGTCCACCAGGAACTCGACGGGCGCGGCTTCTCCCTGTTTCAGTCGCCGGCCGAACCCTGGGGGGATCGAGAGCACCGCGCGCGCCTTGCCCTGCATCAGGGCGTGCTCGGCGACGCGCTCGTCCTGCGGCGCGTCCACCAGCCGGAAATAGGGGGTGTTCAGGAACTGGTCCGAGAGCGCCCGGCTGGCCGCGCTCTTGTCGTGATCGACGATGATCAGCGGGGCGTTCTCGACATCGAAGGAGAGCGCGTAGCCAAACAGGAACAGGATCACCAGCGGCATGAAGAGCGCGATCCAGACCGTGATCGGATCGCGCACGATCTCCAGAACTTCCTTCCGCGAGAAGGCCAGGATGCGAGCGATCTTCATGCCGCCGCCGCCTGCCCGCGCGCACGGGCGATAAAGCCCAGGAACACGTCTTCGACGCGGGCCTCCTTGAGCCCCAGTTCGGTCTTCAGCGCTTGAAGTGTGCCGAGCGCAATCATCCGGCCGTCCATCATCAGGCCCAGCTGGTCGCAGTAGGTCGCCTCCTCAAGATAGTGCGTCGAGACGATCACCGCGACGCCCTCCCCCGCCAGGGCCGAGATCAGCCGCCAGAACCGGAACCGCGACAGCGGATCGACGCCGGAGGTCGGCTCGTCCAGAAACAGCACCTTGGGGCGATGGACGATGGCGCAGGCCAAGGCCAGCCGCTGGCGCACCGCGCTGGAGAGATCTCGCACCAGGCCCGCGTCTGTGGCCGCGAACCCGGCCCGCTCACAAGCCCACGCGATGCGAGCTTTCATCTCGCGGGAGGGAACGCCGTAGGATCGGGCGAAGAAGGTCAAGTTCTCCTGCGCCGTCAGATCCGTGAACAGCGAGAACTTCTGGGACACGTAGCCGATGCTGGCGCGGACCTCCTCGCTCTGGCGAGCGACGTCGAACCCGGCGACGCGCGCCTGGCCCGTGGATGGCGCAAGCAGACCGCAAAGTATTCGAATCAGGGTCGTCTTGCCGGCCCCGTTGGGACCGAGCAGGCCAAGCACTTCGCCGGCCTTCACCTGGACGCTCACGTCGTCCACCGCGACGAAATCGCCGAAGCGCCGGGTGACCCGCTCGGCGCCGACCAGGACCTCATGGCTTGCGCTGCGCTCCGGCGCCGGCAACGCGGCGCGAGGGGCGTCGTCCGCCGAGGCGACGGTGAAGACATCCTCCATCGTGGGCTCCACCGGCTTCAGCTCGCGGCAGTGCAGGCCGATGTCGGGCGGTGCGTCGGCGGAGCGCAGCTGGACGCGCACTTCGTCGGCGGAGCGCCTTTGGAAGCTGAGGACGTCCGGAAGCTTCGCCAGCGCGGCCTCCGCCACCTCCGGCGTGCTGGAGCGGACGCTGTAGACGTGGCCGCGGGCCGTTTCCCGCAGTTCAGACGGCGCGCCGAGCGCCAGTGGCCGCCCATCGCGCAGGAGCAAGACCCGGTCGCTGGCGTCAGCCTCGTCCATGTAGGAGGTGGCGAAGACGATCGATCGGCCCTCCGCCCGGGCCGCATCGAGGATGCGCCAGAGTTCGCGGCGGGAGAGCGGGTCCACGCCAAGGCTCGGCTCGTCGAGGATCAGCAGGGGGGGCTCGTGGATCAGGTTGGCGCAGAGCGCGAGTTTCTTGCGCATGCCGCCGGAGAGCTGGCCCTCACGTCGGTCCTGGAACCTCTCCAGGCCCGCCATGGCGAGGAGCTTGGCCTTGCGGGCGGCGAAGGCGGCCTTGGGCACGTCGCGGATGGCGGCGGCGAAGGCGATGTTCTCCGCAACGGTCAGGCGGTCGTAGAGCGAGAAGCCTTGCGACATGTAGCCGACGCGCGCCTGCACCCGCTCGGCATTCCTGCGCACGTCCTCGCCCAGCACGCGGCAGGATCCCAAACTCGGCCGCAGGATGGCCGCCAACATCTGCAGGAGGGTGGTCTTGCCGGCGCCGTCCGGACCGACGACGCCGAACACCTCGCCCGGCTGGAGCTGGAAGCTGACGTCCTGCAGGACCGTTCGTCCGCCGAACCTGCGGCCAAGCCCATCGGCCTCGATCACCGGCGGCGCCATGGGCTACTCCGGCGCCTTGAGTGACTTTGGCCAGCCGGCCTTGCCGTCCCAGAGGATCCAGGCGTCAGCCGGCATGCCGGGCTTCAACACGCCCTCCGGATTGGGGGCCTCCAGGATCACCCCATAGACGGTGCGGCTGCGCTCGTCGGCCATATGGACGTCGCGCGGCGTGAACTGGGCCTGGGCGTCCACCCGCGCCACGCGGGCGGGGAAGTCTCGCCCGCCGAAGGCGTCAACGTGAATGCGCGCCTGGCCGCCCAGGCGCAGCCGACCAAGGTCCTTCTCGACGATGAACACCTTGAGCTTCACGGTCTGCAGGTTGGCCAGCACAGCCAAGGGCTGACCCGCCCCCACGACTTCACCCGGTTCGGCGAGCTTCTCGAGCACGGCGCCCGATATCGGCGCCACAAGGCGGGTCTTGGCGATCTGAGCGTGAGCCAGCGCCGCGGTCTTCGCCGCGACCGTGGCCTGGGCGTCGGCCTCCGCGCGCTGCTGGCGCAGGACGCTCACCTGGTCGGTGGCGGCGGCATAGGTGTTGCGGACCATGTCCAGGCGCTGGGCCGGGATCCAGCCCGCCCTGCTCAAGGTCTCGTACCGGCCAAGATCGGTCTTGGCGGTCATCGCGTGGTGGCTAGCAAGGCCGATCTGAGCATCGATCTGCGAGCCGGCGCGCAGGGCGGCCACGCGTTGGGCCTCGGCGCGATCGGCCTGCAGCTCGTAGTCGGCGGCGTCGATGCGCATCAAGGGCTCACCGGCGCGGACGGACTGGCCTTCGACGGCGCGGTTCTCCAGGAGACGGCCGGCCACCTCAGAGGCGACCCGAACCTCGTCGGCCTCGATCCGACCGCTGCCATAGATGACCTGGTCGGGCATCGGCTCGGGCTGCAGCCGCCAATAGGCGTAGGCCGACGCCGACACGACGCCGATCAGGCCGACAGCGACCAGTCCCGCAACGCTCTTCGCCGATAGCTTCAACGCCGATCTCCCGCCCGCCTGTCCACGGGTGATCAGACGCGGAACCCTGCTCGTCGTTACAGCCTGACCGAGCTCTCGCGGCGCTGTTGCAGCTCGGAGGTCGTAAGACGTGCGTGGACGATCACGGCCAGGACCGCAGCCGCCAATGGCGCGGCCGCGCCAACCCAGAGGGCCGTCCCTGTCGGGCCGAAGGCGTCGAACGCGACGCCGGCGAAGGCCGACCCCGCCGCCTGGCCAAGCCCCGCCGCGGCGGTCTGCCGACCCAGTTGAGCGCCCTGGGCGGGCCCGGCTTCGCGGGAGACCCAATAGGCCAGCACCGGCACAAGGGCGCCGCCGCTCACTGCAAACAGTCCGACCGCCAGCGCGTAGACCCCGAACGAGGACGCCGGGCCCGCCAGGGCCATGCCGCCTGCGATACCCGCGAATGCCGGCGCGAGGACCGCCGCGGTGTTCGCGGGCTTCACCCAGCGGGAAAAAACCGTCGCCTGGGCGGCGAACATGACGAGGCTGCAGCCGGTGAACAGCGCCCCGGTCTGCACCAACGTCAGGCCCAGGGCGCGACCGCCGCGAATGGCGATCGCCACCTCGAAGACGCCGATGGCGAGCGAAACCACGAAGGTCAGCGCCAGCAGCGGCCGCAACGAACCGCTGCGCGCGCGTGGCGCGGATATGGCGTTCCGCGCCGGCCGGCCGCGAGGCGCCCAGGCCCACAGCATCAGCACGACGGGAACCGCCAGACCCGCCGTCGCGAGGAACGGCGTGACAAGCACGCCCGGCGTGGCGCCCTGGAGCAACAGGCGATCGGCGGCGGAACCCGCGACCGGGCCCAGGACGAACCCCGCCACCAGCGCCATGTTGAGCCAGGCCAGGCGGCTCGCCCGCCAATGGTCGTCCGGCGCCAGGTCGGCCACCAGCGCCGAGGAGACCGGCATCACCGCCGCCGCGCAGACCCCGGTCAGCAATTGTTCGGCATAGACCGCCGGCAGCCCTGACGGCCGGGCGAACACCGCCAGGGTGATCGCGAACCCCGCCATCCCGAGAAGCAGCACCGTCCGCCGTCCCGTATGGTCTGAAAGCGCGCCCCACGCCGGCGCGGCGGCGCCGAGCGCCAGGGTGAACAACGCCCCCAGGAGGCCGGCGTGCAACGGAACCCTGGCGGCGGCGCCCGGCGACACCGCCGCGATCAGGGACGGCAACAGCGGCATGTTCAGGCCGAAGCTCGCCGAGATCACGAACGTCGCGGCGACCAGCGCCACGACGACACGCGATCGCATCGCCGCTGTCGTGGCAGGCGGCTGGGCGCCCACCCGCGCCTAGACCACGAACAAGGGGGCGAACCCGCCGCCCGGCGTGCGAAGGTTGGTCGCCTGCCCCTGGTAGAGACGCGCCGCCGATAGCAGGACATCGCCGTCATAGGTGTAGAGCCGAACGTCCAGCTTCCGCGTCTCCGGCCGCCCATCGATCTCGATCTGGCGTTCGCTCGGCGGCGAATAGGCCTGGGCCACATAGTCGGCCTGGAGAATCTCGGCCCACACTCGCGTCGTCAGCTTCTCGCCGCGATAGACCCCCTTGCTGGCGTGGCCACGGGTCGGCTTGAAGAACCACCGCTTGCGCTCTCGCCAGAGCTCCTCGGCGTTCTGCGGCGTGACGCTGATCGTGCGGGGGACGGCGTTCAACGCCGCAAGCGCCGGAGCGCTGACGCCCCAAGCCGCGAGCGTCGGCAAGTCCGAGAACAGGATGAGGTCACGCTTGTCCGCATAGAGCGCGTGCAGATGCGGGTTGGGCGTCACCACCACAGCGCCGTCCAGGTAGGCTTGGCGCAGAGCGGCATGGTGCGGTTCGTCGAAGGCGAAATCGACCAGGCGATTGTAGACGAGGTCGATCGGCGCGCCGGCGGCGGACAGCAGGCCGTCGCGATAGCTCAGATCGGCGGGGTCCAGGATCAGCACCTCGACGCCCGCGGCGGCCAGCACGCGCTGAGCGATCAGGAACTCGGGATAGAGGTGTTGCTCAGCCGGCGCATCGTCGACGATCGCCAGGCGCCGAAGCGCGCCCGCGCGGCCCTGGAGGGACCATTCGCGGGCGAACTTGTCCCGCGCCGCCCCGGCGAACGCCTCGGCTTCTCCCGGCGCCAGGCCGATGCCGGCCTCGGCGCAGCAGACGCGCTGCGCTTGGCCTGCCAGGGCGTTCAGGAAGGCGCCGCCGGCGTTGGTGTTCACCTCGATCAGGCGGGGGCCCTCCGCCGTGAGATGGAAGTCGTAGCCCATGAGGGCCCCGCGCGGCCAAAGTCACGCCGGGCGATGTCAGGCGCCCAGGCGAGCGCCGCCTGCTGGTATGCGGGATGACGAGCCACTTCCTCGATCGCCGCGACGACGGCCCGAAGCTCGGCCACCTCGCCGGCGGACAGGAAGACCGGCGCGCGCGAGAACAGGTGCGGGCGGGTCTGCAGCATGGGCGCGGCGAGCTCCCCGAGGTTTTCGCTGAGCGCGGCCAGCAGCGCGCCCTCGTCCAGGGTTCGACAGAAACAGCCCGCGTTGAGCCGGCCGGCTCTTGTGAGCGCGCCCGACGCCTCGTCTTCGCAGCCGCAGCTCATCGGGACGTCTCCAGCGCGGGCTGGTCATTTTGCGCGCGCCCTGGAGGGCCTGGAGCCATAGCCTCTCGTGTGTGGATAGCGATCATCTGCTCCTCATCGGTTGGTATGACCCAGACGGCGACGCCGCTCCCCGGGAGGCTGATCTTGGCGTCTCCACGCCGATTGGCCGCGTCGTCGAGTTGCACGCCAAGCCACGCCAGACGTTCGCAGATCGCGGCGCGAACCAGCGGACAGTTCTCGCCAATGCCCGCGGTGAAGACGATCCCATCCAGTCCGCCGAGCGTTCCGGCCAGCGCCGCCGCCTCGCGCGCGACCCGAAACACGAAGAGCTCGATGGCCTCGCGCGCCGACACCTCAGGGCTCTCGAGCAGCACCCGCATGTCGGCGCTCAGGCCTGAGACGCCCAACAGACCGGACTTCTGGTAGAGCAGGTCGCTCAGTTGCGCCCCGTCCAGGCCTTGGGTCTGGAGATAGAGGATCACGCCTGGGTCGAGGGATCCGCAGCGGGTTCCCATCAGCAGCCCGTCGAGCGGGGTTACGCCCATCGTGGTGTCCACGCTGCGTCCTCCCAGCAAGGCGCAGAGGCTCGCGCCGGACCCGAGGTGGGCTGCGATGACGCGCCCGCCGGCGACCGCGGGGTGCAACGCCGCCAGGCGGTTGGCGAGGTATTCATACGAAAGGCCGTGGAAGCCGAAGCGGCGGAGCCCGTGGGCTTCAAACTCGCGCGGCAGGCCCAGACGGTCCACCACGGGGTCGTGCCCATGATGAAACGCCGTGTCGAAAGCGAGCGCCTGCGGCAGGTTCGGGCGGGCCTCAGCAATCGCATCGATCAGGTTAAGCGCGGAAAGCTGATGCAGCGGAGCCAGCGGCGCAAGCGCCTGAAGGGCCTCTCCGATCTCGGGTGTATAGAACATCGGCTGGCGGAATTGCGGACCGCCGTGGACGACGCGATGGCCCACGACGTCAATGGGCGCATCAATTTGGCTCTCGATCCAACCCAACAGGTCTAGAAAGGCCGGGCCGACGCCCTCCGTTGGCGCCTTGTCCGGCGCCGGGAGGGCTGTCCCCTCGGCGTCCCAAGCCTCGAATACGGAACCGCGCGGACCGCGTCCCACGCGCGCCCGAAGCACCGGCGCGACCGCAGGACCTTGGACATCGAACACCGCCAGCTTGGTCGTTGACGAGCCGCCGTTCACGGCAAGAAGGTTTCGGGTCCTGTCCGCGCGCGGGCTCATCGGCCGGTCTCAGTCCTCACCAAATTCCGCACGCGGGTTAACCAGGGCGCGCGGATGCCGCCCTTGTGACGCGCGCGCGGCGGAAACCTTACGAGCCCTCCTTTGGCCGGCCCGACGTAATGCCACGCCTCGCCCTGCGTCTATCCCGGCGTCCAACAACCGCGGCCTCGCGTCATGGCGCCCGCTAGCCGAAAAAGGAACACCGATCGTGGCCGACCTTCCCCATTCGCGCGGCATCGTGCGCGGCCTGGCTATCGCCGCCTTCGCGGCGGGGCTGGCCTATCTCTTCTTCGGAGAGCACCGGGTGCATCTGCTGGGCTACCTGCCCTTCCTGATCCTTCTCGCCTGCCCGCTGCTGCACATGACCATGCACGGCGGACACGGCGGACATGGCCACGCCCCCGATCCGGCCAAGTCGGTCGACCGGACTCCCCCCCAGCAACCGCAATCCTGAGGAACCGCGATGCAACAACCGCAGGCCTACGGGCTCTGGTCCCTGGTGATCCTGAACTCGGCGATGTTCATCTTCTTCGCCTTCACCTTCTTCAAGCCGAAGACGACACGCGACTGGCGCTCCTTCGGGGCGTTCAGCGCCTTCCTGGTCGCGCTGTTCACCGAGATGTATGGCTTTCCGCTGACGATCTACGTGCTTTCGGGGTGGCTGCAGAGCCGCTATCCGAACGTCAACTGGTTCAGCCACGACTCCGGCCACCTGCTGGAGATGATGTTCGGCTGGAAGGCGAACCCGCACTTCGGGCCGTTCCACATCATCAGCGCCCTGTTCATCGGTGGCGGCTTCTGGCTGATCTCCGCCGGCTGGAGCGTCCTCTACCGCGCCCAGCGTGACGGCCAGTTGGCGACGACGGGACCCTACAGGTCCGTCCGCCATCCGCAGTACGACGGCTTCGTCCTGGTGATGTTCGGCTTCCTCCTGGAATGGCCGACGATCCTCACCGTCGCGATGTTCCCCTTCCTGGTGTTCATGTACTGGCGCCTGTCGATGAACGAGGAAAAGGAAGCGTTGGCGACCTTCGGCGAGGTGTACGCGGACTATAAGCATACAACACCGGCTTTCTTCCCGCGGCTCGGGCGTCGGGACCGCGCGTCGGGACCGGCCCTGGGCCACTCCTGAGGCCGTCCGTCTCCTCCAACCCGACTGAGCACCATGCGCACCATCACCGTCGATGTGTCGGGCTTCCGGACCCCGCTCGATCCGCTCGTGATCGAAAAGCACCTGCGGGCTTTAAAAGGGGTCCGCAGCGCCAGCGCCAACTTCGCCTCGGCCTCGGCCAGCGTGGACTATGACGAGGCCGCGGTCAGCGCCTCGGACCTGGAGCAGGCGGTGCGCGACTGCGGCTTCCACTGCCGCGGCGAACTGGTCCCGCAGCACGTCTGCGGGACGACCGGCGAGACGGTCTCACATCAGCCGCCGGCGCCCCCGCACCATCACGGCGCAAAGTCCGACGCCGGCGCAGCCCATGCCAACCACGACGATATGGCCGACATGGGCCACGGCGCGGGCATGGACATGCGGGCCATGGCCCGGGACATGCGCAACCGCTTCCTGGTCGCCGTAGGCTTCACGATCCCGATCTTCTTCCTGGCGCCCATGGGCTTGGAGGCGCTGCGGGTGACGCCGCCTTTCGGCCTGCCGTTGAAGCCGGTGCTGTTCGTCCTGGCGAGCGCGGCGATCCTCTACCCAGGCTGGACGTTCTTCGTCGCCGCGGTCCGCGCGCTTCGCAAGGGCGTCTTCAACATGGCCGTGCTGGTGCTGCTCAGCGTCGGCACAGGCTACCTGTTCAGCGTCGGGGGCACGTTCTTCTTCGACGGCGAGCAGTTCTACGAGGCCTCGGCGCTGCTGCTGGTCTTCATCCTGCTGGGGCATTGGCTGGAGATGCGCGCCCGCGCCGGCGCCTCCGAGGCCATTCGTCGGCTGATGGATCTCGCTCCGCCCACCGCCAGGGTGGTGCGAGGCGGCGTGGAAGCCGATGTGCCCACCTCGGCGGTCGTCGCCGGAGACCAGGTGCTGGTCCGACCCGGCGGCAAGATTCCGGTGGACGGGACGATCGAGGACGGCGCGTCGGAGATCGACGAGTCGATGCTGACCGGCGAGTCCCTGCCCGTCTCAAAGACCGTCGGCGACACGGTGATCGGCGGCTCGATCAACAAGAGCGGCGCCTTCCGCTATCGCGCGACCAAGGTGGGCGCCGACACCGCCCTGGCCCAGATCGTCAAGCTCGTGCAGGAAGCTCAGAACTCCAAGGCGCCCGCCCAGCTGCTGGCCGACCGCGCCTCGCAATGGCTGGTCCTGGCGGCGATCGCGGTGGGGCTCGCGACCTTCGTCATCTGGTTCTGGGTGATCGGCCAGACCCTGCTGTTCGCGCTGACCCTCACCATCACCGTCTTCGTCATCGCCTGCCCCGATGCGCTGGGGCTGGCCACCCCCATGGCGATCATGGTCGGCACAGGTTTGGGCGCGGCGAATGGCATCCTGATCAAGGACGCCGCGGCCCTGGAAGAGGCCGTGAAACTCGACGTCGTGGTCTTCGACAAGACCGGCACCCTGACCACGGGCGAGCCCAAGGTAGTGCAGGTCACGCCGGCCGCCGGCGTCGATGAGACAGACCTCATCGCCACGGCCGCGGCTCTGGAACACGGCTCCGAGCATCACATCGCCAAGGCCGTGCTGGCCCGCGCCGAGGGCCTGCCGTTCCAAACAGCGAGCAAATTCGAATCTTTCGGCGGCAAGGGCCTCAAGGGCGAGGTCGATGGCCATCCGGTGCTCTCCGGCAACCGGATGCTGATGGCGGACAATGGGGTGGACCTCGGGGAACTGGCCACAGAATCCGAGCGCCTGCAGGGCGCGGGCCGCACCGTGGTGCACATCGCCCGCGACGGCCGAGTGATCGGGATCATCGCGGTCGCCGACGCCGCCCGTCCGACCGCGAAGGCCACGATCGCCCGCCTGCAGGAGCTGGGTGTGAAGGTGGCGATGATCACCGGTGACAATCTGGGCACGGCCAAGCGGATCGCCGCCGAGCTCGGGATCGACATCGTGCTCGCCGAGGTGCTGCCGGGCGACAAGGCCGCCAAGGTGAAAGAGCTTCAAGCGCAGGGCCAGAAGGTCGGCATGGTTGGCGACGGTGTCAATGACGCCCCGGCGCTCACCCAGGCCGATGTCGGCTTCGCCATCGGCGCCGGGACCGACGTGGCGATCGAGAGCGCCGACGTGGTGTTAATGCGCAGCGACCCCGCCGACGTGGTCAAGGCCATCGAGCTGTCGCGCGCCACCCTGCGCAAGATGCACCAGAACCTCTGGTGGGCGGTGGGCTACAATGTCGTCGCCTTCCCGCTGGCGGCCGGCGTCCTCTATCCCATCACGCTCAGCCCCGAGGTCGCCGCCATGGCGATGTCGGGCAGCTCGGCCTTGGTGGCGGTCAACGCCCTGATGCTGAAGCGCACCCGCCTGGGCGCCAAGACGCGCGTCACCGCGACCGACAGGACCAGCTCCGCGCCCGCGACCTGAGGGCGTGCTGGCGTGCGCGCAGGACAATGAGCGCCTGGCCTGTAAGGCCAGGGCGCGAGCAACGTCCTATCCCATGCATGCCGCCCCTGCGGCGCTTCTGGAGGAGAGCCCATGTCCGCCTCGCTTGATCACCCGTCCGCCCCGACCGGCGGCGTCGCCATCGTCCCGCTCGGCCTCACCCTCTCGCTGTTCCTGTCGGGCAACTTCGTCCTCTGCGCCCTGGCCGGCTTCCTGCCCGGCATGGAGAACCTGCACTTCCTGTCGGCGCTCTATCCGGCCCTCGACTGGACCAGCCCCGCCCTGATCATCGCCGGCGCCGCCTGGGCGTTCGCCTGCGGCTGGTACATCGCCCTGGTCTGCGGCTGGCTCTACAACGCCTTCGCCGCGCCCCGGGCCTGACACCCGATCCCGCGCGCCGGATGGACGGCTTCATCCTCACGCTGATCGCTGCGGACGCGCGCGCCGTCGAGGTGGTGGAGCGCAAAGGCTCTGGTCATCCGGACACCATCTGCGACGCCCTGGCCGAACAGCTCTCCAGAGACCTCAGCGCGGCCTATCGCGCACGGTTCGGCGCGATCCTGCACCACAATGTCGACAAGGCCCTTCTCAGCGCCGGCCGGTCCGCCCCTGCGTTCGGGGGCGGCCGGGTCGTGGCCCCGATCGAGATCTATCTGGCGGGCCGGGCGACGGCGGAAGCCGGAGGCGAGACCATCCCGGTGGCGGAGATCGCCATCGAAGGCGCCCGGCGTTGGCTCGGGACCCATCTGCACGCGCTTGACGTCGACCGCCACGTCAAGATCCACCCACGACTACACCCGGGGTCGGCCGACCTTCGCGGTCTGTTCGCGGCCGCCCAGGCCGGGATCCCGCGCGCTAACGACACCTCCATCGGCGTGGGCTACGCGCCCCTGAGCTCACTCGAGCGCCTGGTGCTCGCCGTCGAACACGCCGTGGTCGCCCAGGCCGTCCCCGGCCGGCGCCCCGCCTGGGGCGAGGACGTCAAGGTCATGGGCGTCCGGACCGGCGACCGAGTGCGCCTGACCCTCTCCTGCGCCATGATCGGGGCCCACCTGCCCGACCTCGACGCCTATCTGGGCGAAAAGGCCGCCCTGGAGGCCCTGGTCCTGGACACGGCGGCGGGCTTCGGCTTCGGCTCGGTCGAGGTCGCCGTGAACGCCGCCGACCGCCCGGACCTCGGCGAGGTCTATCTCACCGTGACCGGAACCTCTGCGGAAGCCGGCGACGACGGCCAGGTCGGCCGCGGCAACCGGATCAATGGCTTGATCACGCCAGGCCGCCCCATGAGCCTCGAGGCTGCCGCAGGCAAGAACCCCGTCAGCCACGTCGGCAAGATCTACAACGTCGCCGCCCAGGCCATCGCCCGCCGTGTCGTCGCCGACCTGCCCGAGGTCCTCTATGCCGAATGCCTGCTGGTGAGCCGGATCGGCGCGCCAATCACCACGCCGGCCGTCGCAGAAGTCCGCATCGCGCTCGCCGATCCCACCGCCCTGCCCGCCCTGTCTGTCCAGGTGGAAGCTCGCGTTGAAGACGCGCTCGCCCGGTTGCCCGCGGCGGCCGATGCGTTCCTAGACGGAGCGATTGGCCTGTACTGATAGGCATTCGCCAACTCTTCGCACTCAACCTTACAGTTGCGGCAAGGTTTCGATGATGTATTAGAACCTTACCACAATTGGAACCTTGCCGTTCTTTATCGACTATTTCCGTAATCCAGGCGAAATTCCGTCGAATTCTGTCTTTGCCGGACCGGCAGTTGATCTCCGTCAAAGAGCTTCCGCCAGTTGCGATTGATCTTCGCTCGCAGACCGAGATCGGACGCCCCCATGACCCACGTCGCCCGCGCCATCGCCGAAGTTCCACCGACGGTCGGCGCATATCTTCACCTGACCGCCAGATCGACGCCTCGCGCCGAAATCCTGCGGCTGGTCGAGCAGCGTCTTCGCGAAGGCCAGGCCGGACGGATGCGCTTTCTGCGCAGCCGCCTGCGCTCACGGGAGGACGCCGAGGACGTGCTGCAGGAATTCGCCCTCAAGACGGTCCAGGGCGTCGAACGCCTGACGGACTTGGCGAAGGTGGACGCCTGGCTCGCCGTCACCCTGCGCAACGCCCTGTTCGATCGCTACCGTCGCAACGCCGGACGCGCCCGGCTGCAGCAGGCCGCCCAGGCCGAGCCCCCCGGGCCCGTCGACGCCGGGGCGGACCTGGAGGCGCCGCTGGGCTGCCTCTCGCACGCGCTCACCGGCCTGAGACCCGAGACCGGCGACCTTCTGCGCCACGCCGAGCTCGAGGAGACGCCCCTGCGGCGCCTGGCCGACGATCTCGGGATCACCGCCAACAACGCCGGCGTGCGAGTGCATCGCGCCCGCGAGGCGCTCCGCCAGGCCATGCAGGCGCGCTGCGCGGCCTGCGCCACCCGCTGCGAGCTCGCCCAGCGCTTCCTCGACCGCGTCGCCTGAGGCGATCCGGCTCGGCTTAGCCCGCCGCGCCTTCGTCCCGCAGGGCGTCGGCGAGCAGGCCCGCCACCGAAATTCCGTTGCTCGGATGCGCGACGGTGTCGGTCGAGACGATCCGCTCGGCCAAACGCGACAGTTCTGCGAAGGCGTCATCGGCAAAGAGTGCGTGGACCACCACGCAGTCCGGCGCTCGCATGCCCTGGCCAATCAGCCCGCGCGCAGTCTCGATCAAGGTCCTGCCCGAGGAGGCGATGTCATCGATCAGCACCGGTCGCCGGCCGGCCCACGCGCCAAGGTCGGGGATCGCGATCTCGACATCGCGGTCACCATGGCGCTCCTTGCGGAGCACGACATAAGGCGCGCCCGCCCGACCGGCGACCTCGGACACCCACTGCTCGCTCTCGATGTCAGGCCCGATGATCAGCGGCCGCTCCACGTTGGCGGCGATCCAGTCGGCGAGCAGGGGCGCCGCGTGCAGGGTGACGGCCGGTATGGCGTAGATTTCAGACAGCGCCTTGTGGCGGTGCAGATGCGGATCGACCGTGACCAGCCGGTCGACCTCCCGCGACAGCAGGTCGGCGAACTGGGCCGAGGTCACGGCTTCGCCGGCGTGGAACCGTTTGTCCTGGCGCATGTAGGCCAGGTAGGGCGCGACCAGGGTGATACGCGCCGCGCCGAGCTCCCGCAGCGTCCGCGCCGCGAACACCAGGCGCAGGAACTGGTCGTCCGGTCTGGCGAAAGAGCAGACGAGAACGATGTCGCGTCCCGCAACAATGGACACGATCCGCACGTAGGATTCCCCGTCCGGAAACCGGCGCGTCTCGAGGACGCCCGTCTCCGCACCAAGGCGATCGGCCAGGTCGCGGCCTTGCCGTTCCGAGCCCGGCATGGCGAAGACGAACGGGCCCGTGGTCACGCCTGAATCTCCATCAAGTCAGGATGCGCAGCGGCGTATTCGAGCGCATAGGCGAGTTCTCCATCGGATTCCGCGTGCAGGGTGAGCAATGGCTGCCCGGCGCCGATATCGTCTCCGAGACGCGCTTCGAGCGTCAACCCGGCCGCCTTGCGCTCCGGCGCGCCCGCGAGCTTCGCCAGGGTGGCGAGCTGCCGATTGTTGATGTGAACCACGCGACCGGACCGCCGCGCCAGGATCGGCGAGCGAAGCGGCGCCGTTGGTGGCGTCCTCAACCCGCCCTGAGCTTCGCATATCGCTTGGAACTTCGCCCACGCCTGGCCCCCGGCAAGGGTCGCTTCGGCGAGGCCCGCGCCCTCGCCTGGCTTGGCGACGCCAGCGAGCTCGAGCGCAGCGCCAGCCAGGAGGCAGGCCCGCGACCGCAAGTCCTGGGGCGCCTCGGCCGCGTTCTGCAACACCGCAAGCAAGTCGTACGCTTCCAGCGCAGGTCCGATCCCGCGCCCGACCGGCTGGCTGCCGTCGGTGATGACGCATCGGGTCTTGACGCCGAAGTGCGCGGCGACGGCTGAGAGGCGACCGGCCAACTCTTGTCCCGCCTCCACGGAGCGCACCTTCGCCGTGGGCCCGACCGGCAGGTCGAGCACAACGTGATTGGAGCCAGCGGCGATCTTCTTGGAAAGCACGGAGGCGACCAGTTGCCCCTCGGTATCGACGTCCAGAACGCGCTCAACTCGAATGAAGATGTCGTCGGCGGGGCTGAGGTTCACGGCCCCGCCCCAGACGATGCAACCGCCCTCGGCCTCGACCACGCGCCGCATGGTCGCAAGATCGAGGTCGACGGGCGCCAGGGTCTCCATGGTGTCGGCGGTGCCGGCCGGTGAGGTGATGGCGCGCGAGGAGGTCTTTGGGCACACCAGGCCGCAGGCGGTCAGAATCGCGACCACGATGGGCGTGGTGCGATTGCCGGGCAGACCGCCGACGCAGTGCTTGTCGACGACCATGTCGGCCTTCCAACTCAGACGGTCACCCACGTCGACCATGGCCTTGGTGAGCGCGACGGTCTCGCTTTCGTCGAGTGGGAGCGCCGACGACGCCGTCAGGAACGCCGCGAGATGCACGTCGGTGTACCGGCCGGCGGCGACGTCGCTGACGATCGCCTCAATGGCGGACCCATCCAGGCGTGAGCCGTAAATCCGCCGACGCACGCTCGACATCGACTCCAGCGCCGGCGCGTGGCGGACCTGGATCGGCGTGCCGGGCGCCACGCCGAGCAGGCGCCAGGCCTCCTCGGAAAGCGCGGCCTCATCCAGCTCGATGAGGTCGCCGTCCAGCTGGTAGAGGGTGGCGTAGACCTCGCGATTTCCCGCTGTGAGCAGCACCTGGGAGCGCGCCGACAGACCCTCCGAGCGGCAGACGTGGCAATCGCGCCGCATCAGCACAATCGACTCGTGCTGGGCGAAAAGGCCTAGCCGCCGCGCGCGTAACTGGTGCGCGCCGCTGGGCGAATGCTGATCGAGGCTCACAGCGTATGTGGCTCCATCATCTGCGGGACAACGCAATCCCAGCCGAGTTTGTCCTGGATCTTCAGGCGTAGGGCGTCCGAGGCGTTGGGCTCACCGTGGATGATGAAGGTCTTCTTGGGCGGCCGCCGGAAGCCGGAGAGCCAGCGCAGGATCTCGTCGGCGTCGGCATGCGCCGACAGCATCTGCAGGTTCTGCACCTCCGCGTGGATCGGGATCCATTGGCCGTGAATCTTGACCTCCTTGGCGCCCTCGACCATGGCGCGCCCGCGGGTGCCGGCGGCCTGGAAGCCCGAGAATAGGATGGTGTTGCGGCGGTCCGGGCCATAGGCCTTGATGTGGTGCAAGACGCGGCCGCCCGTGGCCATGCCGCTGGCGGCCAGGATGACCTTGGGCATGCGGTCCGCTGTCACCGCCTTGGATTGCTCCACGTCGCGGACATAGGTGGCGATGGCGCACGTGGCGTCACAGACATCCGGCGGCAGGCGATGGTCTTCCCGATGCGCGTGCATCAGGTCGGTGGCGCTGATGGCCATCGGACTGTCCAGATAAATCGGCACGAGCCCCAACCGGCCGGCCTGCTTCAGCTTCCACAGGTGGTAGAGCAGCGATTGGGCGCGCCCGACCGCGAAGGTCGGGATGATCACCGTGCCGCCGCGCTGGGTGGTGTGCTCGATGATGTCGGCGAGCGCCTCGTCCGGATCGCGCGCGTCGTGCTTACGGTCGCCATAAGTGGATTCGACCAACAGGTAGTCCGCCTCCTCGACCGGCTCCGGATCGACCATAACAGCGTCGCCGTAGCGGCCGAGGTCGCCGGAGAAGACGACCTTGGCGCCATGCCAATCCACCTGGACTGTCGCGGCGCCCAGAATGTGCCCTGCCCGGCGCAGCGTCACGCTTGCCCCGCCGGCGACCCGGGTCTCCTCATGGAACGGCATGGCGCTGAAACGCTCCATCGTCCGCTCCGCGTCGTGCACGCCGTAAAGCGGCAGCGCCGGCTTATGCTTCGTGTAGCCGTGTCGATTGGCGTCCTCGGCGTCCTTTTCCTGGATATGGGCGCTGTCCTTCAAGATGATATCGGCCACGTCCTGGGTGGCCGGGCTCGCGTGGATCCGGCCGCGATAGCCGTCCTTCACCAGTTTTGGCAGGTAGCCGGAATGATCGAGGTGCGCATGGGTGAGGATGACGGCGTCGACCGAACCAGCCTCCACCGGAAGCGGTTGCCAATTCTGCTCGCGCAGGCGCTTCAGGCCCTGGAACAGGCCACAGTCGACGAGCAGCCGCTGCCCATCGGCCTCCAGCAGATGTTTCGAACCCGTGACGGTGCCTGCGCCGCCGAGGCTGGTGAGCGTGATCACAGCAAATTCCTTCTTCAGTCGACGCGTGTCTGGAGCGCGCGGGGGTTGGTCTTGCCGGCGATAGCGCTGGCTTCGCAGGGGTCGAGCAGATCTGAAACGGGAGCCTGTAGAACCTTCGCCGCGGCCTCGACGATGTGGCCCCAGGTGCAGCGGTTGGCGAACAGCATGCCGAACACGTCGAGCGTGCCGCCACGGCCGATGTAGCCCAGGGAGAGCATTCGATCCGGACCCGGGTCGATTCGGCGCAGCAGCCCCTGCATGGGTTCGGGGCGTGTGTGGGTCACCAGGACGCGGGGAAGGCCCTGTGGAAACGCCGCGTTCAGTTGTGCGCGGTCCTGGGTGACGGTCGCCTCGATCAGATCACGCGCGTTTCGCAGACGCGCGGGCTCCATCACGGCCGTCACGCACGCGCGCCGACCGCGCGCCTGCACCCGTTCGTAGGCCTGCAAAGCCTCCAAGGCCTGGTACGCGCCGATGGCGACGATCTGCACCTCCGCGTCGGCTGGATCACCCACCAGATTGCCCCAGCCTTGCGCCGCGAACGCCGCGGCGGCCGGACCTTCGAGCAGCGCGGGAAGCGGTCGCTTCGGCACGACCAGACAGGCGATGTGTCCGCGCGTCCGATAGACCTCGGCCAGCCCCGCGACCGCACTGTTGGCGTCCACGGGGAAAAGCACCCGCGCCGTATCCGACATCTCGCCGAGCAGGGCTTCCACAAGGCTGGGATCCTGGTGGGACTGCTCGTTCTTGGCGTTCTCCCAGGTGTGCGAAGTCGCGATCAGCGGGATCGAAATCCATTGCGGGGACACCCCGATCTCCCGCTGGCGGCGCGCGAAGACGATCTCCTGCCGCAGCGCGCCGAGCATCTTCATGGCGAAGGCTTCGTAGCTGACGATGAGGTTGAGACCGCCCTTGTTACCAAGGGCCGCGCCGCAGACCGCTTCCTCGTTGAGCGCCGTGATCACGCCGCCGTCGATGGCCTCCGCCGTTCCCGCTTCCGGCCGGTTCACCCGATGCTTCAATCGGTCGAGGGTGCGGCCCATGTGATTGCTGCGCAGCTCGTCGGGGTTTCCCACCCGCGGCCGCAGGTCAGGATTCGCGTCGATCAGGTCCACGAACCAGGCGTCAAGCGCGTCCATGGGCGAGGACGTCACCTCAGTCCATTCCGGGACCGGCTGGCGCGGCGCCGGTGGGTTCCGCGTCGCTGCGGCGTGGCGACTCTCCAACGGCCGGTGCTGAACGTCGTGGGTCTTCAGGACATCGACGGCCGCGGCGAGCTCGCGCTTGGGAACAAAGAGGGACGAGGCAGCGGCATTGAAAGCGTCGCGTGCGGCGCCGTCGTGCCGAGGGTTCCCCTCCAGCGGGAGGTTGTGCGCGCGGTTCGTCCCGGCGCCGGAAAGCCGAAGCCCTTCTCTGTGCGGGCGATGACATAGGGGAGCGGCGCCGGGTAGCGGCGCTGCGGGTCCGCCGTGAAGCGCTTCAGGCGCTCCTCGGATTCCAGAATGGCCCAGGCGAAGGCGGCGGGATCGCGACCATCTATGACCATCGGATCAAAACCGCTCAGCGACAGGTGACGCTCAAGCCATGTCGCGCCGCCCTCCTGCTCGATCTCGCTGCGCTCCTCGATGCGCCGGCCGTTCAGGATCATCACGGGCGTAGCGAGGCCACAGTCTTCCGCCCGCCACCAGCGCGGCGCCCAGTCGGATCCGCGCTGTTCTTCGAACGCCCCGTCGCTGAGGAACGCCACCAGGCTCTCACCGCGCAGCGGCATATGGATGTACTGCAGCTCGGCGAAGCCGAGGTAACCGCCTTCCGAGACCGCCCCCGCGGTCGTCGGCCCGAGGTGGCTGCCGAGCGGCGCCGCGGGCCGTCCGTCGGGCCGGATTTGATAGCCGTAGAAGTCGGAGACCAGCTGCGAGAGGCCGTCGTCCGAGCGCGGGTAGCGCGTGCGCTCAACGTCCGAGACATCGCCGGTCAGCACGTTCACGGCCTCGATCGCCGCAACGCAGTGGCCCTGCCCCATCACCCAGGCGCGGGTGGCGCCCGACAGAACATTGGCGGTCAGATAGCCCACGAAGGCCGGGACCATGTTGAGCGAACCCCCCGTGTGACCTTCCGGATCGTCCTTGAACGATTCCGCGGGAAGCGCGGCGCCGGAAAGGTCCACGCGGCGCGCATAGGTCATATGGACGACCAACCACATCGCCGCGCGCGTCAGCCGGTCCGCGGCCGCAAGGACCCGGTACACCGACTCCGCATCGGGCCAGACGCCGCGCTGAACCAGGCGCTCGGCGAGCGATGCGATCCGCTCGACGGTCGCCGGATCGCGTCGAAGCAGGCCGAAGCCCCCGGACCAATCGTCGACCCATTTTTGGCTCACGCCATCACCTCCACACGCCTAAAGGCGGTGTCGGTTAGGACGCGGGAGCGCTCTATCGCTTACAGCTGCGCCGCCGTCGCAAGGACGTTCCGGCCTCGGACGTAAGGACCGGAGCGTCGCCGCGTCCTTACGCGTGGCGATCCCAGCGAAACGCCGGGCGCAGCACAGGAAGAACGTCGATGACGCATCTCGACCAAGACTCCCTCAACCGCGTCGCGCCGACGCGCCTGGACATGTCCCTCGACGTCGGCCTGCGCCGGTTCATGATCGGGGTCTATAATAAGGTGGCGCTCGGCCTCGTGCTGTCGGCCGCCCTGGCCTATCTCACCAGCATGGTCCCGCCTATTCGGGACGCGATGTTCCGCCTAACGCCCGACGGTCGATTCGCCGGCTATACGCTGATCGGCATGGTCGTCGCCTTCGCGCCGCTGGTGGTCCTGATGGGCTCGATGTTCGCCATGCGCAAGCCCTCCGCGCGGGGCGCCGGCCTGCTCTTCTGGAGCATCAGCGCCCTGATCGGCGCCTCCCTCGGCGTCCTGGGCCTTGTCTATACCGGGGCCTCGCTCGCCACGACCTTCCTCATCACCGCCGCAGCCTTCGGCGGCCTCAGCCTGTTCGGCTATACGACGAAGAAGGATCTCACCGGTTTCGGGAGTTTTCTCCTGGTCGGTCTGGTCGGCTTGATCGTGGCGTCGCTGGTCCAGATGGTCTGGAACCCGCCCGGCTTCTCCTTCGTGATCAGCGCGCTGGGCGTGCTCATCTTCGCCGGCCTGATCGCGCACGACACCCAGAGGCTGGAGCTCACCTATCACGAGCTCGGCGGCGACACCGCCGCCCTGGGCGCAGCCAGCAGCTACGGAGCGCTCAGCCTCTACCTGGACTTCATCAACCTGTTCCAGTTCCTCTTGAACCTGTTCGGCCAGCGACGGTAAGTCCCGCGCTGGTGAAGAGTTCTGGCCCGCCAAGACCTGGGTGATGGCGACAGTCATCGGCGCCGCGCCTTAGAAGAACGCGCGCACCCCGACGACCAGGCTGGTGGTCTCCGCATCGCCGCCGTCGGCCCGGGCATAATCGGCCGTCCTACCGAGCTTGCGATCCCAGGACACCCCGACATAGGGCGCGAACTCGCGGCGGATCTCATAGCGCAGGCGCAGGCCCAGCTCGGCGTTGGACAGGCCTGAGCCGGTGCGGGTGGCGGCGGTGTCCTGGGCGGCGAAATTCAGCTCCACGCGGGGCTGCAGGATCAGCCGGTTGGTGAGCCGCAGATCGTAGAGACCCTCCAGTCGGCCCAGGAGTTCCCCCCTGTCCGACAGGAAGGCCGCGCCCTCCAGGTCGAACCAATAGGGCAGCAGGGTCTCGAACCCGACGGTCGCGTAGGTGCGCGCGTGCGGCTCGAGGTCCTGGCGCAGGCCCACCTGGACATCGGTATAGACCCCCACGGCCCGGGAATAGAGGGCCTGCAGTTCGGCGGCCTCGACCCCTTCGCCGCGGGCCCCCTCCCCTTCGCTCTTCAGCACCAGCCGGTGGATGTCGCCGCCGAACCAGGCCTGGCCGTCCCATCGGTAGCCATCCGCGCCGGAACGCGCCTGATATTCAGCCAGATTGGCCATGACCTTCCAGGTCGTCGCCGCTCCGTGCTCGCGCTGCAGCTGGACGCGCGCCGCGGCCATGGCGGCTGGCGCGAAGTACAGGTCCGCCGCACGGTCGGTTGGCGCGGGCGGGGGCGGCCCGTGCGGGATTTCCAGCGCCGGCGGACCGGCCGGGTCCTGGCCTGTCGTTTCGCCGGCGGCGGCGGGCGGCGAGGCCGGCGGCATCGACATGCCGGGCATCGACTCGGGCGCGGAGGCCGCCGGGCTAGCCGGGGCAGAATGCTGATGCGTGGCGGCCTTTGGCTTGGCGGGCGCCTTGGGCGGATCGCCCGGCATCACCATGCCCGGCATGGCGGCATGGTCCATGACCTGGGCGGCGGCGGGGCCGCCCACGACGAGCGGCGCCAGGGCGAGTAGGGCAAGGCGGCTCATGCGGCGGCTCCGTCGAGGGGCCGAACGCTGAACACTTGGAACATGCCGGCGTGCATGTGGTAGAGCATGTGGCAGTGGAACGCCCAGTCTCCGGGCTCCGCCGTGAAATCCCAGGACACCTCGCCGCCCGGCGCCACGATCACGGTGTGTTTGCGCGGGCCATGGCCCGCCGGTCCGTGGGTCAGCTCGAAGAAATGGCCGTGCAGGTGGATGGGGTGGGCCATCATGGTGTCGTTCACCAGTCGCACCCGCACCCGCTCGCCCTTCTCGAACGTGTAGGGCTTGGTCGTCTCGTTGAAGGCGAGCCCGTCGAACCCCCACATGAACCGCTCCATGTTGCCGGTCAGGCGGATATCCAGCGCGCGGGTCGGCATGCGCAGGTCAGGGCCAGGCTCAAGGGCGATCAGGTCCTTGTAGACCAGCACCCGGTGGCCGACGCTTTCGAGGCCCTGGCCCGGTTCGCCGGTCCGGTCCATGGGCATGGGCGTGATCATCTGTACACCGGGACCAAGCTTCACCTGGGGCGCGTTCTGGCCATCGCGCATCGACATGGTCATGCCGCCCATGTCGCCCATCGCATCCGAGCCCCGCGCCCGAGGCGGCGCCATGCCCGGCGCCGGCTTCGCGCCGGCGGCGTGGTCGGCCCCGCCCATGCCCGACATGGCGCTCATGTCCATGCCCATGTCGCGCATGTTGGCGAGCGGCCTGCCCCGCAAGGGTGGAACCGGCGCGACCATGCCTGGGCGCGGAGCCAGGGTCGCGCGCGCCATGCCGGAACGGTCGACCGCCTCGGCCACGAGGGTGAAGGCCTGATCCTGGGTCGGCTGGACAATGACGTCATAGGTCTCGGCGTTGCCGATCTGGAACTCGTCGACCTCGACCGGCTGCACGTTCTGACCGTCCGCGGCCACGACTGTCATCTTCAGGCCCGGAATGCGGACATTGAAGATCATCTGCGCAGCGGCGTTGATGAAGCGCAGGCGCACCCGCTCGCCGGGCGCGAACAGGCCGGTCCAATTGTCGCCAGGTCCGTGCCCGTTGACCAGGAAGGTCATCACCGCCCCGGTGATGTCGGAGATGTCGGTGGGGTCCATGAGCATCTTGGCCCATTCCCGCCGCTCCTGGAGCGTCTGATCCCGGCCAGCGACCAGGCCTGCCAGGGTCTGCTTCTGGTGGTTGAACAGCCCCGACTGCTGCTTCAGCCGCTTGAAGATGACGTGGGGGTGCATGAAACTATAGTCGGAAAGCACGACCATGTGCTCGCGGTCATAGGCGACCGGATCGGGGCCGGCCGGATCGATGATGATCGGCGCCAGGTGCCCCATCGGCTCCTGCAGGCCCGAGTGGCTATGATACCAGTAGGTCCCGGATTGCTTGAGCCCGAAGTCGTAGACGAAGGTCTCGCCGGGCTTGATGCCCGGGAAGCTCAGCCCCGGCACCCCGTCCATGTGCGATGGCGTCAGCAGCCCGTGCCAGTGGATCGAGGTGTCCTCCGCCAGGTCGTTGGTCACCGAAATCCGGACGGCCTGCCCCTCCTTCAGGCGCAGCAAGGGGCCCGGCATCGTGCCATTGATCGCCACGGCGTGGCCCTCTCGGCCGTCGATCGTGACGCTGGCGTGCCCGATCCGAAGATCGATATTCGGTCCGCTCAGGGCGGGAAGGCCCGGCGTCGTCCCGGCTGCGGCGCACATCCCCAGCTGGGGGTCAGGCCGGCGAGCGCGAGCCCACTGCCGAGCAGGGAGGCGCTGCGCAACAGCTGGCGGCGGTCAAAATCCTTCATGTCGCTGCGACGTCCCAAACGCGTTGATTGGCGAAAGCGCGCGGCCCGTGCGCTTTCCTCGGATACGCACGGCCCAGCCCATGGCCCTCACGCCGGTCGCGAGGGGTCGGCCCCGGACCGTGCGTATCCTGTTTTGAGGCGGCCGCCGGTCGCTCTGTCTGGAGATCCACATGGTCCGTCTCTCGTTGTCCCGTCCCGTTCTCGCGCTGGCCGCAGCCGCCGCCCTCCTCGCCGCGGCCTCCGGGGCGCAGGCCCATGCCCACCTGGTCAGCGCCACGCCGGCGGCCAACGCCGCTGTCGCCGCGCCCAAGAGCCTCAGTCTCACCTTCTCCGAAAAGCTCGAGCCGAAGTTCTCCGGCATCGACCTGATGACCGCCGATGGCAAGTCGGTGGCGCTCAAGTCGTCGGTCGCCGCTAAGGACCACAAGACCCTCACCGGCGCCTTGGCCGCGCCCCTCGCTCCCGGAAGCTATATGGTCATGTGGCATGTCGTCTCCGCCGATGGCCACCGGATGAAGGGTGACTTCAGCTTCACCGTCCGCTGAGCCGCCCATGCAATCCGCCCTTGAGGTCACGGCGCGCCTGATCCAGTTCGCCGCCGCCACCGTGCTCTTCGGCGCGCCGCTGTTCTTCCTGTACGGGTTGCGGGCCCGCTCGGGCGATATGCCGGCCCGCCTTGGCTGGCCACGCTGGGGCCTGTTCCTGGCCGGCGCCACCCTGCTGTTCGCGGCGGCCGCCTCGCTGTGCGCCCAGACGGCGTCCATGACCGGTGAACCCGCCGCGGCGTTCCAACCCGCCAGTCTTTGGGAGGTGCTGGCCGGGACCCAGTTCGGCCTGGCCATCGCCGCGCGGATGGGCCTGGCCACCGCGGCCCTCATCCATGGGCTGATGGTGCGGCCGTCACGGCTCCTCTGGGCGGTGCTCGCCGGTCTGGGCGCAGGCGCCTTGGCCAGCTTCGCCTGGACGGGGCATGGCGGCGCGAATGATGGCGTCGCGGGCATCATCCATCTTGGCGCTGACATCATCCACCTGCTGGCTGCAGGCGTCTGGCTGGGGGCGCTGGCGGTCCTGGCCGCCCTGCTGACGGCGGCCCGCCCAAGCCCAGACCGTTGGACCCTGCAGACGCTCCATCGCGGACTCGAGGGCTTTTCCGGCGTCGGGACCGCGGTGGTGGCGCTCCTCCTGCTCACCGGCCTGGTCAACAGCTGGTTCCTGATCGGGCCGACCCACCTGGGCGCCCTGTGGACCACGGCGTACGGGCTGCTGCTGGGAGCCAAGATCCTGGTCTTCGCCGGCATGCTGGGGCTCGCCGCGATCAACCGGTTCCGGCTCACGCCTGGCCTCGGCGCGGCCCTCGCCGCCGCGCCGCCCCAGGCGGCGTTGGCGGCGCTGCGGCGAAGCATCCTTCTGGAGACCGTCGCGGCCATCGCCATCCTTGCCCTGGTCAGCCTGCTGGGAACGCTTGCGCCGCCGGCCGCCATGGACTGAGACGGCGGCCAGAGATCGTGCGTCAAACGCCGAGACCTGGCGCGCCGTTCCCGACTTGAGCGAGGAGTCTTCGGCAATTCCACTCCATGTTTAGGTAATCGCCGTGTATTCGACCCCGAACACCAACATTCCCACTGTGTCAATGTTGATCAATTTGCTTCAATATTTGCGTTCCATTAGGATCAAGGCGCCAGGCTGAGGCCAGCCATCTGCCCAAGGCCGCGCCAACAGCCGGATCCGCCATGCCTCAGAACCTCAAAGCCCTGACCTCCCTGCGCTTCATCGCGGCCATGTGGGTGGTCAGCTACGACTACTGGCACGACCTCATGGCCGTCACCCCGCGCCTGGTGAGCAAGGGCTACCTCGGGGTCGAGCTGTTCTTCGTGCTGTCGGGCTTCATCCTCAGCCACGTCTACCTGCAGGGCTTCGGGACTCGCAGCTTCCGCTACGCCGACTTCCTCTGGGCCCGCCTGGCGCGGGTCTATCCCGTCCATCTGGCGACGCTCCTGGGCATGGGGGCCCTGATCGCCGGCGCCACGCTCCTGGGGGTCCAGGCCGGCGACAAGGCGCTGGTCTGGTCGTCCCTTCCGGCCCAACTCACCCTGACCCAGGCCTGGGGTCTGGGACTGCATGGCGGCTGGAACCATCCCTCCTGGTCGATCTCGGCGGAATGGTTCGCCTACCTGACCTTCCCGGTGTTCGCGGCCCTGGCCTGGGCTCTGCGCCGCCGCCCCGGCCTCGCCGTGATCCTGGCCCTGATCCTGGTCGCCGTGCTGGAGATCGGCTTCGAGCGGCTGGCGGGATTCCCCCTCACCCGCGCGACCATCGCCTGGGGTGCGCTGCGGATCGTTCCCTGCTTCGCCCTGGGCTGCGCCGTCCACCTGCTGTGGTCGGCGCGCCCGATCCTGCGCCCGTCCCTGGCGATCACCAGCGCCGCGGCGAGCCTCGGCGCGATCCTGCTGGCGACGCAGACGGGCGCTCCGGATGCGGTCGCGATCGCGCTCTTCGGGGCGCTGATCTACAGCCTTGCGGGCCTGGCCAGCGCCGGGACGCGGTTGCTGACCGCGGCGCCCTTGGTCTATCTCGGCGAAGTCAGCTTCGCGGTCTATATGATGTGCATCCCCTGGCAGCTGGTCTTCGAGAAGGCCGCTCACCGGATTTTGGGCCTCGCCGAGGGACCCATGCCGCTGGCCCTGTGGCTGGCGATGTTCGCGGGCGTCGTTCCCGCCGCGATGATCCTGCACCATCTCGTCGAACGCCCGGCGCGCGACGCCATGCGCCGCCACGGCGTACCCTTTCAGCGCAACCGCACCCGGCTTGCGGCGCGATCGGCGGCGCTGGTCGCCGGCAATTGATCTTGATCATATGACCTGCCGCGCCAGAGACTGTAGAAGGGACTGGATGCGAATTCTGCTCGCCCTTCTGGCCGTGCTGGCCCTGCTTGCGAACCCGGTGACCGCCGCGGCCGCCCAGGTCGCTTGCGCGACCCAGGGGGATGCAAGCGCCGGGAACAGCATGGCCGATATGCCGGGCATGTCCGACGCCAAGGTCGCGGGGGCGAATTCCAATCCCTGCTGCGACCATTCCGGGACGTCCAAGGCGGCCGGACTCAGCTGCGTCCAGGCCTGCGCCACGGCGTGCGCGGTCATGGTGGCCCTGCCGAACCCGGCCGTCTCGGTCGCCCGCTATGCGACCGCCGCCGTCGTCCGCCCAGCGTCGATGACCTCCCGCGCCTCCCAGGCCCCAGCCCGGCTCGAACGACCTCCCAGATCGATCGGCTGACCCGCGGCGCGCAGGCGCCGCCGGGATCACGCGCCTAACCGCGCGTCAGCCGGCCGGACACCGTCCGGCCACAGCCATCGATCCTTTGAGAGAGTCTTCCCATGTCCATTCGTGAAGTCCTGGCCGCGAGCGCGCTGTCGCTCGGCCTCGTCCTGACCCTGGCCGCCGCCCCGGCCGCCGCCCAGCCCTACGGCAAGGGCGGGAACTACAGCCTGGCCCCGCGCGTCGCACCTGATCCCCGGGCCACGACCGGCGCCAAGGCCGGCGAATTTCCGCCCCAGCAGCAGGCCATGTGCGTCTGCCCGATGATGAAACGCGGCGATGCTGCGCCTCATCCGGGCGCCGCCCCCGGCCTGCCCGGCTAGCCGACTTCCCCGCCGCGCCGGTTATCCCCTGGCGCGGCGACGGAGGGCGCCGACGGGTGCTCACGACCACCCGTCGGCGCTTCCGCCCGGCCGCCCCTTGTCCCGACCATCGCCCCAGGAGCCCAAGATGCGCCCTGCCTGGTTGTTCGCCGCCTCGGCCTTGCTGGCCAGCGCGACCCAAGCCGCCCCCCTGACCTTCGACGCCGCCTTGAGGCTCGCCGAGCAAGACGCCCCCAGCCTGGCGGCCAAGGCGCTCGACGTCGCCGCGGCCCGGTCATCCGCCGTCGCCGCCGGCCGGCTGCCGGATCCCAAGCTGCGGCTGGGCCTCGACAATTTCCCGGTCTCTGGCCCGCCGGCCTGGCGTTTCGGTCCGGAGAGCATGACCATGGCCACCCTGGGCGTGATGCAAGACGTGCCCAACGCCGGCAAGCGGCGGTCGGCGCGAGATCGCGCCGCCGCCGATATCGGTGCGGCGGAAGCCTCCGGCCGCCTCGAGACCCGCGATGTGCGGCTGGGTGCGGCCCTGGCCTGGATCGACCTCCACTACGCCGAGCGCCGGCTCGCAGCCCTGGACGAGGTCGACCGGGCCTTGGCGCCCCTGCGCGGGGCCGCGCCCGCCCAGCTGGTCTCCGGCGCCGTACGGCCCGCCCAGGCCCTGGAGGCCGAACAGTTGACCGCGGTCCTGGGCGACCGCCGCGCCGAGCTCATCTCGGCAGCGGCCAAGGCCCGGTCTGAACTCGCCCGATGGACCGGGGACGCCTTCGCCGAGGTGATCGGCGCGCCGCCATCCTACGATCTCGCCCCCGCCAGGCTTCGGGCCGGCCTCGACGGGCTTCCCACCCTCACCGCCTATGACGCCCTGACCCACCAGGCCGACGCCGATCTGGCCGCCGCCAGGGCCGAAAAACATCCCGACTGGAGCTGGGACCTCACCTACCAGCGCCGCGACCCGATGTGGGGCGACATGGTCTCGCTCGGCGCGACGGTCAGCCTACCGGTCTTCGCGGGCAAACGTCAGGACCCCCTCATCGTCGCCCGCGCCGCCAGCGCCAGCCGAGTGCGCCTGGAGCGTGAGGCCGCCCGCCGCCAGGTCCGCTCGGCGCTCGACACCGACCTCGCCGACCTGACTAGGCTCCGCGACCGGCTGGCGCGCGCCGACACCCTCCTGGTCCCGTTGGCCAAGCGCCGCGCGGACCTGGACACCGCCAGCTACGCCGCGGGCTCGGCCGGTCTGGGCGATGTGCTGCAGGCCTTCCTGGCCCTGGCCGACACCCACATCGACCGCCTGGATCGCGAGGCTGAGCTTACCCGCGAAGCCGCCCGCATCGCCCTCACCTACGGAACCGACGCGCCATGACCGCCTTGACCTCCACCCGCGCAGCGCTGGCCCTGGCCGCGGCCGCCCTGACCCTGGCCGCCGGCGCCGCCGGCTTCGGCCTGGCCCAGCTCGGTCGCCCTCACACCGTGCAGCCACCCCCCGCGCGCGGCCGGCCCCAAGGTGCTCTACTGGTACGACCCGATGGTCCCGGCTCAGCATTTCGACAAGCCGGGCAAGTCGCCGATGGGGATGGAGATGGTCCCCAAATACGCCGAGACGGCGCCAGGCGCCGTTGGGGTCCGCATGGACCCTTCGGCAGTCCAAAACCTCGGCATGCGGCTGGCGACCGTCCAAAGAGGCGACTTCGCCGAGCGCGTCGAGGCTACCGGAGCCCTCGACTTCAACCAGCGTCAGGTCGCCGTCGTCGAGGCCCGCGCGGCGGGCTTCGTCCAACGGGTCTATGGCCGCGCGCCCGGGGACGTGGTCGCCGCCGGCGCGCCGATCGCCGATCTCCTGGTCCCCAGCTGGGAGGGGGCCCAGGCGGAGTACCTGGCGGTGCGACGCGCCGGGAGCCCGGCGCTGGAAGCCGCCGCGCGGCAGCGCCTGCGGCTGCTGGGCATGCCCGAGGGCCTGATCGCCGCTGTCGCCCGCGACGGTCGGCCGCGCACGGTGGTGACGGTCACGACCCCCGTGGGCGGGGCGATCCAGACCCTCGACGTCCGCCAGGGCATGACCGTCAGCCTGGGCCAGACCCTGGCTCAGGTGTCGGGCCTGTCGACGGTCTGGCTCAACGCCGCCGTGCCCGAGGCCCAGGCCGGACGGCTTTCGGTGGGGACGCCCGCTCGCGCCGAACTCACCGCCTATCCTGGCGAAACCTTCACCGGCAAGGTGGCCGCCGTGCTGCCCGCCGCCGAGCCGCAGAGCCGCACCCTGACCGCCAGGATCGAGCTTGCGAACCACGACGGGCGGCTGAAGCCCGGCATGTTCGCCACGGTCCACCTGGACGGCCCGGCACGGCCGGCCCTCTTCGTGCCCTCGGAGGCGGTGATCCGCACCGGCCGGCGCGCGCTGGTGATGCTGGCCGCTCCGGGCGGACGCTATCGGCCCGTGGAGGTCCGGCCCGGACGCGAGGACGGGGATCGCACCGAGATCCTCGCCGGCCTCGACGAGGGCGACAAGGTCGTGGCTTCCGGCCAGTTTCTGATCGATTCCGAGGCCAGCCTGTCCGGCCTCGACGCCAGGCCGCTCGCCGCGACGCCAGCAGCCTCGCCCCAGGCCTCGGCCCCGGCCGCGCTCAACGAGACGCGCGGGCGCATCGAGGCGTTGTCGGGCGACCAGATCACGCTTAGCCACGAGGCGGTCCCGGCGATCGGCTGGCCGGCCATGACCATGACCTTCACCCTGGACCCGTCGGGCCTTGGGCGTGGATTGAAGGTCGGCGATCGGGTGGGCTTCGGCTTCGAGCAACGGCCCTCCGGCGCCTTCATCCGCCGCATCGCCAAGGGCCGCCCCCAATGATCGCCGCCCTGATCCGCGCCTCGGTTCGCCACCGCGTCTTCGTCCTGCTGGCCGCCCTGGCGCTGCTGGCCGCCGGCGTCATGGCGCTGCGGACCACCCCCGTCGATGCGCTGCCGGACCTCTCGGACGTCCAGGTGATCATCCGCACCTCCTATCCTGGCCAGCGCCGCAGATCGTCGAGAACCAGGTCACCTATCCGCTCGCCACCACCATGCTCTCGGTCCCGGGGGCCAAGACGGTGCGGGGCTACTCCTTCTTTGGCGACAGCTTCGTCTATGTGCTGTTCGAGGATCGCACCGACCTCTACTGGGCCCGGTCGCGGGTGCTCGAATATCTGAACCAGGTGCAGAGCCGGCTTCCGCCCGAGGCCAAGGCCTCGCTAGGCCCCGACGCGACCGGGGTCGGCTGGGTCTATGAGTACGCCCTGGTCGACCGCACCGGACGCCATGACCTCGCCCAGCTGCGGTCCCTGCAGGACTGGTTCCTGCGCTACGAGCTGAAGACCCTGCCCGGCGTGGCCGAGGTCGCCTCCATCGGCGGCATGGTCAAGCAGTACCAGGTGGTCCTGGATCCCGTGAAGCTCGCCGCCTACGGCGTCACCCAGGCTGAGGCGGCCGAGGCGATCCAGAAGGCCAATTCGGAGACCGGCGGCTCGGTGCTGGAGCTGGCCGAGGCCGAGTACATGGTCCGCGCCTCGGGCTACCTGAAGTCGCTCGACGACTTTCGCGCCATCCCGCTTCGGACCGCCCCCGGCGGGATTCCGGTGCGATTGGGCGAGGTCGCCACCATCCAGATCGGCCCGGAGATGCGCCGCGGCGTCGCCGAGCTGAACGGGCAGGGCGAGGTCGCCGGCGGTGTGGTCATCCTGCGCTCCGGCAAGAACGCCCGGGCGACCATCACGGCGGTGAAGGGCAAACTCACCGAGCTCAAGGCCAGCCTGCCCGCCGGCGTCGAGATCGTGCCCACCTATGATCGCTCCCAGCTGATCGACCGGGCGATCGGCAACCTGCGCGAAAAGCTGATCGAGGAGTTCATCGTCGTCGCCCTGGTCTGCGCGTTGTTCCTCTGGCACGCGCGCTCGGCCCTGGTGGCGATCCTGACCCTGCCGCTTGGGGTGCTGTTCGCCCTGCTGGTCATGCGGGTCCAGGGCGTCAACGCCAACATCATGTCGCTGGGCGGCATCGCCATCGCGGTCGGGGCCATGGTCGACGCCGCCGTGGTGATGATCGAGAACGCCCACAAGAAGATCGAACATTGGGAACTCGACCATCCGGGCGAACGCCTCGAAGGCGAGACCCGCTGGGGCGTGATCACCGAGGCCGCGGCCGAGGTGGGCCCGGCCCTGTTCCTCAGCCTGGTGATCATCACCTTGTCGTTCGTGCCGGTGTTCTCGCTGCAGGGCCAGGAGGGGCGGCTGTTCTCGCCGCTGGCCTTCACCAAGAGCTACGCCATGGCCGGGGCGGCCATCCTGTCGGTGACCCTGGTCCCGGTGCTGATGGGCTGGTTGATCCGCGGCCGCATTCCGGCGGAAGGCGCCAACCCGCTGAACCGCTGGCTGACCGCGCTCTATCGCCCGGCCCTGGACGCGGTCCTGGCCCACCCGCGCGCCACCCTCGTGGCGGCGGCCCTGGTCTTCGCCACCGCAGCCTGGCCTCTCAGCCAGCTGGGCGGCGAGTTCATGCCGCAGATGAACGAGGGCGACCTGCTCTACATGCCCTCGGCCCTGCCAGGCCTGTCGGCCCAGAAGGCCGCCCAGCTGCTGCAGACCACCGATCGGCTAATCAAGGCCGTCCCGGAGGTGGAGACCGTGTTCGGCAAGGCCGGACGGGCCGAGAGCGCCACCGATCCGGCCCCGCTGGAGATGTTCGAGACCGCCATCCAGTTCAAGCCGAGGTCGCAATGGCGGCCAGGCATGACCCCGGAAAAGCTGGTCGAGGCGCTGGACCGGGCGGTGAAGGTCCCTGGCCTCACCAATGTCTGGGTCCCCCCCATCCGCAACCGCATCGACATGCTGGCCACCGGGATCAAGAGTCCGATCGGGGTGAAGGTTTCCGGGGCCGACCTCGCTGAGATCGACCGCATCGCCCAGAAGGTCGAGGCCGTGGCCAAGACCGTCCCGGGGGTGAGTTCGGCCCTGGCCGAGCGGCTGACCGGCGGCCGTTATGTGGATGTGGACATCGACCGGGGCGCGGCCGCGCGGCTCGGGCTCAACATCGCCGACGTCCAGGCGATCGTCTCCAGCACCATCGGCGGCGAGAATATCGGCCAGACCGTCGAGGGCCTAGCGCGCTATCCGATCAGCCTGCGCTATCCGCGCGAGCTGCGAGGCAGCCTGGAGGGCCTGCGCGCCCTGCCCATCCTCACGCCTGCGGGCCAGCAGACCACCCTGGGGGCCATCGCCCGGATCGAGATCGCCGACGGTCCGCCGATGCTGAAGACCGAGAACGGGCGGCCGTCGACCTGGGTCTATGTCGATGTGCGCGACCGCGACCTGGCCTCGGTGGTCTTGGACCTGCGCAAGGCGGTGTCGCGGGACGTCAAGCCGACGCCGGGGGTCTCGATCGCCTATTCGGGCCAGTTCGAGTACCTGCAGCGCGCCGTCGAGCGGCTGAAGCTGGTGGTCCCAGCGACCCTGCTGATCATCTTCCTGCTGCTCTACGTCACCTTCGGCCGCCTGGATGAGGCGGCGTTGATCATGGCCACCCTGCCCTTCGCGCTCACCGGCGGCGTCTGGACCCTCTACTGGCTGGGCTACGACCAGTCTGTGGCCACGGGGGTGGGGTTCATAGCCCTGGCCGGGGTCTCGGCCGAGTTCGGGGTGGTGATGCTGATCTATCTGAAGCACGCCCTGGCCGAGCGCGGCCCCGACCCCGCTCCCGCGGGTATCGAAGCCGCCGTCCGTGAGGGCGCCCTGCTGCGGGTCCGCCCCAAGGCCATGACCGTGGCGGTGATCCTGGCCGGTCTGCTGCCCATCCTGCTCGGCCACGGCTCAGGCTCGGAGGTGATGAGCCGCATCGCCGCGCCCATGATCGGCGGCATGCTTACCGCCCCCTTGCTCTCGATGCTGGTGATCCCCGCCGGCTATCTGCTGCTGCGCCGGCGGTCGGCCAGGGCGGCACGCGCGGGCGCGGCGTCGTCTTTGATGAACCGCACATGACCGGAGGGCTCAGCGGAAGCTCAGGCGAGACGGCGTCTCCTATGCCTGCGCCCCACAGGCGCCGGTTCAAGGAGTGGAGACATGAGGAAACTGATCAGCGCCCTGCTCGCGACCCTGGCAGTCGGCGCCTTTGCCGCGCCAGCGATGGCGCATGACGACGATGAGGCGCGCTACGGACAATATTTCGGCGGCTATCAGAGCTTCGACGCGCTCTACCAACACGACTATGCCGGGATCCGGCATGGCGTGAGCGACGGGGCCTATTCCCCGCAGGAAGCCCGCCAGTTCCTGTGGGAGCTGCGGCAGGTCCGCCAGCGTGAATCCTACTATCGTTCCCGCGACGGATATCTTAGCCCGCCGGAGGGCCGCGACATCCAAGTTCGCTTGCAACGTCTGCACGACATCATGCACGAGGCCCATGAAGAGGGTCACGAGACCCAGGACGACGACTGGAACGGCTATGGCGGCTACAGCCCGCGCCACTGACCTCGCACGGCCGCTAGAACCCGACGAGGGAAACCTGCGCCGCCGCGCGTACCCTTCAAGACAGCTGACGCCCGTTCCTGCCACCGCACCGACTGGAGACTAACGATGAGATTTCTGCTTGCCGCCGCCCTGACGCTCACCACCGCCGGAACCGCCCTCGCCCAGACCGGCGGGACGGCCACGCCGGATGCGCACGCCGCCGACCACGCCGCCATGGTCATGGCCGACGGCGAGGGGGTGGTGAAGTCCGTGGACGCCAAGGCCGGGACCGTGACCCTCCAGCATGCTCCGATCCCGGCCCTGAAGTGGCCGGCCATGACCATGCCGTTCAAGGCGTCTCCGCCTTCGATCCTGCAGTCGGTCAAGGTCGGTCAGGCCGTCCGCTTCAAGCTCATGCAGATGAACGGCGCGACCACGGTGACGGCGATCCAAGCCAAATAGGTCCGCGCCGGACCTCGCCCTCACTCTGAACGGGCGGGTGAGGTCTGGTCGGCCGTGCGAAGGATCGGCGCCTCTGGGCGCTCACCGTCCGCGCCGATCGACGACAGGTCGCGCAACACCTCGGCCAGGGCCTGCAGTCCCGCGATGCGCGCCTCAAGATCGGCGAGATGCTGATCGGCTTCGAACCGGAGTTCGTCCGCCGGGCGTTCTCGTTCGCGCCACAACGCCAAGAGCCGGGCGATCTCCTCGACGGAAAATCCGAGGTCGCGGGCGCGCCGGATGAAGGTCAGCTCATGGATTTCGCGCAGGCCGAAGCTTCGGTAGTTGCCCTCGGTCCGGTCGGCCAGACGCACCAGACCGATCCGCTCATAATAGCGGATCATCTTGGTCGAGACGCCTGAGGCTTCCGCCGCTCGCCCGATATTCATGCCCGCCACACCTCCGTTTGATATACGTCCGGAGAGGTCGGCATCCCTCACGGTGGTGCGACGCAGACGCTTAAACCCAGGTGGTCAGGGGATTGGGGTCTCGCGAGGCGTATACCTTGGGCAGAGGCGAGGACCTTAGGATGACCCCACGACTGGATGACCTTGTCGAACGGCTGGCCGCGGCGCCGATCGACCATGGGCTTGAGGGACTTGAGGCCGGCGTCAGCCGCAGCATCGCCGCCCGGCGCGCCCAGTCTCGCGCCAGCGCAGCCTTCGCCCCCGTGGGCGTGGCCTCCGTCGGACTGGCCCTGGCCATCGGCCTGACGGCGGGCGGGTTGACCGCCGCGACCGCCGCCGCCGCGGAACCCAAGGTCGGGAGCTTCCTGGTCGCTTCGAACCTCGCGCCGTCAAGCCTGCTGGACGACTGATGAGCCTGGCGCGAAGCATCATCCTGACCCTGGTCCTGTCGATCCTGGCGGCGGCGGTCGGGGTCTGGGGCGGGGTCAAATATGTCGCGTCCCGCGCCCACCCACGACCGGGTCTGGACGAAATGCTGCACCAGCGCGTGCATCTTACGGCCGAACAGGAGCGCCGCATCGAGGGCCTCGAGCGTGACCACGCTGGCAAACGGCGGGCGATGGAGGCGGAGATGCGGGCTGCAAACGCCGCCCTGGCTCAATCCTACCAGGAGTCCCACGCCTATTCGCCGAAGGTGCAGGCGGCCATCGACCGGTTCCACTGGGCCATGGACGCCATGCAGAAGGAGACGATGATCCATGTCATCGCCATGCGCGCGGTGCTCACGCCCGATCAGGCGGCGCAGTTCGACGACATGGTGGTCAAGTCACTGACCGCCGACGGATCGTGAGCGCGGGGGACGCCCCCCCAGACGCGGCGCTCGCCCGCCGCGCCGCCGAGGGCGACGAACGGGCCTTCTCCGAACTGGTCCGGCGGCACAAGGAGCCGCTCTATCGGCTGCTGCGCCGCTATACCGGCGACGCTGACGACGCCTATGAGGCGGCTCATGAGGCGTTCATCGCGGCCTGGTTGGCGATCGGGCGCTACGATCCGTCCCGGTCCTTCCTGGCCTGGCTGCGCACCATCGCGATCAACAAGGCGCGCGACCGTGGGCGGCGGGCGTCCTTTCGCCGCCTGCTGTTCGGGTCCGAAGGCCTGGACGGTCACGCCGCCCTGGCCCAACCCGACCCGGGCGTCGCGGCCGATGACACGGTCATCCTTGGCCAGCAGATTCAGGTGCTGGACCACGCCATCGCCAGGCTCCCCGCCCCGCTCAAGGAAGCTCTGCTGCTCACCGCCTTCGACGGCTGGTCTCAAGCCGAGGCCGGCGACATCCTGGGCGTCTCCGCCAAGACCATCGAGACCCGCGTCTACCGGGCCCGGAAGATCCTGGCCGGAACGCTCGACCCTGAACTGCGGCCAAAAGCCTGACGGGAATCCGACCATGAAGACAATCTCACTCACCGCGCTGACCGCCGCCCTCGCCCTGGGCCTGACCAGTGGAGCGATCGGCCATCCCGGCGCTCCCCACGCAGCCTTATCGCCGTCCGCCCTTCCGGCGGAGGCCCAGGCCGCCGCCCTGACCGTCGACGCCTTCCACGCGGCCCTTGGGCGTGGCGACGCTCCCGCCGCCGCCGCCCTGCTCGATGACAAGGCCTCGATCTTCGAGGAAGGCGAAGCCGAACAGTCCAAGGCGGCCTATGTCGGAGGGCACCTCCCCGCTGACATCGCCTATCTGAAGGACGTGCGGGACGTCATCGTCGATCGCACCGGATCCGCGGCGGACGGCTTGGCTTGGATCGCGACCCAGGGTCGGGCGCAAGGCCGCTATCATGACCGGGCGGTGGATCGTGAGACCACTGAAACCATGGTCCTGAGGCGAACGCCCCAGGGCTGGCGCATCGTCCACATCCATTGGTCCTCCCATGCGGCCAAGGCGCCCGAATGATACGCCAGGTCGTCCGTTGACACAGCGCAAGGACAGGCTTGGCCGGCGCTGACATCAGACCCAGGAAGCTGGAGACCTCGAAATGAGCTTTGCGAGCGTGCTGGCGATACTATCCGGGGGGCCCGACGACGCGGACGCCCTGAAGGCGGCGGCGCGGCTGACGCGGGAGGTCGGGGGCGAGGTCCGCGCCATCTTGGCCATCCCGACGCTGGAAGACCTGGAACGCGATTCCGGCGGCTACATGACCCAGGATGCCGTCGACTATGTCCAGGACGGGAACACCGAGGTTCGACGTCGCGTCGAGGGCGTCATCCAGAAGGTCGTTGAGCCGTCGGGACTGATCGCAGCGGGGGGTCGAATGACCTTGCTTCCGGAGCAGCCCGGGCTTGAGTTCGAGGTCCTTGGCGAGACGCCCTTGTGCGATGTGCTGGTCGTGGGCCGATCGACATTCCAGGGCCTCGGCGTGTGGAGTGGCGTCGTATCGGCGCCGCTCCTGGCGGCGCGTCTGCCCTTCATGATCGTGGGTCAAGTGCTCGAGCCCGCGGGAGTCGTCGCCATCGCATGGGACGGCGGCCAGGCCGCAGGGCGGGCCGTTCGCGCCGCCTTGCCCTTGCTAACCGTCGCTTCAAAGGTCGTGATCCTCCAGGATCCCGAGCACCTCAGCGCCGCCCAGGGGCGGTCGGCCGCGCCGGAACGGCTGGTGGACTATCTGCGCCTGCACGGCGTGCGCGACATTGAAATCCTCCGCCGTCCCGGCGTCAGCCGCGGGGACGGCCTGTCGATCCTGGCGAAGGACTGCGGCGCCACATTGCTGGTCGCCGGCGCCTTCAGCCATACGCGCCTGTTGGAGGCGATGTTCAGGGGCCACACCGAGGCGATGCTGCAGGGGCCAGGACCGTTCAACCTGCTCCTGACCCACTGAGGCGCTCGACAGCGTCTGATTGGGTCAGCCGTTCAGCGTCTCGAACGCCTTGAGCAGGTTGGCCGGGTTGAGTTGCCCCTTATAGACCTCCGGCGGACGGCGCTTCAGACCGAGCAGGGCGTAGACGGCGACCATGGCGGAGCGCACCGAATATTCCACCGTGAAGACCACATCGTCGGGAAGCTCCACGAATTGACCGAGCAGCCCAAGATTGGCGTAGCCCTCGGGGATCGGCTGCGGCCGGTCGCCGGGCCGGCGGGGCAGGAACTGACTGGTGATGAAGGGCATCATGCACGGCAGGCAGATTGCGTCCTGCATGAGGCTCGCGGACTGGGCCTGCAGGCCCAGGTGGCCCAGCACCTCCATCAGGATTTCGCGCCGCGGCACTGAGCCATGGGCGTCTTCACGAAATCGCCTGGCCGATCGACGAAGAGCCCGTAACCCCAGAAAACCGTGACGTCGTCAGGTTGCCCCTGGAAGTGGGGCTGGTGCGGGACGACGATGGACATCAGCCAACTCGACTGGGCGAAGGTCACCAGCCCGCCCTCCCCTGGCACATTGCCGGTCAGGTCCCTGATGGCGTTCAGAAGGTCGGAATGCTTGAGCGTGGTGGTGAAGGACAGCCACTTGGACGCGCCGATGTCATTGTCGAAGGCGGCGGGGCGACCCAGTTCCGGGCGCCCCTCGGCGAGCCGTTCCCACAACCGCCAGGCCCCTTCGTCGGGCTTCCCCAACATGGTCGCCGGCGCGTCCATTGAACCCTGGCTCGACGCTTCTGTCATGGAGCCCAGGGTGACGAGCACGATGTCATCCGGCGAAACGTCAAGGCGCTCGGGCCGACCGGCGCGCTCCAGGTGCAGGGTCTCCACCCGGTGTCCGGCCGGGCCGTCAGCGAAGTCCAGATCGGTGATCCGGGTCTCAAGCTCGAACCGCACACCGCGTTCCTCCAGCCACCTGTGCAGGGGCAGCACAAGGGAGTCGAACTGATTGTAGGGCGTGCGCATAATGCCTTCGAGGCGGCTGAACCCCGACACCATGTGCATGAACCGGATCAAGTAGCGCTTCAGTTCGATGGCGCTGTGCCAGGGCTGAAAGGCGAAGGTCGTGGCCCACATGAACCAGAAATTCGTCTCGAAGAAGCTCGCGTCGAAATGGGCCTCGATCGTGCTGTCGCCGAGGGCGTGCTCGGACCGCAGCACCAGTTTTTCGAGCGCCCGCTTGTGAGCCTCGGCCAGCCCGAATTCAGGCGCGACCTCGCGGCGGCCGTCCCGGAACAACCTGGACTTCGACCCGGTCTTCAGGGTTTCGTTCCACTGGAAGATTTCCTGGGTCACCGTCTGGCGCCCATCCAGCGCGGGGATCGAGGAGAACAGGTCGTATGTGCAGAGATACTTGCTCTCCAGCATCCGGCCGCCACGCACCATATAGCCGCTCCGCGGATCGCCGGAACCGTCGAGGCTGCCGCCCAGGCGCGGCTGTTCCTCGAAGACGGTGATGTCGCCGCCGACCATATCCCCATCGCGAATGAGGACGACAGCGGCGGCGAGCGAGGCGACCCCGCCGCCCACCAGATAGGCCTTTTTCGGCATGTACGACATGTTCGGGCTCCAGAGGGCGACCGCTCAGCTGAGGCGGCGCGTGGCAGGTCATCAATCTAGACGCTGGCCGCCGTCGCCAGCTTGATATCGCGCAATCCCCGCAAGCCAGAGCGGCTTGCAAGACGACGGTGCAGAGCCCCTGCTCGAGGTCTGATCCCGCGCCGCGCTGCGGCCAGGACGCCCGGAACCCGCCGCCCCACAGGGCCACCGCCGCCACGTCACCGCGCCGTCACGTCGACCACGGCGTCGGCCAGCTCGTTGGGGCCGCCCGCTCTGGGGGGAAACCGCTCGCCCAGCAGCCGCCCGCAGCGAAGCACCGCCGCTTCCAGAGCGCCGGCCGCGTCTCCCGCGCGCAGGCCGGCCACCACATCGGCGACGATCGCTGGCCAAACGGCCGGATCGACGCCATCGGCGACCCCACGGTCGGCAAGCACTTCCACGCGCCGCTCCGCCAGGGCCACGAAGATCATCACGCCCGAACGCCCCTCGGTTCGGTCAAGGCCGTGGACGACGAACTGGTCCAGGGCGCGGGCGCGTACGCGGGCCTGCTTGAGCGAAGCCGGGGTCAGCCGCCGACGGACGGCGGGGATGGAGACCAACAGGAAGATTGCGATGAACAACAGGGCCTGCAGGAGGGCGTATTCCGTCAGCGCGACCAGCACGGCGGCGTGCATCGCGGCCACATGGGCCGCGGACCAGCCACCCAGGGCATAGTCAAAATGGCCCGCGGCGCGGGCGATCGTCAGCGCCAGCACGGGCAGCAGCAAGGCCCCGACCGCCGCCCAGGTCAGGGGCACCTCGGCATAGGGCGCGGCCTCCTCGGTCACGGCGCAAACGATCTGACCGGCGGTCATCTCTTCAGCGGCCCCGACAGCGGCGGCGATACGGTCTTGGTCGGATGGACTGAGCGACATTCTACCAACGCCCCGAGGCGCCACCGCCCCCAAATGAACCGCCTCCACCCCGGAAACCGCCCCCGCGGCCGCCGCGTCCGTGGCCTGAGCCGCTCATCAGCAGCAACAGCGGCAGCATCCAAAGGTCCATTCGGTGGCCTGGACGTCCGGTGACGCTCCCGAACAGGCCCAGCAACACCCACAGGCCGAGCAGCACCAGCACGGCCGGCGGAAAGGCGCTGTCCGATGCGCCCTGAGGCTGGGGGGCGACGGCGGCCCTGGCCCTGGCCTGATCGTCCGGCAAGGCCAACTGCTCGATCAAGGCGTCGGCGCCGGCGATCACCCCGCCCTCAAAGTCTCCCGTTCGAAACCGGGGAAGAACCCTGGTCTGCAGGATCACCGTCGAAAGCGCATCCGTGAGCACGCCCTCAAGCCCGTAGCCGACCTCGATACGGACCCGCTTCTGACCGGGCGCCACGATCATCAGGACGCCGGTGTTGCGGCCTTGCTCGCCAATCCCCCAGGCCCGGCCCAACTGGTAGCCGTAGTCCTCGATCTCATAGCCCTGGAGCGACGGGACGGTGACGATCACCAGCTGGCGACCGGTCTTGGCTTCCAGCCCCTCAAGTTTCGCGGTGAGGGTCGCCTCAGTCTGGGCGGACAGAATGCCGGCGGTGTCCACCACCCTGCCGGTCAGGCTTGGAAAGGTTGGCGCGGCCGCCGCGGTCGTCCAGAACACCAGCCCCGCCAGCAGAGCCAGGAAGGTCGCCCCCCACGAGCGGCCGTGGGCCTTCATTTGGGTGGCGCGGCTGGCGCAGCGCGCGCGCCGTCTGCAGCAGGCGGCGCGAACGCGACCTTCGGGGCGGCCTGGGCGGTGTCGGTCGCCTGGAACACCTGCATGGGCTTGGCGGAGGCATAGGCGGTCTTCGCCCAGATGACAGTGGGGAAGGTGCGAAGGGTCGTGTTGTAGTCGCGCACCGCCTCGTTGTAGTCGCGACGGGCCACCGCGATCTGGTTCTCCGTGCCCTCGAGCTGGCTTTGCAGGGCCAGGAAGTTCTGGTTGGACTTCAGGTCGGGGTAGTTCTCAGTGATCGCCAGCAGCCGACCGAGCACGCCGGTCAATTGGTTCTGGGCCGCTTGATAGCGCTGAAAGGCCGCCGGGTCGGTGATGGTCGAGGCGTCGACCTTCACCTGGGTGGCCGACGCGCGGGCCTGGGTCACTTCAGTCAACACGCTCCGTTCCTGGGCGGCGTAGCCTTGCACGGTGGCCACCAGGTTCGGAACCAGGTCTGCGCGACGCTGGTACTGGGTCTGGACATCGGCCCAGGTCGCCTTGGCCTTCTCCTGCTTGGTGGGAATGGCGTTGACGCCGCAGGCCGCCAGGGCGAGCGGAATGATCAGCAGCGCGCCGAGGCGCGCGAAACGTCGCATGAAGGGGGTCACATCGCTCTCCGTCAGTCCGCCGTCAGCCGCGCTGGCCTGGCCTCGTAAGGGTGAGACGCAGATCGGTCCGCGTGATTACAACGGCCGCGTCGGCGTCCAGCTTGGGCCGGCCCCCGCGCCGGGCCGCCAAACTCCCGGATCCCCGAACGCCGCGTGGCACGAACGCCGGCCATGGTGTTCTACGGGCGGACGCCAAGGTCAGCCTGATGTCGGCTGCCCTATCGAGCCCGACGGCCTGCGGGGTGTGGCGAACTACCAGGTCGAGGCTAGCCTGATGCGTGGCAGCAGAGTGATCTGCCAGGTTCCACTGGCCTATGTCGGTCAGCCCAGCCGATGCTCGGGCGAGTTGCCGGACGCGCCCAGCGGCCGTTACCGGTTGCGGATCACCGCTGCCGATGCCACGAGCCCCAATGTCGGGTTGGTCGCCCCCCCCGTCACGATCCGTAGGTCACTCTCCCCGAAGCCTGCGCGCCAGCCTTAGGGCGTCAGGTCAACGAGGTCGGCGAATGGCACCGACGGTCAGGCGAGGTCTGGGACCGCGGCATTCATCGTCCTTCCACAGCCAGGCCAGCGCGCCGCCACTCCGGCAAGCCGCCGTCGAGCCGCTTGGCGCTTCGGCCCTGGCCGCGCAGATAAGCGACCGCCTCGAAGGCCAGCACGCACCACGGCCCACGGCAGTAGGCGACCACCTCCAAGTCGGTCGGAATTTCACCGAGCCGAGCCTGGAGCTCGGCGAGCGGGATGTTCAGCGCGCCAGGCACATGACCCTGGGCGAATTCGTCGGTCGGCCTCACGTCGAGGAGCGTGACCAGGCCATCGGACAAGGCCTGGCTCAGCGCCAAGAACCCGACCGGCTCCAGGCTGTCGCGGGCGTCGAAATAGTCCTCCACCACCGCTTTCACCCCGTCCGCATGGCGCTCCCCCACCGTCCGCAGGGCCGCGATCAGGTCCAGAACGTCCGGCCCGGAGATCCGGTAGACGATCTGCTTGCCCCGCCGCTCGCCGGCCACCAAGCCGACGCGGCGCAGGGCCTGCAGGTGCTGCGAGGTGTTGGCGATGCTCAGGCCCGCCTTGCCGGCCAGGGCCTCGACGCTCTTCTCGCCCTGGGCCAGGTGTTCCAGCAGGTCGAGCCGATGGGCGTTGCCCAGCCCCCGCGCGATCTCGGCGAAAGCGGCGAAAAGGTCGAGTTTAGCGGACAGGCTGCGGCTCCCGGTCAGGCTTGACTCTCATTCAAGAGAGTTCTTGAATGTAAATCATCGTGTTGCGTCGTCAAGGCGCGGCTCGGTTCGCCACCCTCCGACCAGGGAGCGGCAAGATCTCGGTCGATCCTCGACGTTAGAGGCCCGGCGCGCCAGTCATTCTCCGAGGACACCATGATCCTGCGCCAATTCCTGCACACCGAGCCCGTGGCCCTGTCCTACCTGTTCGGCTGTGGGGGGCTGGCGACCGGCGCCGTGGTCGATCCGGTCGGCGATGTGGGTCCCTACCTTCGCGCGGCCGAAGCGGCGGGCATGGCGATCAAATACGTCATCGACACCCACCTGCATGCCGATCATCTCTCCGCCGGCCGCGCCCTGGCCGAGGCCGCCGGCGCGGCCTATGTGCTCTTCGCCGACGCCCCCGCTGCAGGGTCCTTCAAGGGCGTTCGTGATGGCGACGTCCTGGAGCTGGGCAACGTCGCGGTGGAGATCCTCCACACACCCGGTCATACGCCCGAGCACATCAGCCTGCTGGTGACCGACCGCAAGCGCGCCGACGAGCCCTGGCTGGTGTTCACCGGCCATACCCTGATGGTCGGCGACCTTGGTCGGACCGAACTGGCGACCTCGGCGGATGATGGCGCACGCACCCTGTTCCGAAGCATCGCGCGGCTGAAGGCGCTGCCGGACTATGTGGAGGTCTTCCCCGGCGCCTATTCCGGCTCGGTCTGCGGACGGAAGCTGAGTGGCAAGCCGTCCTCCACTATCGGCTTCGAGCGTCGATACAACGAGGCCTTCCGCATCGAGAACGAAAACGCCTTCGTCCAGGCGATGCTGGCCGATGTGCCGGAGCCGCCCGTCGGCGCCGCCGAGCTGCGCGCCGCCAATTCCGGCGTCGCGGTCGCGGCCTAGCCCGATGCCCGCGCCTGAGAGGCCCGGCGCCGTTCGGCTCGGCCTCGCCGAGAACTGGCGTCAGTTCGCTCTGCTTATCCTGGTCAACGCCTTTGTCGGCGGGATGGTCGGGCTGGAACGGACAGTGGTTCCCCTGATCGGCTCCGAAGAGTTCCGGATCGCATCCACCACCCTGGTCACCTCCTTCATCGTCAGCTTTGGCGTCGTGAAGGCCTTCACCAACCTGGTCTCCGGCCATTTCGCGGACGTCTATGGGCGCAAGCCCCTGCTGGTCCTGGGCTGGCTGATCGGCCTGCCGGTCCCGTTCATGATCGGCTGGGGGCCGAGCTGGGGCTGGATCGTCGCGGCCAATGCGCTGCTCGGCGTCAGCCAGGGTCTCGCCTGGTCGATGACCGTGATCATGAAGATCGACCTGGTGGGCCCGAAATCACGCGGCCTGGCCGTGGGGCTCAACGAGTTCGCCGGCTATGTCGCCGTCGGCGTCACCGCCTTCGTCACCGGCTATATCGCCCAGCGCCACGGCCTGCGCCCCGCGCCCTTCTATCTCGGCATCGGCTACGCGGTGCTCGGCCTTGGCCTGTCGGTGCTGCTGATCCGCGACACCCGCCACCATGTGAACCTAGAGACCGCCGGGCACGCTGTCGTCGCCGAGCCGGTGCGGTTCTGGGAGGTCTTCCGGCGCACCTCATTCGGCGACCGCAACCTGTTCGCCGCGTCGCAGGCGGGGCTGGTCAACAACCTCAATGACGGGATGAGCTGGGGGATTTTCCCCCTGTTCTATGCCGGGTTCGGTCTGGGCATCGAACGCATCGGCATCCTCAAAGCCGTCTATCCGGTGGTCTGGGGCGGGCTGCAGACGATCACTGGCCCCTTGAGCGACCGTTGGGGCCGCAAGGGCCTGATCGTCGCCGGCATGTGGGTGCAGGCCGTGGGCCTGTTCCCGACCGCGGCCACCCGGCAGTTCGGCTGGTGGCTGGCCGCCAGTGTCCTGCTCGGCCTCGGCACCGCCATGGTCTATCCGACCCTGATCGCCTCGGTCTCCGACGCCTCGCACCCGACCTGGCGCGCCCGGTCGCTGAGCGTCTATCGCTTCTGGCGAGACATGGGCTACGCCATTGGCGCCCTGGCCGCCGGGATCATCACCGACCTGTTCGGCGCGCCCTGGGCAATCGGCGCCGTCGGGATGCTGACGCTGGCGTCCGGCGCGGTGGTCGCCTTCGTCATGCGTGATCCCACCGCGCCTTAGTCGGCGGCTTGACCCAGATCATGGCGGGGGCAAGCAACGGGGAGAACACCGTTACCAGCGAACGAAGGAAAGGTCCCACACCATGCGCATCCTCATAGGCTCGTTGCTCGCCGCCGCTGCTGTGGGTTTCGGTCCCGCCGCCCTCGCCGCCGATCCGCCATCCGCCCAGCCAAGCGCAGCGCCCCAGATGGGCCATGGCATGATGGGCGCGGACCAGATGGGCCCCGAGATGATGGGTCATGGGGCCATGAACATGAGCGCCATGCACTGCATGGGCCTTTCCGAGGCGCGGCTGGCCGCGATCAAATCGGATCTCAACATCACCGGCGCGCAGCTCACGTTATGGAACGCCTTTGCGGAGGCGGCGAAGTCGAGCGGCCCCGGCATGATGCACGGCGCGGGTGCTGGGCAGAGCGCTCAGCCGGGGTCCGGCATGATGATGACCGGACCGCTGCCGGCGCGCCTTGAGCGGCACGAGGCGATGATGACCGCTCACCTCGATGCGCTTCGCAAGGTCAAGGCTGCGGTTTCGCCACTCTATGCCGCATTGACGACGGACCAGAGGGCCAAGGCCGACCGACTTCTGTGCGGTCAGTTGGACGACCCCGGAATAGCCAAGGGCGACGATGCGCACACTCATCATCCTCAATGACGCGCCATACGGCGGCGAGCGAACCTACAATGGCCTCCGGCTGGCCCTGGCGCTGCAGAAGGCCGCTCCCGAGGGGTCGGTCACCATCTTCCTGATGGGCGACGCGGTCCTCGCCGCCAAGGCTGGCCAGCATACGCCGGAGGGCTACTACAACCTCGAGCGCATGCTAGACCGCCTCGTCCTAGCCAAGGGCGTGGTTCTGGCCTGCGGGACCTGCATGGCGGCGCGAGCGCTCACCGATGGCGAACTGCTGGCGGGCGCACAGCACAGCACGATGGACGCCCTGGCCGAGGCGACGGTCGCCGCGGACAAGGTTCTGGTGTTCTGACTTCGGGCAGGAGGCTTCGATGATGGACTACATGTGGGGTCACGGATCGGGCGGCCTGTTTGGCCTGCTGGTCCTCATTTTCCTGGTGCTAGGCGCCGCCAGCATGGTGAAATACCTGCTCAGCGGTCGGAAACCGCCAGGCGGCTGATGGCGCCCTCGAGGGGGCCGGGAATGCCGCCCAGAACCGGAGAGCGGTCGGTGACGGATATCTGGGAGGGAGGGTGCCTCTGTGGCGCGGTAAGGTTCCGCGCCCAGGGTTCGCCCAAGTGGACGCTCTGGTGTCATTGCCATAGCTGCCGCAAGCATAGCGGTGCGCCGGCCTCAGCCTTCGCCGCGTTCGACGAAGCCCTGGTCGAAATGACTCAGGGCCAGATCACCAAGTTCGCCTCGTCGCCCGGCGTCCTACGGGGGTTCTGCGCCACCTGCGGCTCGACCCTGACCTGCCAGGGCGACCGCACGCCAGGCGAGCTGCATTTCCACATCGGCGCCTTCGATCATCCGGAAGACCTGCCGCCCACCGCCGCCTTCTATGCCGAGGAACGGCTGCCCTGGGTTCACCTCGGCCAGCCTGATTAGCCACCATGCCTGCGCAGACCCAGGTCCTGGAGTTGTTGATCCGAGGCGCGGCGGCCGGCGTGTTCGTCCTGCTTGGCCTGACCCTGATCCAGGGAAGCCGCGCGCCGTCACGTCTGGCGGGCGCGCTGTTCTGCCTGGCCGCCGCCGCGCACACGCTCACCCAAACCGGCGCCGCCTTCCAAAGCCTTGGCCCGGCCATGGCGCCGATCTGGGTTCTGTCCGTCATGGGAGCCGGACTGTTCTGGGCCTTCGCCCTGGAACTGTTCGGAGACCATGCGCGGCTCTCACCTTGGCGCTTCCTGCCGGCCACCGTCCTGCTGGCCATCGGGGTGGCTGCGACCGCCGCGCCTCCAGCCGCCGCCCGCGTCCTATGGCTGCTGCAGAACCTCGCCGGCGCGGCGCTCCTGCTGCACGTGCTGTTCGTCACCTGGGCCGGCTGGCGGGCCGATCTCGTCGAGACCCGGCGCCGGCTGCGTGGCCCGTTGCTGGGCGTCGCCGCGCTCTATGCGCTCATCGTGGTCAGCGTTCAGTCCGCGGAGCTGTTCTCGCACCCGGCAAGCCAGCTCTCCCTGCTGGCGGCGGTCAGCCTGCTGGCGATGAGCATGGCCGGTGGGATCGTGTTCCTGCGCGCGGACGCGCTGCTGTTCGGACCGGGCGCCATCCGCCAGCCAGCGCGCCAGGTCGATCCCCAGGATCAACACCTGCTGGGTCGCCTCAGCGAGGCCTTGGACGCTCAGGAGGTCTGGCGCCTGGAAGGCCTGACCATCGGCGGCCTGGCCGATCGGATCGTCGCGCCGGAACATCACCTGCGCCGGCTGATCAACGAAGGCCTGGGCTACCGCAACTTTGTCGCCTTCATAAACGAACGTCGGATCGCCGCCGCCAAGGCCATGCTGGCCGATCCCGCCCAGGCGCGGACCACCGTCGCCAGCGTGGCCTTTGAGGTGGGGTTCGGTTCCCTCGGCCCCTTCAACCGCGCCTTCCGCGAGGCCACCGGCCAGACACCCACGACCTGGCGCAAGGCGGCTCAGGTCGGCTGGTCGATCCCGCAGGCTGATTGATCCTCCAGAACCCTGGCTGATTTCGAAACCGGCGAGACCCTGGCGGGCGGCTCAGCTTGATGGCGGCTTCAACCGGAGCCGCACATGCCCCTGTCTTCCACCCTGACCACCTATGGCCAGCACTGGCTGTCCAACCTCTCCTACGACCTGTCCCGCTACGCGATGTTCGCCATCGCCGTCTGGTTCGTGATCTGGGTGCTGCTGCGCGGCCCCATGGCCGGCCGCAAGCTGCGCGAGGCCACGCCCGGCGCGCGCCAGCTGGTCACCGAGTTCGCCGTCTCCATGCGGACCGTGGCGATCTTCTCCACCGTCGGCCTGTTGACCTTCAGTCTCGAACGCGCGGGATTTCTACCCGGTCCCCAGATCGCCGCCCGCCTGGGCTGGGGCTGGGCTGTCGCCTCCCTGGTGCTGATGATCCTGGGCCACGACGCCTATTTCTACTGGACCCACCGGTTGGTTCACCACCGTCGGCTGTTCCGCACCTTCCATCGCCGCCATCACCGCTCGAACAACCCGTCGCCCTTCAGCGCCTACAGCTTCGATCTGGCCGAGGCCGCCCTGCAGGCCGCCTTCGCGCCGCTCTGGCTGCTGATCGTGCCCACCGCCTGGCCGGTGGTCGGCCTGTTCATGCTCCACCAGATCGCCCGCAATACGCTGGGCCACTGCGGCTACGAGGTGTTCCCCTCGACCGCGAACGCCCGGCCCCTCCTCGGCTTCATGACCACCACCACCCACCACGACCTGCACCACGCCCAGGCCGGCTGGAACTACGGCCTCTATTTCACCTGGTGGGATCGCTGGATGGGCACCGAGCATCCCGACTATCTGGCCCGCTTCGCCGCCGCCAGCGGACGCCGGCTCCCGGCCGTCGAGGCCCCCCAATGAGCGGCGCCTCGCGCGTCAAAGCAGCTTGGCGTCTGACCTTGGCGCTGGCGGCGGCCAGCACCCTTCCCTCGAACGCCGCGGCCTCCGTCGCCGCGCCGGACCTCGTCGGCCGCTGGTCGACCGCTGGAGGCGAGATCGTCGCGTTCGGATCCTGCGCCGAGCAGGTCGCCAAGCCGCTGATCTGCGGTCGCCTGGTGCGGCTCAAGACCGAGGCCTGCCGAAAGCGGCTGGACGTCCAGAATCCCGATCCCGCCCAGCGGGGTCGCCATGTCCTGGGCCTCGAAATCCTGCACGGTCTGACCGAGTCAAGCCCCGGCGTCTGGGCGGGCGGTGATCTCTACAATCCCGACGACGGCCACCGCTATGCCGGGACGATCCGCCTGCAAGGCCCTGACCACCTCGACCTGCAGGGCTGCGCGCTCACAGTCGTCTGCCGGGCCCAGGCCTGGCGACGCGTCGCGCCCTGAACCGCGAACAGCTCTCGCCCAACCTCATTCGACGGAACAACACCATGAAGAGATCGACCCTCCTCGCTCGACAGGGGCGCATGCCCACCGGCCTGCTTGGCCAGGTCGTCGCGCGCATTATGGCGCGCGAGACCCTCGCGGCGAACCTGATCGCGCTGGACGCCCTCGACCTCGCCGCCGACGATCGGGTGTTGGAGGTGGGCTTCGGCCATGGCCGGACGCTGGCCGCCGCCGCCAAGATCGTCACGCGGGGATACCTGGCCGGCGTCGATCCGTCGGACGTCATGCTGGGGGTCGCCCGCAAACGGAACGCCGCCGCCATTCGCGCCGGCCGCATGGAACTGAAGCCCGGCATGAGCGCCCACTTGCCATTCGCAGACGCCGACTTCACCAAGGCCCTTGCGGTCCACACGATATATTTCTGGCAACGCCCGGAACGCGACCTTGCGGAAATCCACCGGGTGCTCGCGCCTGGCGGCCGCCTGGTGCTGGGGTTCCGGCCGAGCGAGGACGAGGCCTTCGTGCGGAACTTCCCGCCGGAAATCTACCACATCCGGCCTCTCGCCGAGGTCGAGCGCCTGATCTCGGCTGTCGGCTTTTGCGACGTCTCGACGACCTCCCGCGCGATGGCTGGCGGCCAGATGGCCTGGACCCAGGCCCGTAAACCCGGCTAGGCCGAAGCGGGATCGCCGCCCAGGACCTCGATCACCGGGCAGGTCTGCGACGTCCCGGTCCGACACCCGCGGACAGCCGCGCCGAGGAGGGTTTCCAGGCGCCGCAGGTCGGCGATCTTGGCGCGCACGGTGGCCAGATGGGCGGCGGCGATCGGCTCGACTTCGGCGCAGGGCTTTGGCTCCCCCAGGCCGATCAGCGCGCGAACGTCGTCGATACTGAAGCCAAGCTCCCGCGCGCGGCGGATCATCGATAGCCGCTGGCGATGCTCGTCCTCATAGGCGCGGTAGCCGGCCGCGGTGCGCGCCGGCTCGGGCATCAAGGCGATCCGCTCATAGTAGCGGATGGTTTCCAAGTTCACCCCGGTGAGGGCGGCGAGCTGGCCGATGGTGACGGTCGGCGACGAGGCCATGAAAGCGCTTGACCCTGTAGCTGCTACGGGGCGCAGGCTAACATCGATAGCCCGAGAGGCCCACCGGATGGTTGACGCGAACCGCGAACCCGCAAGGTCGAACGACCTGGCCTTAGGCTGGGGCGCGTTGATGGCGAGCGCCCTCGCCGTGTTTGCCTGGGCGGCCTGCTGTGTCCTGCCGTTGGCGCTATCGGTTGCAGGTCTCAGCCTGGCCGGGACCGCCTGGATCGCCGGTGAGCGCCGCTGGCTGACAGGCGCCGCCATGGTCGTCCTGGCCATGGGCTGGTGGAGCGCGATCCGCCGGCGCCGACACTGCGATCTGGACGCTCGCTGCGCCCCGCCCTCGCCACTATCGTTCACCCTGTTGGGCGCGGCGACCTTGCTGGCGATGACCGCTCTGGCCTGGAGCTCTTTGGTCGAGCCCCGGTTTCTCGCCTTGCTGAGGGCTTGGCGATGAACGCGCCCTCCGTCGAGCTCCGCTCGACCCTCACCTGCCCGGCCTGCGGCGCGCGCACCACTGAGACCATGCCGACCGACGCCTGCCAGTATTTCTACGACTGTCCCGCCTGCGGCGTGGTGCTCAAACCCAAGGCTGGCGACTGTTGCGTGTTCTGCTCCTATGGCGACCAGCCCTGCCCGCCGGTGCAGATCGACGGCAAGGGCTGTTGCGCCTGAGGCGCCTGCCCGCCCCACAGACTGACTCGGGGTGTGGGCGGCAGACCTCGGGACCCTACCCAGACCAGGCGAGGCGCCCACAGGCGTAAGCGCGGTGGGGGGCCGCCTTGCGTTTCCGCGGAATTGGCAGAGAGTCCCGGTCAGGGACGATCCCTGCGGTGACCGAAGATGAGCGCCGACGATCACGCGACCCCGCCAGACGCCAGCGTGCTCATCCCGTTTCGACATGGTTCGGCGGATGATCCGGTGGCGATCGTGATCGGACTTGGCCACATGCCCTATTATCTCTACCGCGACGGCCGAACAGAGCGCGCCACGCCGATTGCCGATGACGACGGGCCGACGCCCTGACAGCGGACCCTGCGGACATGGGGAGTGACCATCCTCCCTCTTTTTGTCATCTTGCCGGGGCCGCACGGCGGATGGCGCAGTGAGCGTGGGGCAGACCACCGGCCCGCGCGCAGATTCCACTTTCCCCGCAGCCGCCTGGACCTCCGCCTTGCAGCCTTGCCAGCCATCTCCTAAGGGGAAGCCATGATCAGAGGGGCCAGAGTTGGATCACCCGGCGCAGGACGTGCACGCACGCCGCGGGCGGTGTTTCTGCATTTGCTGATGACCGCCCTGGTCCTGCTGAGCCTGACCCTTACCCCTCGCCTGCATGCCCACCATCACGACGAGCCTCCCCAACCGCTGCAGGCGGTGATGACCGAGACTGCTCCCTCGGACGTGGAGCGCGAAGGTACGGTCCTGCATGCGCTGTTCGGCCATAACGGCGCCGGACATGGCGGAGTCCAAGGGGCCGCCTTGCCCGAGTCGACGACCTTCACGTCCATCGCCGAGGCATCGCGGCTCAATTGGCCAAACCAGCAAGATCATCGCTTGATCTCGCAGGCAGCCGCGCCCCTGCTCCGCCCCCCCAGAGCCTAAGGACCTCAAGACCCGTCCGCGGTCGGACCGCGCGCGGCATCGAGTTCTTTTGTCTCAACGGGGATTATCATGCCTATCGCCTTGCGCTGGCGGCCGCGTCTCGCGGTCGCGGCTAGCGCCCTGAGCCTTTGCGCCACGGCCTACGCCGAACCCGCGCCATCCTATATCGACCTGCTGCACAGCGCCGCATCGGCCCCACGCCTCGCCGCGGCGGCGGCCGAAACCCGACGCGCCGAAGGTTTCGCGCGTCAGGCCGCCACCCGACCCAATCCCACCATCAGCCTCGAATCGGAGAATTTCTCAGGCTCGGGCCCCTACCGGGCCTTCACCGGCGCCGAGACCACGCTGCAGGCCAGCCTGCCGCTCGAACTTGGCGGCCAACGGGCCGCCAGGGTGGTCGCCGGCCGGGCCCAGGTCGACGCCGCGCGGCCCGGGCCAAGCAGGCCCAGTCCGATTTCGCCTTCGACCTGGCCATGGCCTATGCGTCGGCCGAAGCGGCGGACCTACGGGTCGGGCGGGCCGAGGACGACGTCACTTCGGCGCGTGACGACGCCCGCGCGGCGCGCGCGCTCGTGGACGCCGGCCGGGAGGCCAAGCTCCGTGGTTTGCAATCCGAGGCCGCCCTGGGCGCCGCCCAGGCCGAACTCGACGGCGCGAGGGCGGCGCGAGACACCGCGTTCGCGCGGCTTGGGGCGCTCTCGGCCTTTCCACGCCCGATCACCTCCATCGCCCGCAGCCTGCTGAACCGCGACCAAGGACCGGCGCGATCGGCATCGGCCTTCGATCCATTGGAAAGTCCGCCCTATCTGGCCGCCTTGGCCGAGCGCGAAGCGGCCGCGCGCCGGGTTCGAGTCGAGCAGACCCGGGCCATTCCGGATGTGACCGCGTCCCTCGGCGTGCGCCGGTTCGAAGCCGACCGGTCGACCGCCGCCGTGGCCGGACTAGCCATCCCCTTTCCTGTGTTCGATCGCAACAGGGGGAATATCGACGCGGCGCGGGCTGCTCTGCAGATTGCCGACGCCCAGTTGGAGGAAGCACGGCTCGAGGCTGAGGCTGAGGCCCGTTCAGCCCTCAGCCAACTCGCCGCCAGCCAGGCCCGACTCGACTCAACCCTGGCGTCGGAACGGACCGCTATGGAGGCCTACAGGCTTTCCCGCATTGGTTACGAGAGCGGAAAAACATCCCTGATCGAGCTACTCAACGCCCGGCGCGCTGTCGGCTCGGCGCGCGGCGCCAGCATCGACGCTCGCCTGGCGCGCACGGCCGCGGACGCGGCCCTGGCCCGGCTGCAAGGCCGCATTCCCTTCGGAGACACTCAATGACCCGTCGCCAGTCCTTCCTCTATGCCGGCGTCGCGGCCGCCGCGATCATCCTGATCACCGCGGTCGTGGTCGCCACCCGCCCCGCCCCGTCGCACACCGCCGCAAGTCCAGCGACTGAGACGTCCGCCCCAGCGGTCATCCCGATGACCGCCGCCGAGATCCTCACCTCCCAGATCAAGGTCGAAGCCGTGGGCGCCGGCGGCGTCGACGCCTTGATCCTCGCGCCAGGAACCGTGGCCGCGGCCCCCGACGGCCAGGCTGTGCTCACCGCCGGCGCCGCCGGCACGGTGACCCGGATCTACAAGCGCCTGGGCGAGACCGTTCGGGCCGGCGAGACGGTCGCCACCCTGGTCAGCCGCGACGCCGCCGTGATCGCCGGCGAACGCGGCATGGCCCAGGCCCGAGCCCAGCTGGCCCGCCAGCAGGCTGAGCGCGAACGGCGGTTGTTCGAGCAAGGGGTTTCCCCGCGCCAGGACCTTGAGATCGCGGAGTCCAATCGGGTGAGCGCCGAGGCCCAGGTCCGGGCCGCGACCCTGGCCGCCGCCGCCGCACGCGTCTCGTCCGACGGCCGTTCGATCGCGGTGGTCAGCGCGGTCAGCGGCCGGCTCACTGCCGCGTCCGCGACGCTCGGCGCCTTCGTACAGCCGGAAACCGAGTTGTTCCGGGTCACCGATCCGACCCGGATCCAGGTCGAGGCCTCGGTGGCCGCCGCCGACATCGAACGCATCCAGCCGGGAGGTCGAGCCGACGTGATCACCCGGGACGGTCGCACCCTGGGGGCGCGGGTCATTTCAGTGACCCCCGGCGTGGACGCCCAGACCCGCCAGGCGACCACGGTCCTTGCGGTCTTGGGCGGCGAGACCCTGGCGCCCGGTCAGATGGTCAGGACGGAGATCTTCGCTGTCATGGCGGACGCAGCCAGCGGGGTCACTGTGCCCCAGAACGCGGTTCAGACCGTAGGCGGTCGCGAGGTTGTGTTTGTGCGCACCGACAAGGGCTTCCGAATGCAGCCCGTGACGGTCGTCCGCCGCAGCGCCGGCCGGGTTCAGCTGTCATCGGGCGTGGCGGCGGGGGTGTCGATCGCCACCGACAACGCCTTCCTGCTGAAGGCCGAACTTGGCAAGAACGAGACGGAGGACTGAGTATGATTTCGCGCATCCTCCAGCTTTCCGTCCGTGGCCGATGGGTCGTGGCCGTCCTCGCGCTGATCATCGTCGTGATCGGCGGCTGGCAGATCACCAAGCTGCCGATCGACGCCGTGCCGGACGTCACCAATCGCCAAGTGCAGATCAATAGCTTCGTGCCGACCCTAGGGCCGGTCGATCTTGAGCGTCAGGTGACCTTCCCGGTGGAGACCGCCTTGGCCGGTATTCCCGGTCTGGAACTCACCCGGTCTCTGACCCGCAACGGCTTCTCCCAGGTGACGGCAGTGTTCAAGGACTCCACCGACATCTACTTCGCCCGCCAGCAGGTCACAGAGCGCCTGGCCCAGGCCAAGGACACCCTGCCACCTGGCGTTCAGCCCCAGTTGGCGCCGCTGACCACCGGTCTCGGCGAGATCTTCATGTTCAGCGTCGAGTACGCCCATCCCGATGGGCGCGGCGCCGAACCCAGGGATGGCCAACCCGGCTGGCAGACCGACGGCGCCTATCTGACGCCGGAAGGCGAACGCCTCACCACCCCCCTCGCCAAGGCCGCCTATCTGCGCACGGTCCAGGACTGGGTCATCCGCCCGCAGCTGCGCAACCTCCAGGGTGTGGCCGGCGTCGACAGCAATGGCGGCTACGTCAAGCAATATGTGGTCGAGCCGGACCCGACGCGCATGGCGGCCTATGGGGTGTCGTTCACAGAGCTCTCGCAGGCCCTGGAAGCGGCGAATATCTCGGCCGGGTCCAATTATGTGCAACGGGCCGGCGAGAGTTTCCTGGTGCGAGCCGACGCGCGCCTGAAATCGATGGACGAGATCACCCAGGCGGTGATCGCCACTCGTGGAGGTGTCGCGGTGCGGGTGCGCGATGTGGCCGAGGTGGTGATCGGCGGCGCGGTGCGAACCGGCGCGGGCAGCAAGTCGGGCTCGGAGGCGGTGATCTCCACCGTCCTGATGCTGACCGGCTCAAACAGCCGGATCGTGGCCACCGAGGTCGGGGACAAGCTCAAGACCATCAATAGGTCCCTCCCCCCCGACATCACGGCCCAGCCGGCCTATGACCGCTCCAAGCTGGTGATGGCGACCATCGAGACAGTGGCCAAGAACCTGACCGAAGGCGCCCTGCTGGTCATTGTCGTGCTCTTCCTCCTGCTCGGCAATATCCGCGCGGCCCTGATCACGGCGGCGGTCATCCCACTGACGATGCTGATGACCGCCACCGGCATGAACGCCCTGCACGTCTCCGGCAATCTGATGAGCCTGGGCGCGCTGGACTTCGGTCTTATCGTCGACGGCGCGGTGATCATCGTCGAGAACGCCCTGCGACGGTTGGCCGAGCGACAGCACCGGGAGGGCCGGCTCCTGTCCCTCACCGAGCGGCTTGGCGAGACCACAGAGGCGGCCCGGGAGATGATCAAGCCCACCGTCTACGGCCAAGCGATCATCTTCCTGGTCTTCGCGCCGCTGCTGACCTTCCAAGGGGTCGAAGGCAAGACCTTCGCGCCGATGGCCATCACCCTGATGCTCGCCCTGGCCTTCGCCTTCGTGCTGTCGCTGACCTTCGTGCCCGCGATGATCGCGCTGGTGATGCGCGGCAAGATCAGCGAGGCCGAAGTCAGGCCGATCCGCTGGTTCAAGGCTCGCTATGAGCCGGCCCTGCGCAAGGTGGTGGCCAGGCCTGTTCCGGTGGTGGCGGTCGGCGTCGGGGTCTTCGCCCTGGCAGGGGCCCTGTTCACCACCCTGGGCTCGGAGTTCATGCCACAGCTGGACGAGAAGGACATCACGGTCACCGCCTTCCGCATTCCCTCGACCTCGGTCGAGACCTCCAAGGACATGCAGTTGCAGATCGAACGCGAGCTTTCCAAGCTGCCGGAGGTGGCCCTGGTGTTCTCCAAGACCGGCAACGCCGACCTGGGCACCGACCCGATGCCGCCCAACGCCTCGGACACCTACGTCATCCCCAAACCCCAGAAGGATTGGCCCAGGGACGTGAAGACCAAGGCCGATCTCTTGGCCCGCATCGAGGCCCGCACTAAGGGGCTGGTCGGCAACCGCTATGAGATCCAGATGCCAATCCAGATGCGGTTCAATGAACTTATCGCCGGGGTCCGCAGCGATGTCGCCGTCAAGCTCTATGGCGACGACCTCGAGGTGATGAGCGCCACCGCGCAGAAACTGGCCGCGGTCCTGCGCACCATACCCGGCGCCGCCGACGTCACCGCCGAACAGACCTCTGGAGCCCCCACCTTCGATGTCCAGATCGACCGCGAGGCGGTGGGGCGCTACGGGCTGACGGTGCAGGAGGTGGCCGACATTGTGTCGGCGGCGCTCGGCGGGCGCCAGGCCGGCATGCTGTTCGAAGGGGATCGTCGCTTCGCGGTCGTGGTGCGCTTGCCCGACGCCCAGCGCGATGACGTCGAGATGCTGGGCTCCATTCCAGTCATGCTGCCGGGAAGCGCCGGCTCGATCCCGCTCAAGGAGGTGGTTCGCTTCAGTTACACCGACGGGCTCAACCAGATCAGCCGGGAGAATGGCAAACGGATGGTCATCGTCCAGGCCAATGTCCGCGGCCGCGACCTGGGCGGCTTTGTCGACGAGGCCAGGGGCAAGATCGACCAGGTGAAGCTGCCGGCAGGATCCTTCATGGACTGGGGCGGCCAGTTCGAGAGCCTGCAATCGGCCCAGGCCCGCCTGGGCCTGGTGGTGCCGATCTGCTTCGTGCTGATCTTCGCCCTGCTCTACATGGCGCTCGGTGGCGTCGGCCCTGCCGTCGTGGTGTTCTCGGCGGTGCCGCTGGCCTTGGCCGGGGGCGTTTTCGCCCTGTTCCTGCGGCAGATCCCGTTCTCGCTCACCGCCGCCGTCGGCTTCATCGCGCTTTCGGGCGTGGCGGTGCTCAACGGCCTGGTGATGATGAGCGCCATCCGCCGGCGGATCGACGACGGCTCGTCCATCGACGACGCGATCATCGACGGGGCCATGGAACGATTGCGGCCGGTGCTGATGACGGCGCTGGTGGCGTCCTTGGGCTTTGTCCCCATGGCCCTGGCGACTGGGACAGGCGCGGAGGTCCAGAGACCCTTGGCCACCGTGGTCATCGGCGGCCTGATCACCTCAACGGCGCTCACCCTCCTGGTGTTGCCGGCCCTCTGCCGCCTCGTGTTCCGGCGGCGACCTAAAAGCTTCAAGCTAGGTGACGAGCCCATATCGGCCCCCGCCATATGACCCTTGGCCTCATTGCCCGCGCCCCAAACGGCGTCGGCTATGAGGCGCAAGGCCCCCGCAATCGGCTTCGTGCTCGGCCTTTGGCCTGCGCGCCATTCCGCCCCAGCCCAGAAAATTCCGCGCCAAGGACCAGAATAACCTAAGCGCATAGTGATGTGGATGATGCGCATTTGAAGTTAGCCCCTCGGCATGGTGCGTTCAGGTCCGACAAGGGAGGTCGGCGACCCGCCGCCAAGGCTCAGGTTGGCGCCCTCCATCGCCAGGGTGACGCCACCCGGAAGACCATCAGCGGACCGCGACCTTCCGGGTAGGCCCGGCGGAATGAGCGCAAGCCCGGCCTGACGACGGCGTCCGCATCACGAGGGGGAGAGTTATGATGATTCATCAACTGAGGCGCCGTCAGCGGCTGCTCGCCGCCGCGTCGAGCGGGGTTCTAGCCGCTATAGCGCTGGGGGCGACTGATCATGCCGCAGCCCAACCGGCGTCGAACAACACCGCCGCCGCGTCGTCGGTCGTCGAGGAAGTGGTCGTCACCGGCTCGCGGTTCGGGCCGCGTGTCGTCACCGACTCCCCGACCCCAATCGACTCGATTTCGAGCCAGGACCTGGCGAAGACCGGCGCCAGTGATCTTCAAGGCCAGATCAAGGTCACCGTCCCCAGCTTCAGCACGCCTCGGCCGGCGGCGGCCGGCGCCAACGATTTCCTCACGCCGCCGACCCTTCGGGGCCTCTCCACGGGCCAGATCCTGATGCTGGTCAACGGCAAGCGCCGGCACACCAACGCCGAACTCAATTCCAACAACCAGATCGGCCGTGGCGACGTCGCCTACGATTTCAACGCGATCCCGGCGGCCGCCATCGGCAGCGTCGAAGTGCTGCGTGACGGCGCCGCCGCCCAATATGGCTCGGACGCCATAGCCGGCGTCCTCAACGTGCAACTCGACAAGAGCCTGGGCTTCCTGGCCCGGGGCCGTTACGGCGTGACCAGCGAAGGCGATGGGCAAGACGTCCAGTTGAGCGTGGCTCAGGGCTTTGCCATCGGCGATGGCGGGTTCGTCCGGGTGACCGGCGCCTATCAGGACCACCAGCACACAAACCGGGCTCGACCGGATACGCGCCAGCAGTATTTCGGTTCCAACGGCGCGACCCAAGTCCTGCCGTCGGGCAACTATGGATCAGGCGTCGGCCTGACCCCCGCCAACGGCGTCCTCGCCCCCCGCGAGGCGAGCTTCAACCGGAACGACTGGCTGTACGGCGAGCCAGACTACGAGAACTCCAGTGTGTTCTTGAACGCCGAGCTGCCGCTCAACGACAGGGCGACCGCCTATGCCTTCGGCGGTTACAATCAGCTGAACGGGATCAGCTACAACTTCATCCGCCGCGCCGGCCAGGATGAGACCGTGCGCGCCATCTACCCCAACGGATTCCGACCCGAGCAGCATAGCCGCCTGGAGAACGCCTCGCTGGCCGCGGGCCTCAAGGGCGCCGACCTCGCCGGCTTTGGCTGGGACCTCTCCACGTCCTATGGCGCCTCGATCGACCGCCTTCGCGTGACCAATTCCGAGAACGCTTCCTTCGGTGCGACCAGCCCGACCTCGGTCCTGCGAGGCGGCGCCCGCTTCCGCCAATGGACCACGAACCTCGACCTCACCCGCGAATTCGCGATGAGCTCTGGTTCCCCCTTGAAGGTCGCTCTGGGCCTGGAGTACCGCAAGGAATGGTATGAGCTGCGAGCCGGCGAACCGGCCAGCTACGCCAATGGCGGGGTGCCCATCCTCGATGGCCCCAACGCCGGCAAGCCCGCGCCGGTGGGCATCCAGTCGGCGGTGGGAGTCTCGCCGTCCGATGTGATCCCCGGCGAGCGCGACAGTAAGGCGATCTACGCCGAACTGGAGAAGGATCTCGGTGGCCGCCTTCAAGTCTCCGTCGCCGCGCGCCATGAGGCCTATTCGGACTTCGGCGACACCACCAACTACAAGCTGGCGGGCCGCTTCGAACTGACCGACAGCCTCGCCGTTCGCGGGTCGGTCGGCACGGGCTTCCGTGCGCCGGCGCTCGCCCAGTCCTTCTACAGCCAGTCCGACTTCCTGTTCGTCAGCGGCCAATTGCTGAAGACCCGGATCATCTCGGTCAACGATCCGGTCGCGCCCCTGATCGGCGCCACGCCTCTGAAGCCGGAGAAGGCGAAGAACCTTTCCTTCGGCCTGGTGTTCGACCAGGGTCCGCTGTCGGCGACCCTTGACGTCTATCGGATCGAACTCAAGGACCGGATCGTCATCTCGTCGAATTTCCAGAGCACGGCCCTGACCACTTTCCTGGCGGCGAAGGGCTTCTCCGGCATCGCCGCGGCCTCCTACCTGACCAATGCCGTCGACACCACCACCGAAGGGCTCGATATCTCCGCGCGCTACCGTCACGAGCTCGGCGAGGCGGGAACCCTGACCACGACCTTCGCGGCGAACTTCAACCGGACCCGGTTCGACCGGATCGCCGGGACGCCGCCGGCCATCGCGGCCCTGGGCATCACCGCGCCGCTTGTGGACCTCACCCAGCAGGTGCGGCTCGCCCAGAGCACACCCAAGGACAAGGAGACCCTGAACCTCGCCTGGACTCGCGGGAAGTGGTCGGTGAACCTCACCAACACCCGCTACGGCGAGGTGGCCCAGGTGTCGCTGACCGGGCGCACCCCCGCCCAGGTCGCCGCCTTGATCCCTGGCTACAGCGTCAAGCTGGTCCCTTCGGCCCCCGGCTCGGCGAATTCCGACATCATCCAGACCTTCCGCGCCGACATCATCACCGACCTCGACGCGGCCTATGAGGTCACCGACCACGTCACCCTGGCGACGGGGGTGGCGAACCTGTTCGACAAATATCCCGAACATCAGATCGCCTCGACGGCGGCCAGCGTCGCGGCCGGCGCCAACGGCGCGGACAATGCCGGCATCTTCCCCTTCGCCTATATCGCCCCGTACGGGTCAGCGGCCGGTTCGTCTATGTGAAGGCGACGGTCAAGTTCTGAGCCATCCCGCGGGTCGCGCCCTCCTCCCCTGTCGCTCCCGCCGGGTGCGCACGGTCGTCGACGAGCGACCGTGCGCGGACCCGCGCCGACCTGGGAGACCAAAGGTTTCACGAGATCCGTTCGCCGGAAGCCCGGCTGCGCGACCTTGGGTTCGCCCTGCCCTCGCCGGCGGCGCCAGTGGCGAGCTACGCGGCGGTCGTCCTCCACGGCGGCCTGGCCTTTGTCTCGGGCCAGCTCCCCAGGACCGAGCATGGCCTGATCAAGGGCGTCCTCAGCAGTGGCGACGATCTGACCGCGGCCGTAGCGGCGGCGCGCCTTTGCGCCGTCTCGGTCCTGGCGGTCCTCAACCAAGCCCTGGGCGACGACCTGGGCCGCGTCGAGCGCTGCCTGCAGCTTACCGGTTTCGTCGCCGCCATGCCGCAGTTCGAAGGGCATTCCTTGGTGGTCAACGGCGCATCCGACTTGATGCTTGAGGTGTTGGGTGACGCCGGGCGCCATGCTCGCGCCGCCGTTGGCGTTGCCAGTTTGCCGTTCGGCGTGGTGGTTGGGATCAGCGCGGTCTTCGCCGTCGGCTGACGTCAAGCCTGGGCCGGTCCAAAACGAACCTCGCAGGCCTGGCTGAGAAGGTCCCGCTCACGCTCCAGCACTTGGACCAGTTCGTCCACCAGCCGCGAGCGCGCCCGGTGCGGCGGCAGGATCATCAGGGCGCGGAACGGGATCGCCGGCTCGAAGGACCGAGCGACCAGGCCTCGGGCCTCGAAGTCGCCGGAGAGATAGGCCAAGGAGTTGGTGACCCCCACCCCCAGTCCCTGCGCCGCGAGTTCGCAGACCGTCGCCGCAAACTGGGTCTCCACGACGATGTGCGGTTTGGCGCCGGCCGCCGCCAGCGCCTCGTCGAAGCGCTGGCGCGCGGTGTCATCGGGCGCCAGCGACAAGATGGAGGCGCCGTCGAGCATTTCCGCGGTAACGATCGCCTCACGGGCCAACGGATGATCGGCCGGCATGACGCAGATCCCGCGCGTGGCGATGAAGGGTTCGACCACCAGGTTCGAGACATCGATCTCGTCCGCGCATAGGCCAAGGTCGTGGGTCCCGCTGGCCACCAGGTTGCGCACTGTGGCGGAGTTGGCGATCTCGAAGGTCACGCTCACCTGAGGGCGCTTTGCGAGGAAGCCCTTGAGGACTTTCGGCAAGAACGACAAGCCCAGCGCAGCCGAGCTGGCGACCCTCAGGGTCCCGGTCCCCGCCGCCCGCAGGCGCGCCACAGTCTGGCGAAGGCGGTCCAGCCCCACATAGGTGTCGAGAATCTCGCGGTGCAGAAGATGCGCCTCGGGCGTTGGGATCAACCGCGGTCCCGATCGTTCGAACAGCTTCAGTTTGGTCGTGTCTTCCAGCCGCTTCAACGCGCGACTGATGGCCGGTTGGGAGATCCCCAGGAGCGCGGCGGCGCCCGTGGTCGAGCCGGTCTTCATGACCGCGTTGAACGCTTCGATCAGGCTGAGATTCACGTCATGGGAGCCCTATAACCAAAACGCATCCTGACAGCATATCCATGCAATTGAAACAGGCCGCAGCGCCGCCTATCCCTTGAGCAGGGAGACACTTCATGCGCGACGAAACCCTGTGCCTGAAAGGCGCGGACGATGAGAACGCTGAGTTCGACAGCCTGGTCGTCCCGGTCCACCGGGCCTCGACGGTCGTGTTCCGCACCGTCGAGGCCTATCAGAGGCGGCGGGAAGCCATCTATGACGGCTATTCCTATGGGCTCTATGGCACGCCGACCTCGCGAGCCCTGGAGCGTCGCATCGCCCTGATCGAAGACGCCGCAAAAACCCTGGTCCTGCCGTCAGGGTTCGCCGCGATCGTGGCGACCACCCTGGCCTGCGCCGCGAGCGGGCAGTGCGTGCTCTTCCCGGACAACGCCTACGACACCGTGCGTCCGTTCGCGCTGAACTTCCTCGCGGGGCTGGGCATCCGGGCCGTCTTCTACGACCCGATGCTGGGCGCCGCCGTCGGCGACCTGATGACCGACGATGTGTCGCTGGTCTGGGTCGAGTCGCCCGGCTCGGTGACGATGGAAGTCCAGGACGTCCCCGCCATCGTCGCCGCCGTCCACCGGCGCGGGGCCAAGGTGGCCGCCGACAACACCTGGGCCACGCCCCTGCGATTCAAGCCTCTGCAGCACGGCGTTGATTTCTCCGTCTGCGCGGTCTCCAAATATCTGGGAGGCCATTCCGACGTGGTGATGGGATGCGTCTCGGTCGCCGACGAGGCGCTCTATCGCCGCCTAAAGGACTTTTCCCGCTACATGGGCTACGGCGTGTCTCCGGACGATTGCAGCCTCGTCCTGCGCGGCATGGAAACGCTTGCCGTGCGGCTCGACCGCAGCGAGGCCAACGCCCTGGCTCTGGCCGGCTGGCTTTCCGAACAGGCCTTCGTGCGCGAGGTGAGGCATCCGGCCCTGGCCGGAAATCCTGGGCACGCGGTCTGGCGGCGGGACTTCGCCGGCGCGACCGGGGTCTTCTCCGTGTTCCTGCACCCCTGGACGCGAAACAACCTCGCCCGCGGCGTCGAGGCGCTGCAGCTCTTCGCGATCGGCGCCAGCTGGGGCGGGACACGAAGCCTCCTGGCCGTGCTCGACGGCGGGCCGACCCGCTCGGCGACGCCGCTCGGCCATGACGGCCCCATCCTGAGATTCAGCATCGGGCTTGAGCACCTGGACGATCTGCGCGCCGATCTCATCCAGGGGCTGGCGCAATTCGGCGAAGCCCCGCGCAGTGGGTCGCCGCCTTCCTCCATGACCCCGGAGTCGTTGCCATGAGACGCCTTTCGCTCGCCCTGGCCGCATCGCTCGCCCTGGCCGGCTGCTCGCCGCCAGGCGTACCCAAGAGCCAGGGCGCGGTCGCCAAGATCCAGGCGCGCGGCCATCTGAACTGCGGCGGCAGCCAGGGGATACCGGGACTCTCGCGGCCCGACGAGAAAGGGGTCTGGCGTGGCTTCGATAGCGACATCTGCCGCGCCCTGGCCGCCGCCGTGCTCGGCGACGCCAACAAGGTCCAGTTCACCCCCCTGAACGCCGCACAGCGCCTGCCGGCCGTGCAGACGGGCGAGATCGACGCCCTGTCGCGGACCTCGACCATCACCTTCACCCGGGACATGGCGATCCGTTTCGTGGCGGTCACCCTCTATGACAGCGACGCACTGATCGTCCGCAAGTCGCTGGGCGCCAAGGGTCCGGCGGACCTGAACGGCCGGACCGTCTGCATGCAGGGCGGCGGCAGCTTGGTGGAGGGCACGCTGGATGAGGCCGAGCAGGACAACAAGATCAAGCTCACCCGGGTCTATTTCGACTCCACCATCACCGCGCGCGACACCTTCTTCGCGGGCCGGTGCGACGCCTATGTCACCGATGGCCTGGCGGCCAAGAGCCAGCTGGCGACGGTCGCCAAGACCCCTGACGACTACCAGCTGATGTACATCGGCCGCCTGGTCGAACCCAACGGGGTCGCCATCGCCCGCGGCGACGATCGCTGGTTCGACGTCGTCCGCTGGACGATCAACCTGCTGATCTGGGCCGAACAGAATGACATCACCCAGGCCAATATCGACGAGCGGGTGAGGACGGGCTCACCCGAGATCAAGCGGGTGTTGGGCGGGGACCCCAAGTTCGGGCGCGAGATCGGGCTGGACCCGCGCTGGGCCTATAATGTGATCAAGCAGGTGGGCAACTACCGGGAGGTCTGGGACCGAAACCTCGGGGACGGCACCCCGATCAAGGCGGAGCGTCGCTACAACAGGCTCTATACCGATGGCGGCCTGCTGTTCCCGATGCCATGGGATTGAGTCGCGTGGTCGAACTCATCGAACACCCGAGGAAGCCGGCGCCGCTCCCGGGGCGACCCGGCAAACACCTGGGCGTCCAGGCGCTCGCCCTGGGACTGGCCGCCGCTGTGCTGGTTGTCGTGGTCTGGACCACGGCGTCCAATCTCGCGGCCCGGGGAATTCCCCTGGGAGCGGACTTCCTGCTCGACCGCGCTGGGTTCACCGTCTCCGAGACCCTGCTGCCTTACACCCCCGATGATTCAAACCTCTGGGCGATCGTCGTCGGCGTCGGCAACACCCTCTTCGTTTCCGCCCTGGTCTCGCTGGCCTCGACGCTGCTCGGAACCCTGCTGGGCGTCGCGCGGATCAGCGACAATCCACTGGTCAGTGGCCTGGCCCTGCTGTGGATCGAAGGCGTGCGCAACACCCCGCCGATCCTGCTGCTGATCTTCCTCTATACCCTGTGGTGGCAAGCTCTGCCGGCCACCGGCGTCCTGCACCCCTTGCCCGGCGTCCTGGCCTCCCTCCGTGGCGTCGCCATCCCCGCCCTGATCTTTCCCTGGCCCCCGACGACCATGCTCGCAGCCCTTCTCGCCGCCGGCGCCCTGGTCGCGACGGCGGGGGGTCTCGCCGGCCGGTTCGGCCGCGACCGGCGTCGCTGGGCTCTGACCGTGGCCGCGCTACTTGTGCTGACGCTCGCGGTCGCCGCCGCCGCCGCGCGGCGGGGCTTCGCCGTGAACCTGCCGCAGGCCGCCGGAGCCGATTTCCGTGGCGGCGCGGTGATCACGCCGGAACTGTTCACCATCCTGGCGGGCCTCACCCTCTACACCACCGGCTTCATCGCCGAGATCATCCGGACCGGCGTCAACGCCGTGCCGCGCGCCCAGTGGGAGGCGGCCCGCGCCCTGGGCTTGTCGCCGCCAAACGTCCTTCGCCTCGTGGTGTTGCCGCAGATGCTGCGGGTCATCCTGCCGCCGATGACCAGCCAATACATCAATGTCGTGAAGAACAGCACCCTGGCGCTGGTGGTCGGATACACCGATTTCATGACCGTCATGGGCACGGTCATCAACAAGACCAGCCATGCCATTGAAGGCACCCTGGTGATCGTAGGCGTCTATCTCACGATCAACCTGGCCATGTCGGCGACGCTCAACTGGTACAATGGCCAGCTTGCGGTGAAGGAGCGTTGACGTGACCTTCGCGGCCCCCCTCGCCCGACGCCCCGCGGAGCTTTCCCGGCGGACCCGGCTTCGTACGCTCGCTTCGCATCTCGTCGGAAGCCCCCTGAACCTCGCGCTGACGGCGGCGGTGGCCCTGGCCGCGCTCACCGTCCTACCTGGCCTGCTGCGCTGGGCGGTGCTGGACGCCGCCTTCCTGCCGGCCACGCCGGAGACCTGCCGGGCCACAACCGGGGCCTGCTGGAGCTTTGTGTTGGCCAAGCACAGCCAGATCCTGTTCGGCATCTATCCGTTCGACGCGCGCTGGCGGCCGGCCTTGGCGAGCGCCGTCCTCGTCGGCGTGCTGATCTACTCGGTGCGCCCCGCCGCCTGGCGGCTGTCCCTGACCAGCATCTGGGCGGCCGCCCTCGTCGCGGTGCAGATCCTCATGGGCGGCGGGGTCCTCGGCCTCACCCCCGTGCCGACCGCCATGTGGGGCGGGCTGCCGATCACCCTGATCCTGACGGTCGTCGCAATCGGCGGCGGCTTCCCGCTGGCGATCCTCCTGGCGCTCGCCCGCCGCTCCGAGATGCCAGCGATCCGTCTGATGAGCACGGTGTTTATCGAGGCGACCCGCGCCCTGCCCCTGCTCAGCATCCTGTTCATCGCGTCGATCATGCTGCCGCTGCTGCTGCCCGAGGCGTTGCTGCCGGACAAGCTGGTGCGCGCGGTGATCGCGCTCCTGCTGTTCGCGTCCGCCTACATGGCCGAAGTGATCCGCGGCGGACTACAGGCCATGCCCAAGGGCCAGTATGAAGCAGCCACCGCCTTGGGCCTGAGCTATTGGCAGACCCAGCGGCTGGTGATCCTGCCCCAGGCCATCACCCTGGTGATCCCGGCGCTGACGAACACCATCATCGTTATGATCAAGAACACCAGCCTGGTGCTGGTCGTCGGCCTGTTCGACCTGATCAGTTCCGGCAAGTCGGCGCTGGCGGACCCCCTGTGGCGATCCCCGGCGACGGAAACCTACCTCTTCATCAGCGCGATCTATTTCGTCCTGTGCTTCGGCTTCGGCCGCTTCGCCGACATGCTGGAACGCCGCAACAAGGTGGCCCGCTAATGCCCGATACCGCCCCTCCCGACGCCCCGGCGATCGCCATCCAGGGCCTGCACAAGTGGTTTGACGATTTTCACGCGCTCCGTGGCGTCGACCTCACCGTGGCCCGAGGCGAACGGATCGTCATCTGCGGACCCTCCGGCTCCGGCAAATCGACCTTGATCCGCTGCGTCAATCAATTGGAGCGCCATCAGGAAGGCCGGATCGTCGTGGCGGGCCAGGAAGCGACCGCTGATCCTAAGACCCTCGAAGCCATCCGCCGCAGAGTCGGGATGGTGTTCCAGACCTTCAACCTATTCCCCCATCTTACCGTGCTGGAGAACTGCACGCTCGCGCCCATTTGGGTGAACGGCGTCGCCAAGCCGGTCGCGCGGGACACCGCGATGGCCCTGCTGGAGCGGGTGCGCATTCCGGAACAAGCCCATAAGTATCCCGGGCAGCTCTCGGGCGGCCAGCAGCAGCGCGTGGCGATCGCCCGGTCCCTGTGCATGAACCCACAGATAATGCTGTTCGATGAGCCGACCTCAGCGCTCGACCCGGAGATGGTCAAGGAGGTGCTCGACACTATGTTGGGCTTGGCGGAGGACGGGATGACGATGCTGGTGGTCACCCACGAGATGGGCTTCGCGCGGCAGGCGGCCAACCGCGTCATCTTCATGGACCAGGGTCAGATCGTCGAGAGCGCGGCGCCGGCGGCCTTCTTCGACAAGCCGCAGCACGAGCGGACCCGCGCCTTCCTCGGACAACTCCTCCACTAGCCGCGGGCCAGGGCCCGGGAATTCGAGCCGGTCGTTGGGCGGGCTCACAGGAACAAGATCGGAGATCCTCCATGACCTTTCGGCGGCCCAATCCTGTGTTCGGCTCTGAGTACGAGAACCTCAGGCGCATCCTGCTGAAGGCGCGCCGTGAGGCGCGCATTTCCCAGCGAACCCTCGCGGAGCGGATCGGGAAATCCCACTCCCATATCTGCATGATTGAGCGGGGTCAGCGCAGGATCGACATCTTGGAATTCTGTGCGATCGCCACCTCGCTCGGCGCGAGCCCGCTTAAGCTGCTTGGTGACGTGTGGGCTTGTTTGCACCCCGCTTCCAGCGAGCCAGAGAGACCAAGCGACGATTGTCCCGCGGACCGGGTCGGGCCTGGGGATCATAGTGTGATCGCGCCCCCGGTTTAGGGCGCTTGTCTTTTGCGGGGCCTGTTCGAGGCGGTTGCCCCGAAGCGTGGCGCGACCTCAGGCGACGCCCGTGCGGGCGAAGGCATCGTTGGCATGGCCCCAGGAGACGGCCTTCATAAAGGCGTCCACATAGGCGCCGGCCTTGGCCCCGTAGTCCATGTGATAGGCGTGTTCGTACATGTCGAGCACCAGCAGGGGCGCGCCGTCGGCCAAGGTCATGGTGTGGTCGGCGGCCCAGGTGTTGACCAACCGGCTGTCGTGGCGGCTCGCGGTCAGGATCACCCAGCCGGAGCCGCCGCCCAGCGCCTTGCCCATGCCGGCGAACTCCGCCGCCCACCGATCATGGCTCCCGAAGTCGCGCTCGATGGCCTTGGCGAGCGATGCGCTTGCGGCGGCTTGCGCCCCCAGGCCCGCGAAATAGACCTCGTGCAGGATCATCGAGTTCCAGGCGATCAGTTCCTCGCGCTTCAGCCCATTGACCTGGTAGACGGGCGCCGTGGCCCAATCGAGCTTGCCGAGATCACCGCGGATCGAGCCGAGCCGCTTCACCGCCCCGGCATAGTTGTTGTCGTGGTGGCTCACGAGCAGCTTCTCGGACAAGCCCGCCACGGCCTTGGGATCAAAGGGCAGCGGCTTGGGGGTGAAGGTCACCGCAGGCGCGGTTGCCGTCTGAGCGGTCGCCGCGGACGCCACGGCGGGGCCGGCGACAGCCAGGCCACCCAAGAGCAGGCGGCGGTCAAGTTGGGGTTGGGGCAAGGGAAGACTCCGATGGGGTTTGGTCAGGTCGGAAGGGAAAGCTTTGGGGGGCGGGCGGTCAGACGCTGGAGCGTCGTGGCCGCAAGGGTGGCGGGCGCTTCGTCAGGGATGGGGAAGACAGAGCTCACATTGATCTCGCAAAGAACGTAACTGTCCTCGCCCTCGGCGGTCTTGGGGCCCAGCAGGAAGTCCGCGTCCCAGATCACCGGCAGGTCCTCCGAACTCATGCCGAGCCGTTGCACCAGACCGGGTGTCCAGTCCTCTTCCATCAACGCGCGAAGGCGCTGGAAGCGCGGGTCGTCCGGCCCGGAATAGAGCCGCGGCCCAGCCGGCCCGGCCTCGGCGGGCGCCAGCGCCCGCACCATCTGATGACCGAACCCGGCGACCCTCCCGCCCGACAGGTAGCAGCGGACCATCCCGTCCAGCAGGCGGGCCTGGAACGGCTGGTCGACCAGTCCGCCACCGGCGTCGAACTCCGCCAGCCGCTCCGCCACGAAATCACCGAGCGCCATCGTCCGTTCCACCGCGCCGCCGCGCGCCTCCAGGACGCGGACCGTCTCGGTGTCCACCGCGTCGACCTTCCAGACCCCAATTCCGCCATTGCCGCGGTTCTGCTTGAGCACCCGGGCGCCGGAGGCCAACAGGCGGGGGAATTCGGCTTGAAAGGCGGCCGGGGTTTCGTAGAGGCGGGTGTCGGTTCCCCAGCCCAGGGAACGGGTCCGATGGAGCACGGACTTCACCCCCATCTTGGCGATCACATCGGGATGGGCGCCAATCAAAACGCCGGCCTGGGCGACCTCACGCAGGATATCGTCCAGGGCGCTGCGACGCTGGCCAGTCGCGGTGGCGATCGGATCCACCCAGACCAGGACGCCATCCATGGTCAGCAGCTGGGTGCGGACCTCATCGGCAACATCTTCGCAGAACACGGCCGGCTCGGCGGATATACCCGCACGGGCCAGGGCCGCGAAGATGGCCTTGAGGCGATTGTTGTCTGCCGTCGCTTCGGCGCGCCCGGCCAAGTCGCCGCGCCACACCACCGCCACCCTGTAGGTCGAGACCTCGGACTTCGCCATGACTACGCTCCCGCCCGGCGCAGAACCGGGGTCTCAGGAGCGGGTCTTGGACGGCGAACCGTCTGGCCGGGCGCCCGCGTCGGCCCGATGGCCGGACACTAGCGCGATGGCCCGGGCGCGCAAGGGGTCAGGGCGCGGGCTTGTAGACCAAGATCGCCGCCGGCTGCCCCTCCGTGGCGCGGGCCGCAACATAGAGGCGGTCCGCCTCCGGCGAATAGAGTCCGGTGCGCGCGCCTTGGCGGGTGGGGATGGACGTCAGGCGTCGGAAATCGACCGGCCCGGTCGCCCGGAACACATCGACCGCGCCCGAGCCGCAGACCACATAGATCCGCTGGCGTCGTTCATCGAAGAACAGGTCGTCGGCGTCGCCGCAGGTGGCGGTTTCCAGCCGGGCGCGTCCGGTCGCGGCGTCCAGCAGCTTCAATCGCGCCGGGAGCCGAAACACCACCGCCAGCACCTGGTGGGTCGCGTCCAGCGCCATCGGATAGTTGAAGCGCAGGCCGGGCGTCCGCCGCGACGAGAGAGTCGCACCGGTGGTCAGGTCGACGACGACGACACGGCCGGCGTCCGGGACATTCACATAGGCGCGCGCGCCATCGATCCGGAAACTCTCCGGATGCTTGGGCAGGGCCGCCGTCGCCACCACGACGCGCCGCGCCGGATCGAGGGTGGCCAGGCCGCCGTCCCCATAGCCGACCACCGGCCGACCGAGGCCGTCGAGACGGATATTGTCCGCGTCGCCGCCCAGCGCGACCACTCCCCGGGCCTTGAGCGTCACGCCGTCGTAGAAGGCCACGCGCCCGTCGCCATTGGCCACCATGAGTTCGCCGCGATCCACGAGCCAGGCCAGGCCCTGAGGCTTCGCAAGCCCGGTGATCCGCGCGGTCCGGCGCCCTTGGGCCAGATCGACCACCTCGACCGAGTTGGCGCCCAGGGCCGCCACGAACAGCCGCTTCCCAGCGGCGTCCAGCACCATGTGGTCGATCCGGCCCGACACGCCGGGCAAGGCGATCGTCCGCTCCAGCACGAGGGGCGCGGGCCCCTTGGACGTCTCGCCCGCGCCGCAGGAGGTCAAGGCGCCCAGCGCCAGCAGGGCGATCCAGGCCAACGGAAACTTTGAGAGCTGGGTCATGCCGGTCGGGACCTCATAGGCGCAGCCCGAACCGGGGGCCGATCCAGGTCATGGCCAGGTAGAGGCCGATGGTCAGCGCGCATCCGGCGCCGAGCGCCGCCCAGAACGGCGCCCCGCGTTTCAGCAGGACCGGGATCAACAGAAACATCGGAAGAGACGGGAGCACGTACCAGAAGGTGGCCCCGGCATGAGCGGCCATCCGCTCCGGGTCGTGGGTGTCGCGCCACAGCCACATCATGCCCAGCACCGAGACCAGCGGCAGGGAGGCCACCAGCGCCCCAAACCCAGGCGAGCGCTTCGCGATCTCGGACACCGCCGCGATGATCACGCCGGAGATCGCCGCCTTGAGGACAAGATAGAGCACGCGCCGAGATCTCCCATTCGTCGTCGGCGGCCTCACTCGCGCCAGGCCAGCCAGAAACACCAGACCGCCAGCCCGATCGCGATCAAGGCCAGGGAGACCGCGAACCCGGGGCTCGGATCCAGCCGGAACCCTGGCGTCAGAGCGTAGCGCAGCCCGATCAGGCCAAGGCCGCCCAGGGTCACGCCAGCCGCCGTGAACGCCAGTCGCCATTTCATGGCGACCAGCCTGCGCTCACCGCGCCAGGGGGCTCAAGGACAATGGACCCAAGTCACAGGAACTTGGCCAGGTCGCTGAGCTTGGCCAGCTTCTCACGGGTCTCGGCGGGCAGCGGCCCGACGATCTCCTCCAGATGGTGCTCGATGTGGTCGCGGATCAGCACGCTCTTGGCGTTCTCCAGCGCGCCGATCACCGCCTGCATCTGCTGAGCGACCTCCATGCCGTCACGATTGGCCTCGATCATGCCGACGATCTTACCCAGGTGCCCGTGCGCGCGGCGGAGCCGGTTCAGCAACTGCTTGTCCGTGTGGTGGCTCACGCGAAGACTCCTCGATCTCGACCCAACCTAGGTCAGCGCGGCAGCGCCAGCCAGCCGTTCACGCCGATATAGATGCCGATCAGCAGGATCACGGCGCCCGAGACGAAGGGCGCCTTGCGGACGATCTCTCCGAAGCCGCTCCAGCGCTTGGACACGTGCTTGACGCTGAGCGCGGCGATCACGCCCGAGGTCACCATGGTCAGGGCCAGGCCGATGCTGAAGCACAGGACCAGCACGGCGCCCAGCGTGATCTGCTTGAGCTGCAGACAGAGCAGCAGGACGGTGATCGCCCCGGGACAGGGGATCAGCCCGCCGGTGAGGCCGAAGATGATGATCTGACCGGTGGTGACCTTGGTGTCGGCGAACCGGCGGCGGATGTCGTTGGCGTGGGCCAGTTCGTGGGCGTCCTGGTAGCCTGTGGCGAGCTCCAGGCCGCGCAGTTCCTCATGCATATGATCGCTGCCGCCGTGATCATGCTCCACGAAGGCGACGTCGTAGTGATGGCCGTGATCGCCGTGCGCCAGGGTCAGCCTCGCGGTGAATTCATGGGGCTCGGGGATCTCCTCGACCGACTCCAGATAGCCGTCCCGATCCACGAAGGCGAAGGTCTGGCGCCCGCCGTCGGGCCGCTCCGTGGCCAGACTGACCTGGGCCGCCTTCCAGCCGTGGCCGCTCTCTGTGCGCAGGCGGAAACGCGGCGGCACGCCATCCTCGAAGACTTCCAGCCGCAAGATCCCGTGCCCGGTGTCGATCCGCGGCGCCCCGCCCGGCGCGTGACCGCCATGTCCCTTGTCATGCCCATGGTCGTGGCCAGGACCATGATCATGGCTGTGGCCGTGGTCGTGACCGTGGCCCCCATGATCGTGGCTGTGACCGTGTCCGCCTTGGTCGTGACCAGGACCGTGGTCATGCTCGGCGACAGCGGCCAGGGCCTGTTCGCGCCGTGACCGCCACAGCATCCACAGCGCCATGCCGACGATGATCACCCCGGACGCGAGCTGGAAGTAGGGTTCGAGGGTCGCGCTATCGACCCCGCGCCACAGATACATGCCGCCCAGGGCGATCACCCAGACGATGGCGGTGTGCGACAGCGTCGCGCAGACGCCCAGCAGCACCGCCTGGCGGACCGTGCCGCGCACCGCGATGATGAAGGCCGCCATCATCGTCTTGGAGTGACCCGGCTCCAGGCCGTGCAGGGCGCCCAGCACGATGGCGCTCGGAATGAACAGCCAGGCGTGGGCGGTCCCTTGGGCGATCAGGTCTGTGAAGGGGGTCATGGGGGACTCGGTACGGCGACGACGGAAGCCTTATACCTATCCCCCTGGAGAGGTTATTGACAAGGCCCGTGGCCGAGCTCCACGGTTATGCCTCCGCCGCGATCGGCTTTTCGAGCAGCACGAACCAGGCGTGATTGAACGCACCTTCGTCGACCACCTTGAACCCGGCTCGTTCGGCCATGGCTCGCCAGCTCGCCTTGGAGGTCAGGAAGAAGGACAGGACATTGGCGACGGTGAACATCGTCCACCCCGGGACCCAGACCGCCATCAGGAACCGACCACCGGGCTTGAGAACACGGACCACCTCGCGCAGACCCTGCTCCTTCCTGTCGCCCAGGTGGTCGTAGACGTGGGTGCTGACCGCGCCGTCGAAACGACCTTCCGGGAAAGGCAGGGCCGTCAGATCGGCCGCCTCGATCGTCACCCGGTCGGTCAGGCCCGCGAGCCGCAGATTGCGCGCCAGGAGCTTGCGGCCGCCATCGTCGATATAGCCGGCGTCGAAGCGGTCGACCGCCACGATCCGACCGGCCCGGAGCCCGCGCGCCAGGGCGATGGAGGTGCGTCCCGCGCCGCAGCCGGCGTCGAGGACCAGATCCTGGTCGCCGCGCACCAGATCGACCATCGGCAGGACCACGTGGTCCGGGCGGCGGAAGCTGCTCATCACGAAATTACCGGCGAGGAAGACCGCGGCAGCCATCACGAGCAGGAAGGCCGCTGGCCAGAGGCCCGGAAGGGCCACCTCGATCGCCACCGCAGCGGCGAGGCTTACCAGGGCCGCGATCGCCAGGCCGTTCATCCAGCCCGGCCCCCAGCCGAAATCGAACGCTTCCCCCTGCTCCGCCCGATCACCCGCCTTGGTCCACCGGCGGACCAAGCCGCGCAGCGTGGTCACATAGAGCGACGACAGTACGACGATGCCGCCCACCACATGGAAGCCGGCGAACAGCAGCAGGGACTTCGAGACCAGGGTCAGCTTCGGGACATAGATCAGCAGCACCAGGCCAGCAGCTATGCCGACCAGGCCCATGATCCACATGTGGCTGTGCAGGTTGCGGCCGCGTTTGACCGGGGTGTGGGGGTGTCCGTGCATGTGGGTCCTGGGCTCCGAGGGTCCGCTTGGCCCGCCGCGATTGCATCGCGGTGGCTGTGGGCTACGGTCTTAGCAACCGCGCCGCCGGCGTTTCCGGACAGGAGCCCTCCGGCGTCCGCTTCCGGACACCCACGGCGCTAGTGTCCGCCAGGAGAACCCGTTGACCGACCTCGCCGTCGAAGACCGTCGGGTCCAGCGCACCAAGGCGGCCTTGGTGGGCGCCTTCGTCCATCTCGTCCTCGATCGCCGGTATGACCAGATCACCGTCGCCGATATCGTCGAGCGCGCCGGTGTCGGCCGGTCGACCTTCTATGAGCACTATGACAACAAGGACGAGCTGCTGACCGAAGGTCTGATGGGCCCTTTCGCGGTCTTGGCGGACATGGTCACAGGCGCCTGCGACCCGGTTCGGCTGTTCGAAACGATCGAACACTTCTGGGAGAACCGGCGGGTCGGTAATGTGCTGTTCGCCGGCCCCACCCGCCAGTTGGTCACACGCACCCTGACCCTGGCTATCGAACAACGCCTCGGGGCGAGGTCACACAAAACCAGTTCCTCAGATCTTCCCCCGCCCCTGGCCGCCGCCTATTTGGCGTCGGCCCAGATCGGCCTGCTGTCGGAATGGCTCTCAGGCCATACCTCCTGCCCGCCCAACGTCGTCGCCGAAGCCCTGCAACGCATGGCGGTCGGTGCGCTCGCCCCAACTGAAATCGCCAGGTGACCGAGAAGATCGTGCAAGCGCTCCGATGACGCGCGACAACGAGCCTAAGCTTTGGGCTCACGCGTCGGTTCGGGTCTTCAGGCGAGCGAAGGCCCGATCGGTCGCCATGAACCGCGCCAGCATGGGCGGCGCCAGCTTGGCCGGCTCGACGACGCGACCGCCGTCCCGGGCGAGGGCCTCGCCATAGGCCAAGAGGTCGCGATGGACCGCGGCCGGCAGCTCGATGGTGAGCTTGACGGGGGTGTCGTCGAGGATAGTCGAGAGTTTCAGCTTTGCAGACATGGCGATCACGGACGAAAGGGTTCGAGGATCAGGTCTCGGGTGACGATGACCCGCACCGATGCGCCAGGTCGGATGGTCAAGGTGGGTGGTACGCTCAATCCCCGCCCCACCGCTTGTTGGCCGACGGAATTCAGCGTGCCGCTAGCGCCGGAGCGCAGGGCCCGGACGATGTCGCTGTCGCCGTCATTCTGGCCGAGTTCGGCGCCGACGCCCAAGACCGTGGCCAAGGCGCCATGCCGAAGAGATCACGCCAATGGTGGTCGATGCGGTCCTGAAGGCCGGCATACCCGGCTCCGTCCCCCGCCGGCAGCTTCTCCAGCACCAGAGAGCGCCCATTGGGCAGGATCAGGCGCGTCCAGATCAACAGAACGCGGCTTTGGCCAAAGACCATCTGATTGTCATAGGTCCCGATCAGCCGCGCGCCCTGTGGGATGAGCAGGAATCGGCCGGTTACCGTGTCGAACACGTTCTCGGTCACCTGGCCGACGATCTGCCCCGGAAGATCGGAACGGATGCCGGTCACCAGAGCCGCGGGGATCACCGCCCCGGCCTGCACCACATAGGGCGATGGCGGGGAAGCCAACCGGTCGGGACTGGCGGTACGCCGATCGACGGGTCGTTCCATGAGTGAGACTCGCGCCCCACCAAGGACAGCAGCCCCATCGGCCGCCGCATCGGTGGCTGTGACTTCGACTGGTCGGGTGGCGCCTGCAGCGTCCCCGGCGAACAGCCGACTGGCGCGCGCGGCTTCCCGTTCCTGGACGTCATGTTGGCGCCGAGCCTCCGCCGCCTGCACGACCGGGTCTGGCGCGCCAGACTGCTGCCCCGCGATGGGCGGGGACGCGGCATTGGCCTCGACGATCGGCCGGCCAAGATCGCCGGGCAAGGGCGGTCCGAGCTTGGGAACCGCCGAATAGTCCTTGGGGAGGCTGGCCAACCGGTCTGGCGGCGGTCCGCCGGTCGCGAAGAGTTCAGGCGCCGGGACGTGACCCGGATGGGCGCTCATGGCGTAGGCCATGGCTCCGATGATCGCCAAGGCGGACGTCGCGCCCAAGGCGATCAGCACCTTGCGTGACAGACGCGTCACGGGCGGCCGAGACGGACGTAGCCGAAGTTCGTCCGCAATCACGGCTTCGGGGACTGGTGCGGTCGTGGTCATCTCACCGCTCCGCAAGCCGCAAGATGCGGACAATCTGCTGGTTGTGACGATCGCCCAGGCGCAGCTCCGCCGCCTTGAAGAGCCGGTCAACGATGATGGTGCGGCCCTTGACGCGATAGTTGACGAGGTCGCCGGGACGGCCACGGCCATCGCCGACGAAGAGCGGCGGCAGCTGGTCCTGCGCGACGCTGGCGGGGAACTCGATGACCGTCTGGCGACCATCGTCGAACACCCGGCTCGGTCGCCACGCTGGATGCGCGCCCTCTATCCGATAGCCGAAATTCAGATCTTCGGCGGCGGTGGGCCTCTGAAGGGCGACCTCGGCCGCCTTGGCGCGGGCGGACTCCTGCGCCGCACGCGCATCATCCTGCGGATAGCGCCAGGCGACGGAGACCATGGCCGTCGCGACCGTCGCCGAGAGGTCGAGATGGTAGGTCCGGCGATTGGTGTTGATCACCAGATTGGTGCTGAGGCCCTGGCGCGTGGGCTTGACCAGGATGTGGACGCGACGATCAGGCCCGGCCCCGCTCTCGGTGTCGCCGATCACCCAGCGGGTGGTGTCGCCTGCGGCCACCGGCCCGGTCGCCACCAGGGTCTCTCCCGATTGGAGCACGATGTCGGTGATCCTCCCGGGGGCCGCATAGACCTGATAAACCCCGCCCTCGGCGAAGGCATAGACCTGTTCAGCCTGGCTGAACCGCGCGAGGCTCGGTTGCATCCGCGCCACGGCGTTGGCCCGGGCCACCTGCGTCATCGGATCCGGGCTCGGCGGCACGGTTCGCGGGCGCTCTGGCGGATTCGGCACTGGCGTCGATGCAAACACGGTTGGCCGATAGACAACCGGAGCCGGCGGCGGGCCTTCAGGCGCCACCGCAACCGGAGCGAGCGCCGCCGGCGGCGGTGGTGCGGGATGGGAGGCGCATCCGCTGACACAGGTCGCGGCAAACAGAAGCAACTTGGACGCCGTGCGCATCAGCCCAACTCCTTCGACCAGCTGATGGCATGGACGAAGACGCCCAGCGGGTTCTTGCGAAGGCCGTCCGCGGTTCTCGGCGGCTGCAGGACAATGGTCAGGATCGCCGTCCATCGCTCGGTCGAGGTCAAGGCGCCCTCGTCGTAGCGACGCTCCAGCCAGGCCACCCGGAAGCTCGTGGGCGAGGCGCGAATGACGCTGGAGACGTCCACGGCGACCTGGACGTGGCCGACCTGGGCGAACGGGTCATTGACGCGGGCATAGTCGTTCAGAGCCGCAGCGCCACGCTCGGTCGTGAAGTCGTAGGCCTGAAGCCAGTCCTGCCGCACGACGATCGGGTCCGCCGAGATGGACCTGACGTTCTCGATGAAGCGGGCCAGGTGCCAGGCGATCTGCGCGTCGGTGGGCCGATAGCCGGCCGTGGCCGGCGCGATCGCCTGGGCCTGGCCGAGCCGATCGACCTCCACCACCCAGGGCGTCACGGTTCCGTGGGCGCTTTGCCAGACTACGACCGCCGCGAGGCTGGAGGACAGGGCGAAGCCGGCAAAGGCCATCAGACGCCAGTTTCGCGCCTGCACCCGCGCCGAGCCGATACGCTCGTCCCAGGCCTGGCCGGCGCGCTGATAGGGTGTCTCTAGGATGGGCGTCTCGCCGTAGCGCACGCTCGAACGACTGAAGGCATTCATGACCTATCCTCGCTGAGGGAGACGGCGGCCGATCCGCCGGAATGATCGCCCGAGCGCAGGGCGTGCGCGGCGACGGACGCGCCGTGCGCCGCCTGCTGCCGCCGCTGGTATTGCCGCGCCCAGGCCGGCGGACCACTGGCGCCGCCCCCGGACGGAGCACCGCCGCCAGGTCCATTCGGCTTCGGGCCAAGCCCCCCGTCGCCGGACCCCGTCGGGCCCGGTCGACCGCCGCGCATGGCGCCGACCACGCTTTTCAGGCCGCCGACACCCGCGCCGACCAAGGCGCGCCCACCCATGGCGGCGGCCATGCCGATCCCGCCAACCGTGAGCGCCGTCCCCACCGCAGCGCCGGCGCCAAGCTGCGGCGCGCCAGAGACCAGACCGCCGGCGATGGCGGGGCCGAATATCCCCAGCCCAAGCAGGCAGAGCGCCGCCAGCGCCAGGGCCAGGACATCCTCGAGCGTCGGCGCCTGGCGGCCAAAGGTCTGCACGAATTGTCCGAAGAGGGTCGAGCCAATGCCGACGATCACCGCCAGCACCAGGACCTTCACGCCCGAGGCCATGACGTTGCCCAGCACGCGCTCGGCGAGGAAGGCGGTGCGTCCGAACAGGCCGAACGGCACCAGCACGAAGCCGGCCAAGGTGGTGAGCTTGAACTCGATCAGCGTGACGAACAGTTGCACGGCCAGCACGAAGAAGGCGATGACCACGATGATCCAGGCGATCATCAACACTATGATTTGAGCGAAGTTGTCGAAGAAGGCGGGAAACCCGCACATCTGCATGGCCGCTTCCAAGATCGGCTTGCCGGCGTCGATGCCCGCCTGACCGAGCTTGCCGGGATGCAGGAAATCGCTGGCGGACATCGAGCCGCCGGAAGCCTTCAGGCCGAGGCCTGAGAAGGACTCGAAGACCACACGGGCGAGGCCGTTGAAGTTGGAGAGAAGGAAGGCGAAGAAGCCCACATAGAAGGTCTTCTTGATCAGGCGGGCCAGGATGTCGTCGCCGGGCGACCAGGCCCAGAACAGGGCCGCCAGGGTGACATCGATGGCCACCAATGTGGAGGCCAGGAACGCGACCTCGCCGCCCAGCAAGCCAAACCCGCTATCGATATAGCGTGTGAAGATCTCAAGAAAACCGTCGACGACCCCGGTGTTCATGGCGCGCGTCCCGGCGTTTTGCCGAGGAAACGGGCGCGGGTTTCAGCCTGGAGGTCCTGGCATGCGGCGTCGTCATAGACTTTGAGCCCGAGCCGCCTGCAGCGTTCTTGCTCGTTGCTGAGATCAAGCTGGGAATGAACAGCCGGCGTCGTAGAAGCGGTTGAGCTCCGACTGCACCCGCACATCGAAACCGCGGCGACCGCGACTACAGCCATCACGAGACACGAGGAACGGCTCAATGGAACATCTCCACCGGCTGGGCCTGATAGCCTTGGCTGCGGTCCATGAACCGCCGGAACTGCTCCTGGGCCTGGTCGCGGCTCGCCGCGCGGTCGGCCAGATCCAGCGCGCTGGCGCGCCCTTGGGCGGCCAGCAGTGCGGTCAGGTCTGACAGTTGCTGGGATTGCAGCGCGAGCAGTTGGTTGCCGGCCTGAGCTGTGGCGACAGCCCCGGTGGCGCCCTGGCTCGCGGTCAGCAGGGCTTGGGTTTCCGAGCGACCGCCGGACATGTTGCCGACCACCGTCGCCTGCACGTTGAGGGCGTCGCGGAACGCCGCGGCGGAATTCATCCAGCGCTGCTTCGCCGAAAGGATCAGCGCCGCGTCGCTCGCTCCCGACTTCAGGGCATAGTCCGCCTTGAACGCCTGATCGATCGCCTGGACGTCGTAGGCGATCCGCTGAGCTTGCTGCATCAAGCCACTGATCCGGGTAAGGTTTCCCTGGATCGTGGCCAGCGCCGAATAGGGCAGTTGCGCCAGGTTCCGGGCCTGATTGACGAGGCTGAGCGTCTGGTTCTGCAGGCCTCGGATCTGATTGTTGATCTGCTCCAGCGACCGAGCCGCTTGCATCACGTTGGACGCATAGTTGGTCGGATCGAACACGACCCGCTGGGCGTCGGCCGGGGAGCCCACCAGCAGGGCCAGGACCGCCACGCTCGCGGCAAGGCGACGCAAACCGATCTGTCTCATGACACAGTCTCCAGAGATTTTGAAATGGACGGACGCACCAGGTCGGCGGCCCATGGCAGGCCGCGATGGGTCAGCCACGCGGCGGCGAAATCCGAGGCGCCGTCACGCTCGAGAATGGCTGCGATGGCGATCTGGTCGGCCTTGGCCGAGGCGGCGCAGAAGGCCAGCCCAACCTCGCCAAGGCCAAGTTCGAACAGGCGATTGCCCCGCCGCGATTGGCAGTAATAGTCGCGCTTGGGGATTGCCCGGCTGAGGATCTCGACCTGCCGCGCGTTCAGCCCGAAGCGGGCATAGGCCGCGGCGATCTGCGGTTCCTGGGCCCGGTCGTTGGGCAGGAATATCCGCGTCGGGCAGCTCTCGATGATCGAGGCCGCAATCTTGCTGGTCTCGATGTCCGCCAGGGACTGGGTGGCGAACACCACCGAGGCGTTCTTCTTCCTCAGGGTCTTCAGCCACTCGCGCAACTGCGCCCCAAAGGTCGGGTCGTCCAGCGCCAGCCAGCCCTCATCGACAATGACCAAGGTCGGTCGGCCGTCGAGCCGCGAGGCCACACGGTGAAAGAGATAGGCGAGCACCGCCGGCGCGGAGGCCGAGCCCACCAGGCCCTCGGTCTCGAAGGCCTGCACCGATCCAACGCCCAGCTGTTCCTGCTCGGCGTCGAGCAGGCGGCCCCAGGGACCTGCCACCGTATAGGGCTGCAGCGCCCGTTTCAGAGCGTTGGATTGCAGGAGGACCGAAAGCCCGGTCAGCGTCCTTTCGGCGACCGGCGCGGTCGCCAGGGAGCCGAGGGCGTTCCAGAGGTGCTCCTTGACCTCCGGCGTGAGGTCAACACCCTCGCGCGCCAGGATGGCGCAGAGCCATTCGGCGGCCCAGGCCCGCTCGGCGGGATCGTCGATCCGCGCCAAGGGCTGTAGCGCGACCGCGAGGTTGGCGTCGTCCCCGAGCGCGCCGCCGAGATCGTGGAAATCCCCGCCCATGGCCAAGGTCGCGGCCCGGATCGAACCGCCGTAGTCGAAGGCGAACACCTGAGCCCCGGCATAGCGGCGGAACTGCAGCGCCATCAGCGCCAGCAGCACGCTCTTCCCCGCCCCCGTCGGGCCGACGACCATGGTGTGGCCCACATCGCCGACATGGAGGGAGAACCGGAAAGGCGTCGACCCTTCGGTCTTTGCCAACAGCAAGGGAGGCCCGCCCAGATGCGCGTTGCGATCCGGACCCGCCCAGACCGCCGACAGCGGCGCCATGTGGGCCAGGTTGAGGGTGGAGATCGGCGGCTGCCGGACATTGGCATAGGCATGGCCCGGAAGACTTCCAAGCCAGGCGTCGACGGCGTTCACCGTCTCGACCATGCAGGTGAAGTCGCGGCCCTGGATGGTCTTCTCGACGAGCCGGAGCTTGGCCTCCGCCGTCGCCGGATCCTCGTCCCAGACACAGACCGTGGCGGTGACATAGGCGTGCCCGATCAGGTCCGCGCCCAGCTCCTGAAGCGCCTCGTCGGCGTCGAGCGCCTTGTTCTGCGCGTCGGAATCCAACAGGGCCGAGGCCTCGTTGGTCAGCACCTCTTTCAGGATCGCCATGATCGACTTGCGCTTGGCGAACCATTGCCGCCGGATCCGGTCAGCACCTTGGCCGCGTCGACCTTGTCCAGGCAGATGGCCCGCGTCGACCAGCGATAGGGAAAGGCCAACCGGTTCAATTCGTCCAACAGGCCAGGCCAGGTGGAGGACGGGAAGCCACTGACCGTGAGCACCCGCAGATGCGCACGGCCTAGCCGTGGCTCCAGGCCGCCGACCAAGGGCTGGTCGGCCAGCAGGACATCGAGATGCATCGGAGTTTCGGGGACGCAGACGCGATGCCGGGCCGTGGAGACCGTCGAATGCAAGTAGGTCAGGGTCTCGACATCGGTCAGCCACACGGCCTCGGGAACGAAGCCCTCCAGCAAGGCAAGTAGCCGCTCGGTCCGATCGATGAAACCGCGCAGGACTTCGCGCCAATCAACGCCTGCGGCCTGACGTCCCTCATAGAGCCACGCCTGGGCGCGGCCGGTCCGCTCCGAGGGCGGCAGGTAGGTGAAGGTGAAGAAGTAGCGGCTCTCGAAATGAGCCCCCTCCTCCTCGAACAACGCCCGACGCTCCTCGTCCACCAGCGCAGACACGGCATCCGGAAAGGCGCTGGTCGGATAGGCTTCGGCGGCATTGCGCTGGGCCTCCACGAACACGGCCCACCCAGACCCCAGACGGCGCAGGACATTGTTGAGGCGCGCGGCGGCGGCGACCAGCTCCGACCCTGTGGCCGAATCCAGGTCGGGGCCCCGGAAACTCGCCGTCCGTTGGAAGGAGCCGTCCTTGTTGAGGATCACGCCGTCCGCGACCAGGGCGGCCCAGGGCAGGAAATCGGCGAGCTGGGCGCCGCGTCGGCGATATTCCCGGAGATCGAACATGGCGCTCAGACCCCCAGATGGCTGGGCGTGCGGACATGGCGGCGCGCCACGTCCACGAAATGGGGATCATGTTTGGCGGCCCAGACGGCGAGTGCGTGACCGATCAGCCAGACCGCCACGCCAACGATCCAGAGCCGCAGGCCCAAGCCGAGCGCCGCGGCCACCGTGCCATTGACGATGGCCAGCGCCCGCGGCGCGCCGGCCAGCAAGACCGGTTCGGTCAGCGCCCGGTGGACCGGGGCCTCGAAGCCAGGAATGTCGGGCGAGGCGTCCATCAGATCAGCGCCCCGCCGCCGAACGAGAAGAACGACAGGAAGAAGCTCGAGGCCGCGAAGGCGATCGACAGGCCGAAGACGATCTGGATCAGCCGGCGGAACCCGCCCGAGGTGTCGCCAAACGCCAGAGTCAGGCCGGTGACCACGATGATGATCACCGCGATGATCTTGGCGACCGGCCCCTCGACGGAATCGAGGATCTTCTGGAGCGGCGCCTCCCAGGGCATGGACGAGCCGGCGGCCCAGGCTGGCGCGGCGGCCAGGCTGGCCGCAAGCCACGCGGAAATTAAAGCTGTGCTTCGGGACAACTGACGGGTCATTGGACGTCCTCCTCAGGTCGCAGGTTGTGGATCAGGTACTCACCGTTGGCGGCCAGTCCGGTGATGTCGGTGAGTTCGGTGAGGCGGCGATCAGCGCCGCGCCCGCTGAGCACGGCCACCACGTCGATGGTCTCGGCGATCAGGGCGCGGGGGACCACAGCCACCGCCTCCTGGATCAGTTGTTCGAGCCGGCGCAGCGCGCCCAGCGATGAGCCGGCGTGGATGGTGGCGATGCCCCCAGGGTGCCCGGTGCCCCAGGCCTTCAGGAGATCGAGCGCCTCACCCCCACGCACTTCGCCTATGGGTATGCGATCGGGCCGCAACCGCAGCGCAGAGCGGACCAGGTCGGCGAGGGTCGAGACGCCATCCTTGGTGCGCAACGCCACCAGATTGGGCGCGGCGCATTGCAGTTCGCGGGTATCTTCGATCAGAACCACGCGGTCAGACGACTTGGCGACCTCCGCCAGCAGGGCGTTGGCCAAGGTCGTCTTGCCCGTGGACGTGCCGCCGGCGACCAGGATGTTTCGGCGGCTGAACACCGCGTGGGCAAGGCCTGCCGCCTGATCGTTCGTCATGATCCCGGCGGCGGCATAGTCCTGAAGGGTAAACACCGCGACCGCCGCCTTGCGGATCGCGAATGTGGGCGCAGCGACCACCGGCGGCAGCAGGCCTTCGAACCGCTCGCCGCTGTCAGGAAGTTCAGCGGAAACGCGCGGGGAGCCCGCGTGGACCTCGGCGCCGACATGATGTGCGACCAGCCGAACGATCCGCTCGCCCTCCGCCGCCGCCATGACCTGGCCGGTGTTCCGCAGGCCTGAGGTCAATTGATCAAGCCAGAGGCGGCCGTCAGGATTGAGCATCACCTCGACCACGGTGGGGTCGTCGAGCCAGCCGGCGATGTCGGGACCCAGCGCGGTCCGCAGCATGCGCGAACTGCGGACCAGGACCTCGTTTCGAACCGGCGAACTACCCACCTGCACCTCCCGTCGCCACCAGATCGGCGGCCAACGGTTGGCTAGTGAGTTCGCATATCTGCGGAGATCAATGGTAGTTTCGGCGTAGTAGCCCTGCAGCGTGCGATCACCTGAAACTGCGCGGCGCCCTCAAACTTCCCCTAGAGCGAACGCGAGTCACCAATCGCCATGGATAAAGTGCCTATGACGGTTCAGGGCTATCTCGCCCTGGACGAGGACTTGAAGCGGCTCAAGACGATCGAGCGCCCCGCCGTAACCGTCGCGATCGGGAAGGCGCGCCTCCACGGTGACCTGAAGGAGAACGCCGAGTACCATGCCGCAAAGGATCGGCAGGGGTGGATCGAAGGACAGATTGTCCAGATCGGCGACATGATCGCGCGCGCCCAGGTCATCGACGTCACGAAGTTGTCCGGAACCCAGATCAAGTTCGGGGCCACCGTCTCCGTGATCGACCAAGATACTGAGGAGCAGGCCCGCTACCAGATCGTCGGCGAGCATGAGGCAGACGTGAAGAAGGGCCGCATTTCGATCACCTCCCCCATCGCCCGCGCGATGATCGGCAAGGGGAGCGGCGACGTCGTCGAGGTGAGAACTCCCGGCGGCTTGAAAGCATACGAGATCACGAAGGTAGAGTGGGTATGATTCACTAAGGCGGCCCCCTGACGTAGATGACTCACCAGAGATCGAACCAATTAGTCTCTTCGGCGCTAGGGACAGGCATTGATCGCGGGCGTGGGGCTACCGTTCATCTGAAACGTCGTCCACCACTTCCCGTGTAAAACTCGCCCCCTTGGAAAGTCTCCGGCCCAACGCCGCGACAAACCCCTCGTAGCGCTCGCGCCCCTTGGCCTGGGCGGAGGCTTGCTGGGCGTCCGGCAGGGGCGGTGTCGCCGTCAGCCAGAACCGGATGAACAGCGCCAGCATCTCGATCGCGATCCCCAGATTGCGTTCGACGCGTTCCATGACCCGCGTGTGCTGGTCGAGCCGGCGGGCAAGCGCCGCCTCATGCCGCTCCGCCGTGTCCGGCGTGAGGAAAGAGGTGATCGCCGTCTCGGCCACCAGGGATTTTGACTTGCCCCGCTGGACGGCGAAGGCCTCCAGCAACCGCAGGGTCTCCGGGTCGAGATAGACCGACAGCCGCGACTTCATCATGGTCAGAGCTCCACGCCATCGTCGGGGTCAAGGGAGGCTTGGCGGGCGACGCGCCGGAACCGCCGCTGGACCTCCCGAAGCTCGTCCTGTTCCTCGCCCGCGCCATCGTCGTCCCCCAGGAATTGGAACTCCGCGACGGGCAGCGGCGTCGGTTCGATGACGTCCTCCAACATCGGCTCCGGTTCGCGCCGCAGTCCCCCCTCGCCTGACACGTCCTGCGCCCTCGCCGATGGTGGAGACTCCGTCGCGGTTAGGGGTGGAAGGCCAGACCAGTCATCCGGCGGACTCTGGACCGGCGTCATGGCGGCGATCACACCGACCCGGCGCTGTAGCTGCGGGTCCTCGAAATAGCGGACCTTCTGGGCGCGGATCGGCGGGGAGCCCGCCACCAGGATCAACTCGTCATTGGGTGGCAGCTGCATCACCTCGCCCGGGGTCAGCAAGGGCCTCGCGGTCTCCTGCCGTGACACCATCAGGTGGCCCAGCCACGGCGATAGCCGATGGCCGGCATAGTTCTTCATGGCTCTCAGTTCGGTGGCGGTGCCGAGCGCATCGGACACCCGTTTGGCGGTGCGCTCGTCATTGGTCGCGAAACAGACCCGCACATGGCAGTTGTCGAGGATGGCGTTGTTCGGCCCATAGGCCTTCTCGATCTGGTTCAGGGACTGGGCGATCAGCACGGCCTTGAGGCCATAGCCGGCCATGAAGGCCAGCGCGCTTTCGAAGAAATCCAGCCGCCCCAGGGCCGGGAACTCGTCCAGCATCAGCAGCACCCGGTGCCGCTTGGCCCTGGCGTCCAGATCCTCGGTCAGCCGCCGGCCGACCTGGTTGAGGATCAACCGCACCAGGGGCTTGGTGCGGCTGATGTCCGAGGGCGGCACCACCAGATAGAGACTGGCGGGTCGCGCCGCGTCGACCAGGTCGGCGATCCGCCAGTCGCAGCGACGGGTGACGCGGGCCACCACGGGATCCCGGTAGAGGCCCAGGAAGGACATGGCGGTGGAGAGCACCCCGGAACGCTCGTTGTCGCTCTTGTTGAGCAGCTCCCGCGCCGCCGAGGCCACCACGGGGTGCGGCCGGTCGCCCAGGTGGGGCGTGGTCAGCATGGCCCGAAGCGTCGTCTCGATCGGCCGCTTCGGGTCGGACAGGAACTCCGCGACCCCGGCCAGGGTCTTGTCGGCCCCGGCATAGAGCACGTGGAGGATCGCGCCGACCAACAGGCTGTGACTGGTCTTCTCCCAGTGCGAGCGTCGCTCCAGGGCGCCTTCCGGATCGACCAGGATGTCGGCGACATTCTGAACGTCACGCACCTCGCGGTCCCCGCGCCGGACCTCCAGCAGGGGATTGTAGGCGCAGCTCTGCGGATTGGTCGGGTCGAACAGCAGGACCCGACCGACGCGCGCGCGGCAGGCCGAGGTCAGGCTCCAGTTCTCGCCCTTGATGTCGTGGACGATCACCGAACCTGGCCAGGTCAGCAGTGACGGGACCACCAGGCCGACCCCCTTGCCGCTGCGGGTCGGCGCGAAGCACAGCACATGCTCGGGACCATCATGGCGCAGATAGCCCCCGGCCGACCGGCCCAGCATGACCCCGGCGCCGGTCAACAGGCCGGCGGCGCGGATCTCCTTAGGCCGCGCCCAGCGCGCCGAGCCGTAGGTGGTGACCGAATGGGATTCCCGAGCCCGCCAGATCGACAACGTCAGGGAGCCCAGGATGGCGACGGCGGCGCCGGCGACGGCGATCCCAGCGCCCTCCAGGAAGACCCTGGGCGCATAGGCGTCGAAGGCGAACCACCACCAGAAGAAAGCCGGTGGCGGATAGACCGGCCAGCCGCCCAGGACGACCCAGGGGCGCCCGAGCTCTGGCTGGAAGGCCAGCCGCCAGGCTGTCCATTCCGTCGCGGCCCAGACCGCAGCCGCGACCAGGGCGAACACCAGGGCCAGCTGCGCCCACATCACCTTCGTGCCGTTCATGGGAGCCTCCTCACAGGCCAAGTCCGCGTTTCAGGGTAAAGGTCCAGGCGATGCCGCCGCCCGGTTGGGCGAGCCCCCGCACCTCCTGGCCGAGGTGGCGTTCGAGGTCGGGGCGCCACGGGACCAGGGCGAAGCCCAGACCGTTGTCGATCATCGCGAACCGCCCGGAGGCCAGGTTGAGCCGCTGGCGGTAGACCCCGGCGATTTCGCCCTCGGAGCCGAACGGCTGGTGCGCCAAACCGGTCTGGGCCGACAGCCGTTGCGCCGTGGCCTCCAACTCCCGATCCCGCAGGGTGTCGAGCAGATCGCGGGCGAAGATGAGCCGTGCCCCGGCGCGGCGCGCCAGGCCCCGGTCGACCAGGACCTCCGCCCGCGCCGCCAGGGCCTCACGCACCTCCTGCGCGAAGCCACCCTGTCCCAAGGGCGCGGGGTTTCGCCCGACCAGTTGCCGGTCCAGCCAGGTCGCGCCCTCAGCCGAGATCTGCTGGGACAGGGTCAGGTCCGATCGAACCGCCAACACCACGTGATCTCGGCCGCCGCCCCAGGTCAGGGTCTGCACCTCGACCAGGGCGCCCACCGGCGCGTCGGAGGTGTCCGCCAGGTCCTTGACTCGCAGGTGGTGGGTCAGGCCGTCGGTCCCGGCCAGAACCGCGAAGCCGCTCCCCTTCAGCTCGTCGTCGAGACCCCGCGCCATCAGCTGGCCCAAGGACCGCGGTGGTGGGTCCTCCAGGGCCAGGCGAGCGGGATCGACCGTCAGCCCCTGGGCCGTCATCGCGCGGTGCATCCGCGCGATGACGGCCTCCCGCTGACCCAGGGCGCGCAGGGTGGGTTCAGCCTCGGACGCCAGGGTCCAGCGCCCCGGCGCCGTCTCCCGCGCCAGGCCCAGGCCCTCAAGCTTCTTCAGCCGTGCGACCTTGGCGGGCTGGGTCCAGTCCGGTCGGCCCAACCGCGGGGGGCGCACATCGATCAGACCCTCGGCCTCGCCGACCGAGCGGGCCAGACTGCGGTCCAGGGCCGTCCAGCGGTCGGCGCCGATCTGCTGGTCGAGACGCCTAACCAGTTCGGCGTCGCTGCGCAGGCCCAGCTCAAGGGTCACCAGCTGGCCGGCCCGCGCCCGCAGGCCCTCGGCGATGTAGTCGCGGGAGATCACCAGGTCGCGGCCATCCTCCCCCTGCCCCCGGACCAGGATGTGGATGTGCGGGTGGCCGGTGTTCCAATGGTCCACAGCCACCCAGTCCAACCGCGTGCCCAGGTCCGCCTCGGCCTGGGCCATCAAGTCGCGCGTATAGGCCTTGAGGTCGGCCAGCTGCTCGCCGTCGTCCGGCGAGACGATGAACCGGAAATGGTGGCGGTCGTCCGCGCAGCGTTCGGCGAAGGCCTTGGGGTCCGCCTCGCCGGCGGCGTCGAACATCTCGCCCCGCGCGCCGTCCTGGGTCACGCCCTCGCGCTGCAGATAGTTGAGATGGACGCCCAGCGGGGCGCCACGTCCGCCGTGCCGCACCACCCTGGCCTTGACCACGGCGGACCGGGATCGGACGCCTAGCCCGCGTTGCGCGGACAGACTGGCGACGCGGCCCCGGCCAAAGGTCCCGCCGCCCCGCGACCGCGCGCCGGTGGCCAGTCCGCCGGCCCGCTGCGCAGCGGCGAGGGCCTCGCCGACGAAGGTGCGCGGCCCCGCCGTCCCCTTCGATCTAAGGCGGCCCGGCCGCAGTTGGAACTCGTTCTCGGTCATCGGCCGCCACCCCGGCGTGAGGTGCGCTGATCGCTTGCCCAGCAAGGTTTCCCGGCGAACCGCAGCCTGCGTGTCGTGTAAATACCTCGTGCGACAGCCTTGGTATTGTTGCTGGTTCCGCCCCCAACCCCGGCGCGCACCTCGCGGCTTTTATCCTGCCATCGTCCCTTCCTTGAGACCCCTCCCCCTCCCAAGAGCGCCGAACCCGCGAAGACCTGCAATCGGGCCCTAAGGGGCCAACGGGGGCTCATCGCTGGTCCTCCGGGCGGCTCGAGGCGACGAAGAGCCCAGGAGCTGAGGACGAGCCGTCACCCTCCGCGACGGGTCCGGTTGGGGTAAGCGCCACGAACAGGCTCGGCCGCGGCGGACTGGAGGCGCGCGGAACACCCTCAAACGCCGCGGACCGGCCGAGGGCCGGCGCCAGGGCGGCGACATAGGCCTGGGTCTCGGATGGTAGGGGCCGCCGACCCCTCAGGAAGTCCTGATAGCGCGCGGGACCGGCATTGTAGGCGGCCAGCATTCCGGCCTGGCCATAGCGATCCAGCAGTTCGCGAAGATAGGCGGACCCGGCCAGGATGTTGTCGCGCGCTTGGAACGGATCGGCGCCCAACCCGTAGCGGACCCGCAGGCCCTCATAGGTCTGTGGCATCACCTGCATGAGGCCGAGCGCGCCTTTCGGAGAGACGGCGCGCACCTGGCCGGCGCTTTCCGCGCGCATCACCGCCGCGATCCAATGGGGCGGCAGGGCGAACCGCGAGGCCGCCTCCAGCACGATCTCCTGCAGGTCGTCGGCCGCCGGAACGGACTGGGCACGGCCAGGTCCGGCCAAGCCCAGCACCAGGGTGACGATCCCGATAGATACCCAGCGTGGCGGCGGGCTTGCGGCCCTCAAGGGCAAGGCGCGCCGGCCTGACGGCCGCCCTTGACAGCCGCCGCGCACGCCGCCCGTGGGGACTTTGGTCGGGACGAAGGCGCGGCCGTCAGCTGTTCGATCGAACAAAGGTGCTGCGGGACGAGAGCTATCAGACGCCATCCCAGGCCCCGTGCAGAAGCCATAGCGGCGACAGCACCCCGACCACGCTTCCGCGCGGCAGGGGTCCGAGATAGCGGCTATCCAGGGACCCTGGCGCGCCGTTCAGGAGGAACACATCCTGGGGACCCAGGCGCCGACAACCACGCCACACCGGCAGGGCGCGGCCCCATCGATCCGCGGGCCGGGCATCTGCGGCGAGCACACGGTCGATCGTCACCCGCGCGCCGTCGCGGCAGACCAACGACGGCGGAAGCGCGGCGACTTGCTTCACCAACAGCACGCCGGATGGCGCATAGTCCCGCGCGTCCAACCAGGCGGCCAGGGCCGGTGGAGGTCGAACGGCGACCATCTGGCCGAGCTGAAGGGCGTCGGTGTGATGCAATCCATAGAGCCCTTCCGGCGCGCTGGCCGTGGCGTTCCAGACCAGACGCGGCGTCGAGGGCGCGGCGATGCCGGCCCCGGCCAACAGCACGGCGACCGCGGCGATCGTGGGCCAGGTGCGGTTCAACATCCGCCCAGCTCGCGGCGCAGGCGCCAGGCGCGATGCCGCGCCAGGCTGTAGGGCCGGGGCGTCGCGCGCGCCGCCAGCCGGTTGTGGACGTGACGCCAATAGTCCGGCGCGATCTCAACCGGATCGAGACCAAGGGCCTCCACTGCATCGACGCAATGCAAGGCGGCCTGGACCGTGGGCCAGGTCCCCAGCCGCAACAGACTGAGGCCGCCCGGCGTCACGCCGGGAACCGTCGTGACGGCAGCGCCCAGGGCGACAGCTTGCAGAATGTCGATCCGCGACTGGACCGTGCCGGCCTCATTGGCGGCCCAACGGACAAAGGCGAAGACGGCGTGGGGCGCGAAGGCCACCCGCCGGCGGCGGCGGTCGAGGATCACCTCGCCCGCCGCCGAGCCGAAGCGGATCCAGCGCTCGATCCGGCCTTCGATCCACACCAGCTCGACCCAGGTTCGCGGGTCCGGCGCATCGGCGGTGACAGCGTCGGCGCCGCCGGAGCGCACGGCGGACGGGCTCATCGGCCCGGCCAGGGGCGATCTTCCGGACGCCGCCTGGCCGGATAGACCGTGCCGACCCCCGGGTCATCGGTGGCGATCCGGGTGCCACGGTTGGCCCAGCCCTGCAGGTCGTCCAGCGCGTAGACCACGCGGCCGCCGATCTTCTTGTAGGTCGGTCCGGTGCCGTAGGTGCGGTGCTTCTCCAGGGTTCGACCGGACAGGCCGAGGAAACGGGCGGCTTCGGGGGTGCGCAGGTAGCGCGGCGGCAAGGCGGCGGTGGTGTCGGGCATGATCGGCCTCCACAAGGGCTCCAGGGCGCCGCGACGGTTGGCGGCGGAACTTGGGACAGCCTGGCGGAGACAAATCGCGGGGTGGGAGGGCGAAGGTCGGGCGCCGGATTTTGCACCCCATTGGACCAAGGAAGACGCGGCCTCACCCAGATGGGCGAGGCCGCAGGACGCTCAGGCCGGCGGCAAGTCGGGCTGCAGGCCGTGCAGATAGTCGCAGGCTCGCTGCGCGCGGGCGGCGGCGCTGAAGATCAGCCCATGGTCATTGGCCAGCACCTCCAGCCAGTGGGCCAGATAGGCGCTGTGATCCTCACGGACGGTGAGCTCGAGACCCAAGTCGGCGCAGAGGAAGGCCGCGCCCAGTTCGGCGACGAGCTCCTCGCGGGCATAGGCCGGATCGCCCCACCGCTGCCGACCGAAGTCACGGTCGAGTCGGCTGGGGTGACGCGTCCAGTGGGTGCATTCATGCGCCAGGGTCGCGTAGTAGCTCTGCGGATCCACGAAGGCCTCGAAGGCCGGGACCTGCACCCGGTCCTCGCCGATCATGTAATAGGCCTGATTGCCGCCATGCCGGATCTCCGCCCCAGTGGCGGCGAAGAAGGCCTCGGCCTGATCGATCCTCTGACCCGGGTCGAGCCGCGGCGGCTCGGTCGCCTGCAGGACGGCCGGCAGGCCGTCGATCTGCTCGATGTTGAACACCGTATAGGCCTTCAGATAGGGGATCTCGCGCTCGGTCTCCGCGCCGTCGTCGCCGGTCTCGGTGCGGGTCAAGCGATTGGCGTAGACCACCGTGACGCCGTGTTCGCCCTTGCGGACGCAGCCGCCGAGTTCCAGGGCCTGGCGAAAGGTCATCCAGATCGGAGCGGTGTAACCCTGGCTGGAGGCCTGGGCCCAGAGCAGCAGGATGTTGATGCCGCGATAGGGCTCGAGGTTGTGGCGCAGGGGCCGGGTGATGCGGCCGGCCAGGTGTTCGGCCGACCAGGGTTTGACCCAGGGGCGGACGCCCCGTTGCAGGTCTTCGAGGATTTGGGTGGTGACGCGGCTGTAGAGGTCCGGGCGTGCGGGTGCGGATCCGCGGGACATGGCGGTCTCCTTTGAGATGCGGGGAAGAGGGACGCGCCGCCGCGGAGGCGGCGCGTCTGGGGGCTCAGTCGGCGTTGCGGGCGCGGGACCAGATCAGGCTGTAGCCGTCGTCCGCGTCGACCAAGGAGGCGTAGATCGGACCCGTGAAGCTGGGGTCGTCCAGCTTGACCGAGAGGTAGTCGCGGTTGTCGCGGGAGAGCTTCTTCCAGGCGGCGCCGAACTCGGTGGGGCCGGCGAAGATCCGGAAGTCGGGGGCCTTGTCGTTGTCCTTGTCCGCGGGGCGGAACAGGGCGGCCTTGACGTTGAGGGTGAGGGTCTTGATGGCGCCGGCGTAGGAGCCGTCTTCGCTCTTATGGAAGGTTCCGATGGTGGCCATGTGTAAGTCTCCTGTCGTCTTCGGGCCGCGCCCATCGCGGCCTCGATGGCGATCGGACAGGGCGGGCCGGCGGCGCCCCGGCAGGCCACTTGGCCCCGCAGCGCACGCGAAGGACGGCGCGGCGCGGTTGTCTTGCCTCGCGAGGAATGAGCGCCCGCGCTCAGGGGAAGACAGCCGCGCCGCGCCGTTGCCGGGGCGCCGACGGTCCGTCCAGATCAGGCCATGAGAGGCGCGAAGGACGCAGCCAGTCACGCCAGGAGACGCTTGGCCACGCCGCTGCCGCCGAGCGATGATGATCTGCCCGCGCCCTCAAGACCCGACCTCACAAGCGCCCCGGACTCTGCCCCCCCGGACACGACGCCCCACGCGCCCCAGCCAGGTCTCGCCAACCGCCCGGCGGCGCCCCTGCTCCTAGGTCGCCGTCCTCGGCCGCGTTCTCAAGAGGTCGCGATAGGCCCCCGAGCACAGGTGGTCCGCCAGCCGCAACAGCCGCGTCGTGGCGTCCCGGCGGCTCGAACTCTTCCAAGGCTCCCGCGCCACCGACGCCGCGCCGAACAGGCCGACGGCGATCTCGCGATGGCACAGTCCTGCCTCACGCCCATCAAAGGCCTGGACCGCCTGGCGCAGCCGCCGCAGCTGCTGCGGCGTCACATCGGGCCCCGGCGGTTGGCCGCGAAGCGCGCGATGCAGCAGGGTCAGGGTGCGCAGGCGAACCTCGAAATCGCGGGTCAAGGGCGCCGTCACCGCCAACGGCTGGCGCAGGTCCCGCGCGGCCACACGCACCTGTAGGCCGAAGGGCGCACGCAGATAGGTGGTCGCCCCGTCGCAACGGCGCGGCCAGGGGACGGCGGCCAGGTCGACTGCGCCCGGCGCGTCACCCGGCGCGGGCCCGAGGTCCACCACCACGGCCGGCGCGATATCGCCGCGCCAGAGCACGCCCGCCGCCTCGGCGGCAAGAGCAGGATCGGCCGGAGCTTCCAGACCCCATACGCGGTTGGCGGCGCGCCAGGTCGTCAGCGGGTCGGGACAGGCGATCGCGTGGGCATAGGCTTGCCGATAGCCGGGATCGCGCCGCAGGAACGCCCAGGCCAGCTCGGCGCGGAACCGCAAGCCGCTCCCCGCCTCGACGTCGGGATCGATAGCCCTAGAACGATGATCCTGCGCAAAGCCGGGCATCCGACCAGTCCAGCCGTCGAGTCCGCCGTGCGCCATCGCAACCACGCGGGTTCATCCCGATCCCGCAAACCTCCGTGGTCGGCCGCACGAAACCCGCGCATTAACCCGCAAGGATTTGCCGAAAGCCGCCTCCCGTTTGCGCGTCGCCGCAACGACTTGGCCGGGCCCCCCGTGCAAACAACTGGAAATACAACCTAAACGGCATAGATTGGAAACCGCGAGGCAGAGTGTGTGAGGAGTCCAGGGTGAGTGCGCTCGGACAGGGTTCGCCAGCAGCCCAGGACCGCCCGAACGCCGACCCCAGGGGCCAGGCCGAGCGGCTGTCTCACGTCCTGCGCGCCATTCGGAACGTGCGACGCTTGCGCGTCGTCGATGTGGCCGAGGCCATGGGCATGGCGCCCCGTTCCTACGAGCACTTCGAAGCCGGACGGGGCCGTCTGGATTTCCTGCGTCTGGAGAGGTTCGCCGAGGCCACCGGGAGCGACCCTGGGCCATCGTCCTGGAGGTGATGTTGAAGCGGCCTGGCCTCGCCCTGGCCGCCATGGACAACAAGCTGGCGGTGATCAGTCTGCTGGCCCTGGACGATTTCCATGACGATCTAGGGGAGGATATCGCCCTGGTGGAGCCGCAGGTGCTGGTGGGCGGTTTCCGCCAACTGTTCCAAGATTTCGCCGATCACGTGCGCAAGCGCGACCTCACCGTCGAGCGCTGGCTGGACGACCGGTCGCGCAAGGTCGGCCTCCCCTTCAGCCTGATCAAGCGGGCGCGCCGGCGCCCCTGACGGAACGTCGGGCGCACGAACGCCCCCGTGGGATCAACCCACGGGGGCGCCCGGCTGGAGCCGAAGGCTATTCCGCCGCGACCGCGACGGCCCCGCTCTCGTCCGCCAACGGCGGGGCGCTGCGGGTGCGCAGCAGTTCGGGCAGCCAACCCGTCCCGGCCAGCAAACCCTGCGCGGCCTCAACCATGTCCGGCTTCTTGAGGTCGGCGATGCGGCTGGCCGCCTCGGCGGACACCGCCTCGGTGACAGCCTCGCCGATCCGCGCCTTGGTCACGCGGCCCAGATAGCTGTCAGCCGTGACCGTCCAGTAGCCGGTCATATCGAGGCCCACCGCCTGGGCCAAGACCTCCGCATGCGCCCAGGCGCCAGGGCGGCGATCCCACGGCACGTGGACGGCGTTGACCGTCAGGGCCGCGCAGTGGGCGATCAGGTCGAGCAGGCCGCCGCCATCCAGCGTCATGACCGCCCCCCAGACCTCATCGGCCTCACGCGGCAGACGGCTCGCCCAGGCCGCATGCCGCTCGGCGATCTGGCGTCCCGCCAGGGTGTCGGCGAGGTCCGGGGCGTGGCCGTCCAGGCCGATGCAGGCCGGTTTCAGTTCCAGGCAGGTCGGCTGGTCATAGGTCGGATAGAAGGTCCGCAGGGCCAGGGCGTGGGCGACGGCCACCAGCGCCAGATTGGCGTCCTGAGCCAGGGCGTCGCGCAACGCAGCGGTGCGCCGCGCCGTCAGGTCGAGCACCAGCCGCTCGGACAGGGCTGCGCCCGCCGTCTCGACCTCGTCCTCCGGTTCAACCGCCGCCGGGGCCTGATCCGACGCCGGATTGCCCTCCTCGTCCTGCGGCGCTTCGACGACAGGCGCCTCGTCCTGGGGCCGGATGAAGCCGCGCTCGATGCGGACTTGGCCGTCATGGGCCAGGACCACGAAGGCGCCGCCGCGCGCGATATCGTCGGGGTCGTAGGCATGGCCGTCCCCGAAGGCCTCCAACTCGGCCTCCAGCTCGGCGAACCGCGCCGCGATCTCGGGCGGCAGGTCTTCCACGGCGCTCCATTGGGTGACTAGGGCGTCGTAGTCTTCGGACACCGCCTCGATCTTCTTCACCTCGGCCTGGGTCCGCTCCACGGGATGCGGATAGACCCGCCGGAAGCCATGGCCGTGCGGGAAGTCGAGATAGGCCTCGGCCCAGCGCCAGCCCTCCCTGGCCCGCAGATCATCGGCGAGGTGGCCCAGCTTGTCCGCCGTCAACCGGTCCAGCAGAGCCGCATCCTCCAGCCAGCCGCCCCCGTCCTCGGTGAACAGGTCGCGCAAGATCGTGCCGCCCGCCTCACCATAGGCCTCCAGGCCGACGAAGGAGGCGCGGCGATCCTCCGCCGGGACCTTGCTCTCGGTCATGGCCCGGCGGATCGCGTGCGGGGCGCGGTTGTAGCTCAGTATCTCGAACACCTGATCCTGGCGCCCATGATCCTCGCTGACCGCGAAGGCCATCAGCTGGTCCAGGGTCAGGCCGTCCTCGCGATAGACCGCCATCAGCTTGGGCGAGATGGCGCCCAGGCGCAGGCGCTGGCGCACCACATGGGCCGACACCCCGAACCGGGCGCCGATCTCCTCGGCCCCCCAGCCCCGGCGCTCGGCCAGATCGCGGAACGCCTCGAACTGATCGGCGGGGTGCATGTCCGTGCGGCTGACATTCTCGTCCAGGCTGATCTCGGCCGGGTCGTTCACCACATCGACCACGCAGCGGACCAGATGGGTCTTCTTGATGCGCTTGCGGCTGGCCAGCAGCCGCAGGGCTTGGCGGCGGCCCTCGCCGATGGTCACGAGCCAGTTGCCGGTGGGGTCGCCGCCCTCCCCCAGCTCGGGCTCGATCACCAGGGGCTGCAACACCCCCTTGGCCGCGATACTGGCGGCGCGGGATTCGATGGAGGCCGCCGTGTGCGGGACCTTGCGGACATTCCTCGGCGAGGCCTTGAGGCGGTTGAGCGGGACCTCGATCACCGCGCCGTTGACGATGGCGACCGCCGCCGGGGCGGCGGTTTCGATGGGACTGTGAGCGTTCATGATGGCCTCCTATGGGGCTTGGGGTGCAGGCGCGAAGCGCGCGCCTGCGGCCCTGCCCGTCGGCGAGACCGGGTGTGCAAGCGGAGCGGGCGCCTTCGCGGGGACCCGGCTGCAGGGCTGAGAAGCCCGGCCCCGGTGTCCGTCCTGCGAGGGCCCGAAGCGGGGCGGAAGGCGCTCCGAAGCGCGCCGAGGGCGGAGCCCTAAGTCTCGAAGCGGCGGCCCGATCTCCGGGCGCCGCGCCCCCAAAATGAAGGCTGCAAGGAGCCTGCGCGCAGCGCTGGGCGGAACGCGACGGCGAGCGGCCGGCGGCGCCCAAAGGCGCCCGCTTGGGACGGACCCGTAGGAGCCGCGGCACGCGGCGGGACCGAGACCGTCCGACGGCCGCTCTCAACATCCGGGGGCGTCGCGGGGTCCTCCCCGCGCGAAGGGGTCGGACGAGACCCGGGCTCGACCGCAGGGGAAGGCCTTCCCCCAAGCACGAATCTTCAGCAACCGCAAGAATATTTCTTGCAGTCAAGCTCGTTTTGATTTAAACTATACTTACTCGGAAATCCTTCCGACAACAACCCCTCGTGCGCCCACCGGATTCACAAGAGGAAACGAGACCATGTCATAGTATAAGGAACCGAACATGACCCTACTCCACCCGCTCGCCGCAAACCTGAACGCGGTCGTTATCACCCTCGCCTGCGCATCGATCTTCTTCGGTGCGGCCTACAGCATCACCCACGCCGACCATGCCAGCGGCGCCTTCCACCTTGCCCACGGGCAGCTGGACATGCGCTTCGAGACCCAGGCGTCACCCCACGGCCCCCCGCCCCGCGTGATCCTGCCTCACAAGGCCAGAGGCCACCATCCGCAGCCCCAAGCCTGCCACCTCGGCCATAGGACCACGGCTCGACACCGCTGACGGGCGCCCCCTCTCCCGCGATGGCGCCGTCGTCCCCACCTAGGGCGATGGCCTTCAAGTCCGCCGACGACATCCTCCGGCCCGATCCTCGCTTCGAGAGCTTCTGCGTTCTCGAGGATGCGGTTCCGCGCCGGATGACCCTCGCCGATCATCACCGCATGATCGGCGAGGTGTCGCTGACCGGCGCGGCGCAGCTGGAGGTCCGCGACGCTTTCGACCGGGCGCGCAACACCCTGCTCTACGCCTTCTTCGACTATGACCTGATGGTGGTGGCGGGAAACCAGGCGTTCGGCGCCTTCGAGCTGGCGCTCAAGCACCGGCTCAACGGCCATGGCGGGCCGGCCAAGGGGACACTTCGCAACCTCGTCGAGCGCGCCCGCAAACAGCGGATCTTCCCGCCCCTGCCCCAACGCGACCCGAGCCTGGTGTGGCGGCCGCCCGTCGACCCGATCGAGGCGATGATCGAACTCCGCAACGACCTCGCCCACGGGACGTCCCAGGTCCATTCCCCGGGGATCGCCATGGACCTGCTGTCGGCCTGCGCCTGGGGTATCGACATGGTGTTCCCGCCCGCCTAGCTGAACCCGGGTTCAGGCCGGTCGACGCGCGTGACGATCCTCAGCA
>NZ_JALDPT010000013.1 GCF_022695515.1 Phenylobacterium aquaticum
CGGGGTCGGGCCGAGCTCGGCCACGGCGGGCGGCAGGTCGGCCAGGTGCTTATGGCGCGGGGCGGGGCGGTCGCAGGCGCCGAGCGCCAGGGCGAGCGCCAGGCCGGCGGACGGCCAGAGGGCGCGGGCGCTCATGGCCGGCGCTCCAGGCCGAGCGCCGCGAGCGGCGGGTCCAGGGTCAGGTAGAACAGGCCGGCCAGGGCCGCCAGGTCCAGGAAGTAGAGATAGCGGTAGTCGCAGGCCAGGGAGACCGCCAGGAAGCTCGCCGCGAAGCCCAGAGCCGCGATCATCAGGCCGGCGATGGCGACGTCCTGGGGCTGGCGGCGGATCAGCAGCACGACCGCCGTGGCCAGGGCCACCAGGGCGTAGGTCAGATGGGAGAAGACCGGGGTGTCATAGAGCCAGCTGGCGTAGTTGGTCAGCGACTGGTCGGTGGGGTCCTGGCCGAGCGGAATGCTCAGCGAGGCGGCGAGCGGCGCGGGCCCCGTCACCCCCACGGCGATCTGACTGCAGCTGTCGATGGCCGGCGTCAGGAACACCCAGCGGAAGGCCGACAGCCGGTGGCGCAGATAGGGGGCGGGGTGATGCAGGATCACGTCGCGCCACTGGGCGGCGATCACCGGGGCCGGGGTGCGCCACAGGGCGTGGCCGACCGTCTTGTCGAGGCCGATATAGTCCACCCGTTCGCCGGAATAGAACCGGGTCGCCCGGTGCAGGATGATCTCTTCCGACGCGGGGCTGATGGCGGCGATCTCCTTCAGCCTCAGCTTGGGATCGTGCGCCGCCGCGCCGATGATGTCGTACTGCTGCAGGATGCGCATGCCGGGATTGGCGGCGTCCATCTTGGCGGCGTTGGCCGGCCGGACCAGCCAGCCGATGACCAGGGCCGCGACGATCACCGCGACCAGTCCGCCGAGCCCCCAGGCCGCGCTGGCCTGGCGGCCCTGGCCGCGCACGGTCCAGGCCAGGACGCCGGCGGCGATGGGCGCGGCGACGATCCCGTTCTGGCGCACCAGGGCGGCCATGGCCAGCAGCACCACGATCCCCGACAGGCTGAGCCAGGGGCGGGGCCCGGCGGGCGTCCAGTCGCGGACCACCCGCGCCAGCAGCACGAAGCCGGCCAGCGCCAGATTGGCGAACAAGACGTCCTTCCAGACGATGCCCTGATAGATCAGCAGGGCCGGGGACAGGACCAGCAGGCCGGCGCAGGCAACGCCCCACCAGGAGGTCCGCGGCCGAAGACCGATCAGGCCGATCAGGGCTCCGAACGCCATCAGGCCGCTCGCGGTCACATAGAGGCCGGGGCCCGGCGACAGGTGGTCGAAGAAGCCCAGCACGGCGGCGTAGGCGGCCGGACCCCAGGTCTCGCGGACGCCGACGCGGCCCTCGTGCAGCTGGGCCAGGGAATCATAGGTCATCTGGCCGGGCAGGCTGAGCGCGAGCATGACCAGGAACCCCGCGCCGAGGATGTAGCGTGCGACCGTTTCGGCGCGCAGGGTCGTCCTGGGTTCGTTCATTAGGGTCCCGTCCTGGATGACCCTGTACCTAGGCGCAGCCGCCCAGGTTGAGAAGACCCTATGGCGCGCGACCGCTTGGCGAGGGCCGCCGTTCCGTGCTCAAGATCGGCCATGGTCCAGACCGAAGACATCGCCATCCGACCGGCGGCGACCACGCCCGGAAACCTGACCGCCTATGGGCGCCTGCTGGGCGAGGTGTTCGGCGAGGTGGAGAAGTTCACCCCTCAGGGCCTGTTCTGGCGCTACCAGGACAATCCCGCCGGGACGGTGGTCGGCGCCGACGCCTGGGCCGGCGAGACCCTCGCCGCCCACTATGTCACCTGCCCGTCGGCCATGACGCTGGAGGGCGCGCCGGCCCGCGGCCTGCTCAGCCTGAACACCGCCACCCATCCCGACTTCCAGGGCCGCGGCCTTTTCACCCGGCTGGCCGAGGCGACCTATGCGGCCGGGACCGAGGCCGGATTCGACTTCGTGTTCGGGGTGGCCAACGCCAATTCGACGCCGGGCTTCGTGCGCAAGCTGGGCTTCCAGCTGGTCGCGCCCCTGGCGGCCGGCCTCCTGCCCGTCCCGCCCCGCAAGTTCACCGCCGCCCCGGTGCAGATGGCCGGCGACTGGAGCGCGGGCGCCCTCACCTGGCGGCTGGACAATCCGACCGGGCGCTATCGCACCGCCAAATGGGGCGACCTGGCCGCCGTCTGGGCCCGCACCCACCTGCCGGTCACCGACTGCCTGGCCCTCTTGCCGGCCAAGCTCCCCGACCAGGGCCCGCCGCCCCGGCCCAGCCTGTTCATCGGCCTGGAGCCGCGCCTGACCCTTGAGCGCCAGCTGTTCGTGCCCCTGCCCCGGCAGTTGCGCCCCTCGCCCCTGAACCTGATCTACCGCCCGCTCAGCGCCCGCGCCCCGGCCAAACTGAACCCGCGCGAGGTGGCGATCAGCTTCCTGGACTTCGACCCCTATTGAGATGACGCAGGTCCATCTGTTCGCCCATTTCGACGACGAGTACTGCGCCTGGCCCCTGATCGCGGCCCTGGCGCGGGCCGGGCGGGACCAGAGGTTCGTCTATGTCTGCGACTACGCCACCCCGGCCCTGGCCGCCGCGCGCCTGGCCGAGACCCGCGCCCTCCTGGCGACCCTGGGGATCGCGCCCGAGGCGGTGATCCCGGCTCAATCTGGCGTCCAGGACGGCGCCCTGCACACCGATCCCCTCGCCGCCTGGCGCGCGGTCCGCAAGATCGTCGCCGGCCTGCAAGGGGTGTCGGGCCTGACCGTCACCGCCTGGGAGGGCGGCCACGCCGACCACGACCTCTGCGCCGCCATGGCGGTCAGGCTGCAGGGCCTCCTGCCCGCCGCCCCGGAGATCCGCCAGATCGCGCTCTATCACGGCCGCGGGACCTGGGGCCCGGCCTTCCGCGCCTGCGATCCCATCCCCGAGAACGGCCCCGTCGCCCGCGTGCCCCTGACCGCCGGCCAGTGGCTCAGATTCGCCGCGGGCGTCCGCCATTTCCCTTCGCAGTGGAAGAGCTGGGCGGGGCTGTGGCCAGCCATGTTCCTCACCTTCGCCGGCCGCGGATTCGGGGTCCAGACCCTCGATCCCGCCCGCGTCCGCGCCCGCCCCCACCTCGGCCGCCTGCTCTATGAGCGCCGCTTCGGCGTGACCTACGAACAGGTCCGCGCCGCCGCCGACCTGATCCTGGACGCCTGATCTAGTCGGCTCGCGACGGGGGCCGAACCGCCGCCCATCGAACCACAAAGGGCACAAAGGGCGCAAAGATCACGAAGACACCCCGCCCTTCGGCGCGAAGCGCCAATTCAAGAGATCAAGCCACGCCTCTCCAGCCAGGCGCCCTTTGTGTCCTTCGCGCCCTTCGTGACCTTCGTGGTTCAAATAGGGGCGGCTCCGCCGCCAGGGCGACAGGCCCCTACGCCCTCTGCGATCCCGTAATGATCGCCAGCCCCGCCAGCATCAGGGCGAACCCCGCCGCCATGCTCCAATTCAGCGGCGAGCCGAACACCAGCCAGGCGCCCAAGGGCGCCAGGCCCGAGCCCAGGATCGAGAACGGATAGGCCTTGGACAGCGGCATCCGGGTCAGGATGTAGAACCAGATCAGGGCCGTGAGCCCATACCAGCCCAGCGCCCCGATCAGCGGCAGGTTGCGCATCAGCCGCCAGGGCAGGGCCCCGCCCAGCCGGCCGTCCTCGATCGAGGCCCATTTGAACAGCAGCTGACCCGCCGGCAGGGCGAGCGCGAAGGCGCCGCAGAGGACGGCGTCGCGGCGCTCCATCAGTCGGCCTCGAGCCGCTCGAGCGCCCGCAGACTCGGATGGATCGGCCGGGTCGGCGCGTTCATCACGTCGAAGTTCATGGCCTGCAGCATCAGCTGCACGCCGACGATCACCGGCAGGGCGGCGGCCATCACCACCCCGGCGGAGGCCGCGTGGCCGGGCACGCGCACCATCAGCCAGTGCAGGGCGTAGCTGAGGCCGAACAGGATCAGCGCCCCGCCCGACAGCATCTCCAGCGTCGCCACATTGAAGTCGCGCACGAAGTACTGGCCGAGAATCCGCTGGATGAAATTCTGCACATGCTTCAGCGCGAAGGGCCCGACAATGGCGCTGATCCGCAGGTTCGAGACCTCCGAGCCATAGCGGGCCGGGATCGGCACGTCGCGCACCACCGCGCGCAGGGCGCCCAGGTGATAGAGCAGGTCGGTCTCGAAGAAGAACCGCCGCGACACCCGCCGGTCCATCAGCCGGCGCGCCACGCTGGCCTCGATGGCGGTGAAGCCGTTGGTCGGATCAAAGATGTTCCAGTAGCCGGTCGAGACCTTGGCCGCGAAGCTCAGGGCCGCATTGCCGAAGATCCGCACGCGGGGCATCGACTGCAGATGGCTGACCGAGGTGAACCGGTTGCCCTTCGTATAGTCGGCCTCGCCCAGCAGGATGGGCGCCACCAGCTGACCCAGATAGGACAGGTCCATCTGGTCGTCGCCGTCGACCTTGACCAGGATCCGCCCGCCCAGCCGGTCGGCCTCGGCGTAGCCGGCCAGCGTCGCCCCGCCCACGCCCTGGTTCTCAGGCAAGCGCACCAGCCGCACGCGGGGATCGGTGATCTCAGCCGCGATAAAATCGCCCGAACCGTCCGGACAGGCGTCGTCCACACAGACCACCCCCTCGACCCAGGCGGGGATCTTGGCGATGACGCGGGCGATGTGGTCGGTGACCTTGTAGCAGGGGATCACGATCCAGACCCCGGCCTCATCCAGCCGCGGATCCGCCGGCCGGGGATCCCCCAGACGACGGGCCGCAGTGCGGCGAAGAGGCGGAGCGGCGGTGGCCACGGCGACAAAGATCCCAGGCGCCGGCGGGGGACCCGGCAGAGGCCCCGGCTACCATGGAGGGTGGAGCGGCGTCCATGGGGGTGGGGGGCTGAGGCGGAGTGGCGGTGGGCTTTGCTGGTGGCTGGGGCGGTGAGGGCTACTTTGCGCCAGGAGCGGACCTTGGCAGCGCTCCGGGAAGCGGACATTGCCTTCGATGCCTAGCCGCGGGTTTAGCTGGGCCAAATTCGAAAGCCGCCTGTACTTGATCGACTAGAACGGCCCGTGGGTGGCGCACATGGGCAACAGACGATAGCGTCATCGACAGTGAATCACCGAACTTCCCCTTCGTAGCCAACAACGGCGCTGGGGTACCGACGAGAACCAATCCTCGAACGCATGCCCATCCCCGCGTTTACGATCGATGGCGTTCTGCCACCCTACGTCGGTCCAAACGGCCCCGGGGGAGCTGCGGAGGACCTTTCACCTTACGCGGTGACCGCTCTGGAGGTCGTGACAACCCTCGGATCGACAGGCGAGCGCAGGGCCATCCTGACCGGATGGCTGAACCATCGTGCCGCACTGCGGGCGATCGGGTTCGACCGCGGGTTTCAGTGGCTGGACGGAAGCTTCGTCGAACAGAAGGATCCGCAGGACCTGGATGTGGTGACATTTCTTTACCGTCCGCCCGGCATCGTCGATCCGAATCAACTGGCCATGCTGATGCGCGCCAATCTCAACCTCTTCGGACGGGGCCAGGTAAAAGCCGCCTACAACCTCGATTTCTTCGCGGTGGACCTGAACGGATCGCCGGAAGCCCTCGTCAACGTTACGCGTTATTGGTTGGGATTGTTTTCCCATCGCCGTGTCGATGAGCTTTGGAAAGGCATGCTCCAAGTTCGGCTGGAAGACGTCGCCGACGACCTGGCCGCCGAAGCAGCGCTGGCGCTCCACCCTGTGCCGGCACCATAGTTCGAACAGGTACAAGCCAATGGCCAGCAATCGCAAACTCGAACGAGACTTCGCCTACGCGGATCGCTCGGCTGTGACCGGTCTTCTCGCTCAGCTCACCGACGAAGACGTCATGACGCGCATCGGTCTCGAGGCGCGCCTGGAGGAGCTACAGCAGACGATCGCCAGCCTGGCCGACGAGGTCGAGACGCCGACGGCGTCCGCCATGCTGTTCTTTGGCGGCCGGCCAGTCCTGGGCTCGCGCGGGATCGAGAGCGAGTTCGCCGGCAGCGCGGTGACCAAATTCCAGGACATCGTCGCCAAGATGCTGGCGCACGAAACTGGCGGGCTCGGCCAGCGCGGCATCGTCCCGAACAAGAGCGCCGCGACCCTGCACATCACCAACATCGTCCGGGGCTCGTTCGGCTTTCTCCTCGAAGAGATAGAGGCTCAACCGGGGCTCTTCGACACCCAGCTGAAGACCGCCGTCGATGACGCGACGCGTCTGCTAGACGCTTTCGGAGAGCCCGACGAGGAGGAGTTCCGCTCCGCCGTCGAGACCATCGATCAGCGCCTGCTCGGCACGGCGCGAGAATTCTTCGAGCTCATGCGCCAGAACGGCGCCACCCTCCGCCTGGTGGCTGGCGACCTCGACCGCAGCTTCGGGGCCGAGGCGGTCACGCGCGCCGCCGAGCGCGCAACCTCGACGACGGTGGAGGACGCCGAGGAGGTGCTAGAGGGTCAGCTCGCCGGCATGCTGCCGGAGGCGCATCAGTTCGAGTTCCGAACCGCCGACTTCGGAACCATTCGTGGGCGGGTGGATCGCGCTTTGCGCGCCGATCAACTGGCTCAATTGAACAAGGACCTGGTCAACGTGGATGCCAAGGCGGTTATGCGCGTGCGGCGAATTTTGCACGATGCCGTCGTCGTGCGGGAAAGCCATACCTTGGTCAGCCTCGAAAAGACCGACGAGGCACAGGCGAACCCGCTCTAAGCGCACCAGCGTACCCGGCCGCCCTGGAGCCAAAAATGGGAGCGGCATCCCGTCTGCACCCACACTGATGGTCGAAGGCTCGGAAAGCCCTCGGGGTCGACGCTGACATCCCAGCGCGGCGTGGCTTCCTGGATCACCAGTAGCTCGATGGGACTGTTGCAGCCGCAGGGGCAGAGCATCCCGACGCACCAGTCCTCGTCGTCATCGCGGGCAAGCACCAGGTCTCGTTTGGGGAGGCGTCCCGGTAAACTGTCTCCGGTGACGACGCGCAGCCTGCGTCGCGGACCCCACCGCCCCCAGGTCTTTCGCCACCAGGCCCGCGGGTTCATTGCAAATCACCGTCGATGATCGGCGCCAGCGCCGGTAGGCCTAGCAGCGGCTCCAAGGCGCCACGGCCCAACATCGGATTGGCCGCTGCGGGGAAGGCAGCTTCCGAGCTGAAATCCTCGTCACATGCGGCGAGACTGAATTGGGTCCGAGCGTAGAGACGATTCGGCTCCTGGCGGTAGGGAAAGGCGCGGGCGACGAACTCGTTCACGCAGGCTGAGGCCGCGCGCATGTTCAAACTAATCACTGCCGGCGCCTCCTCAATCAGCCCCTTGATGTAGCCGGCTTCCAGTTCCTGCTGGTGCGCCTCCGGCGCCGACCGACGCAGGTATTCCGCCCTCAGGCTATTGGGTGAATAGACCCCGCGATCCCGGAGGGTCGATCCTCCGGGCTGCACGTAATCGATACGGCCGCAAACGTCGGCGATGGCAAGGTCCTCCCCCGCCTTGCGCACTGGGATCACCACGCCAACGTCGAGCAGTGGGATGAGAAACGCGGCGGCGATGAGGTCGGCGATCTGCCGCGCCTCCAGGGTGTCGACGCAGGAGAAGATCACGTCCGCCTGGCTCGCCGCGAGCACGGCCTCGCGCGTCAGGACCGAGGCTGCGACGGGCCCCGCGACACCGTCGCCGCGATAGGACGCGATCGCTTCGGCGAACATCGCCACCTTCAGCCGTCGGCTTTCGGCGTCGCTGAGCTTTGCATTGAGGATGCGGTTGAGGTTGCGCCCCTCAACCTCGTCGAAGTCGATGAGGATGACCCGGTTAAAGCCGAGACGCGCCAGCTGCTCCGCCACTATTGAACCGGTTCCCGAAACACCTATGACCACCGCCGTGAGCCTGCCGAGCTGCGCGGTCATGGCGCCGGTAAAGGCCATCGGGCGGCGTGAGGGTCCGGACAGCCGCGCGTCCGCCTCCCACCAATAGCTGAGGTCGTGCCCTGCCACCGTGACTAGGTCGACCGGCCGCTGGGTGAAGTTCGGCGCATAGAGCCGCGCCCGGATCGCCCCGTTGTCCGTCATAATCGCCGAGCCGTGCAGGTCGCCGTAGGCCTGAAACAGGCTCGGGATGACCTGACTGTCGCTAGCGTCGTCGACGTCGGAAAAGGCGAACAGACCCCCTGGATGGGAATGGATCAATATCAGCGCGAGCTGCTCGGCGTCTCCCTTGTCGATCGCCTGCTCGATATAGTCGCCCGGCCAGGTGATCGCGGCCTGGCGGCGAACACATTCGCCATAGGGGATTAGGATCGCGTCCCGGGCCAAGAGGCGCACGCGCGGGCCTGGCGTGCGCGTGCAGACCAAGATGGCCGCGCCTTCAAGGCCGTCCCCCGGGAAGAGGTGGGCGCGAACCTGCTCGTGCAAGGCTCCGCCGAGGGCCAGGGTCGCCTCGGGGCTCATTCGCCGACTTCCTTGTTCAAGGCGGCGTCCACCAAGGTGAGCTGGGTGGAGACATTGTCGGTCGCCGGGTTCCATTGGACGGTGCCGCGGTTGCGGGACCAGCCGTGGAATTCGACACCGTGGACCGTGCCCCTCATCTGGGTGCAGTCGATCGCGGCGCCCGACGCCAAGGCCAGCGGCGGATAGGCGTAGAAGCCATAAATCTGCGCCCCCGGATAGGTCGGCGGAATCTCCAGCGCCAGGCGCGTGGACCGCACCGTATAGCCGGCGGGCACGGGGTAATCGTGGATCACTAGCCAGCGCCGGTCGTTCTCGACGACGGTTTCCCAGCGCAAACCCAGGGCCTGGAGATGGCGCAGGTCGGCTTCCAGCAGAGCAAACGCGCGGCAAAGCTTGGCCGGCACTTCGCCGTTGTGGACGTGCTTGGGCGTGAGACGCAGCTTCTCGATGCCTGGGGTCCGCAGATCGATAGTGTCCGTCAATTCCACCGGGCGCTTGGGCTCGCCAGCGACCTTCAAGAAGATCTGCCAGTCCTTCTTCGGGTCGAACCCCGCCTCCTCGATAGCGGTCTCGACCAAGATCGTCGGCGCGGTCAACTCGATGATCACACCTTGGACGTTGAGCTTCCAGACCCGCGGACGGCTGACGAAGGTTTCCACCCCCGGCGCGTCGAGGTCGACCAGTTCCTGGGGGCCGATCTCGCGGAGCCGCTCGCCCCGCCGTTCAAGGTAGATGTCCCATTCGGGCGGGACATGGCCGAGTTTGCGGACCTGGCCGCCGGAAATGACCTTCGACGGCCAGTCGAAGCGCTCCCCGTCGAGCGTGAACCAGTAGAGCCGGTCGCTCGTCGCGATGATGAAGCGGCCGTCGCCGCGCTTCAGATCGACGACCTGATCCGGCCGGATGTCGTCCAGCTCGCCGTTGGCCAATACCTGCAGCACGGCAGCCTCTCCTGCCCCGACCCCCGCCGCGGCGGCGAGCTGAGCACCGGTAGGCGTCAGGCTTTCAATAAGCACCGGCCGAAATGCGAGGCATTCATCCGCCACCTCGATCGTGTGGCGCACCTTGCCGCGATCCAGCGCGGCTTCCGAAACACCGTCCATGGTCGTCTCCATCATCGCCGGCCCAGCGCCGGTGTCCGCTAACATGAGTGAGCGTGCTAAGTTCGTCAAGCATCCACTTAGCTTGCTTGACGAACTTAGCGTCCGGACCTACCTTTAGCCCTATGGACGGCGCGTCCGGAAACCCAAGCAGGAGGATCGATGCCCGATGACAAACCAATGGAGCCCGCGACGGCGAACAATCTCGGCCCTTTCATAAAGAAAGCTCGGCAGGATGTGCAGATGACGTTGCGCGATGTGGAAGAAGCGACAGGTAAAGAAGTGTCGAATGCATATTTAAGCCAACTTGAGAGCGGGAAAATTACCAAACCATCTCCACATATTCTGTACGCGCTATCCACAGCACTCGGCGTCGCTTACGAGACACTAATGGAGCGCGCCGGCTACATCGTGCCTGCCGTCACACGCGTGGATGGGGAGAAGCACGGTCGCGCGGCGACCTTCGCGATCGACAATCTCTCGGCGGAGGAGGAGAGCGAGTTGCTCGACTACCTGACCTACATCCGTTCCAAGCGGAGGTAGACAAATGCCCCGGCCGGACGACTCAAGTTTGACGCCCGGCCAGTGGGCCCGCGTCCGCAAAGAAGCCGAGCGCGCCCTGCGGGAAGCGGGCGCGCTCGGCGTCTTTCCGACGCCGGTTGCTCAGATCATGGCGGTCGCCAAGGTCGAAGAGGTTAAGGAGGACGTTCTCAACCCCAGCTTCATCGCCAAGCTGCGGTCCAAGGCCGAAGCGGCCGGCCAAGCCGTCAAGCGGGCCCTGACCAAGGTCATCGGCCTGTTCCACGCCTCTGCAGGGTTGGTCTACATCAGCAAGACGCTGATCGAGGTGAAGAAACGCTTTGTGCGCCTGCATGAGGCCGGTCATGGATTCATGGCTTGGCAGCGGCCGATGTACACCCTGGTCGAGGATTGCGAGAAGGCGCTCGACGCTTCGACGGCCGAGCTTTTCGACCGCGAGGCCAACGTCTTCGCCTCGGAGGTCCTGTTTCAGCTGGACACTTTCCGGGACATGGCCGAGAGCGAGGCCTTCGAGATTTGGACGCCGGTCAACCTCGCCCGCCGCTTCAACGCCTCCAACTACGCAGCCATTCGCCAATATGTCTCAAAAAGCCCGCGCACCTGCGCGGTCGTGGTGTTGAACATGCCGGAGCTTGTCGAAGGGGATGGGTTTCGCGCGGAACTGCGACGCGCCATCCAGAGTGATGGCTTCACCGCGCTGTTCGGCGCTTACGATTGGAAAGCAAGCTACACGCCCGACGACAAGCTTGGCAGACTGATCCCGGTCGGCAAACGCAAGTCGTCGGGCAAGCGGTCGATCGGGCTGAGGGACCTCAACGGCGAACAGCATGATTGTGTCGCCGAGTCCTTCTCTACCGGTCACAACGTCTTCATTCTCATCCATGCCGTCAAAACGCTCAGCGCAAGGCGCTTCTACTTGCCCGCTGCATAACCAGGCACTCCGTCAACTTCTACCTGTTCGGAGGAATGGTGGGCGGCTTGGAGCCGGCAACAACCGGACCATCCGAACGTCAGACAAGAGTCCTTAGCCGACTTCTAGGCCGGAAGACGGGCACCCCCCCATTGCCAACTCGCCGCACCGGAATCGTGCTGCACTCCAACCTTTGCGGTCCTTCCCGACCCCGCTTGGATTCCCGCCTTCGCGGGAATGAGCGGGAGAGCGGGGGCGTGGGCGGTGGTCAGATCCTGAGGCTCGAAGTCGCGCGCTGACCCTGCGTCTCTCAAGGCAAGGCGCCCCCGCCAAGCGAGAATCCGCTGACACCCTCCGGCGCGCCGGAACGCCCCCACTCACCCAGGGCCCGCACAAGACCTCACCCATTTTTCACATTAAAACTATTTATAATCAATAATTTAACCCAACCCACCGTCATCCCAAACCCCCTCGTCCATGTTGACGTCAAACCCGCCCGGTCGAAACAGGTCGGCGATTTCGGGCCCTCCGGGTTAGGATGTCCGTGGTCCTTCTCATCGTTGATGCCGGTTGTTTCCGCCGCACGGAACGAGGCGACGCCGCGCGGCGTCAGGCGCCTCTTGGGTGGGCTTCGCCCGCGCATCCGCGCGTGACGGGCGCCCGTACCATCACCCGCTTCCGCCGCCCCGCCTCAAGGAACCCCCGCCCTGTCGACCCTCCGCGTGATCCTCGGCGACCAGCTTTCGACGCGGCTGGAGGTGGTGGCGGGGGCGGATAAGGCCGCCGACACGTTCCTGATCGCCGAGGTGATGGCCGAGGCGAGCTATGTGCGCCACCACGTCAAGAAGATCGCCTTCCTGTTCTCGGCCATGCGCCACTTCGCGGCGGCGCTGCGGGCGGCGGGCTATCGCGTGCGCTATGTGGCCCTGGAGGACGCGGGCAACAGCCAGAGCCTTGAGGGCGAGATCCTGCGCGCCGTCGAGGACCTTGCGCCCGACCGGGTGGTGGTGACGGAGCCCGGCGAGTGGCGGCTGGCCGAGGCGTTCGAGGCTTTGCGGCTGGCGCTGGCCGCGCCGCTGGAGATCCTGCCCGACACCCGGTTCCTGTGTTCGCACGCCGAGTTCGACGCCTGGGCCGAGGGGCGGCGCGAGCTGCGGATGGAGTACTTTTATCGCGACATGCGCAGGCGCCACGGGGTGCTGATGGAGGCGGACGGCAAGCCGCCGGCGGGCGCTGGAACTATGACGCCGACAACCGAAAGCCGCCGGACAAGGGGCTGGCCGGCCCGCCCCGGCTGAGCTTCAAGAAGGACGCCATCACGCTGGAGGTGCTGGACCTGGTGCGCCGGCGGTTCCCGGACGGCTATGGCCAGCTGGAGCCGTTCCATTTCGCAGTGACGCGGCGCCAGGCCCTGAAGGAGCTGGACCACTTCATCGCCCACATCCTGCCCGGCTTCGGCGACCACCAGGACGCCATGGTGCGCGGCGAGCCCTATCTGCGCCATTCCCTGCTCTCGGCCTATCTGAACGCGGGCCTGCTCTATCCGCTGGAGATCTGCCGGCGGGCGGAGGCGGCCTGGCGGGCCGGGGCCGCGCCGCTGAACGCCGTGGAGGGGTTCGTGCGCCAGATCCTGGGCTGGCGGGAATTTGTGCGCGGGATCTATTGGCGGTTCATGCCGGGCTATCTGGAGCGCAATGCGCTCGACGCCCACGAGCCCCTGCCCTGGCTCTATTGGAGCGGCGAGACGGCCATGGCCTGCATGGGCGAGGTCCTGGCCCACACCCGCGAGCACGCCTATTCGCACCACATCCAGCGGCTGATGATCACCGGCAATTTCGCCCTGCTGGCCGGGCTCGATCCCAGGGCGGTCCACGCGTGGTACCTGGCCGTCTATGCCGACGCCTATGAGTGGGTGGAGGCGCCCAATACGCTGGGCATGGCGCTGCACGCCGACGGCGGGCTCCTGGCCTCAAAGCCCTATGCGGCGAGCGGGGCCTATATCCGCCGGATGAGCAATTACTGCGGGGGCTGCGCCTATGACCCCACCGTGTCGGTGGGCGAGCGGTCCTGTCCGTTCAACGCGCTTTATTGGGACTTCATGGCCCGCCACCGGGAGCGGTTCAGCCGCAATGCGCGGATGCCCTACGTCTATTCCACCTGGGACAAGATGGGGGAGGCCAGGCAGGCGGCCCTGCGGGAGCAGGCTGAGGCGCATCTGACCGCCATGCGGGCGGGGCGGCTCTGATGGCCCGGCGCGTCGCCAAGGCCGACCTGCCGGCCAAGACCTGCGTCGTGTGCGGCCGGCCGTTCGTCTGGCGCAAGACGTGGGCCCGCGTCTGGGACGAGGTCCGCTACTGCTCCGAGGCCTGCCGTGGGCGACGGTCGAAGGCGTAGGGGTGGAACGCATCAAATGATCTTGATGCATCAATCCTGATTGATGTATTTAGAGGGCATGACCCCGTCCGCGCCCCCCGCCGTCCTGCAGCTCGCCGGCCACCCCTTGCGGTGGCGGCTCTTGGGAGAGTTGGCGCGCAGCGACCGCATGGTGCACGAGCTGACCGGCCTGGTGGGCGAGCCGCAGAACCTGGTCTCCTACCACCTGGCCAAGCTGAAGGCCGGGCGGCTGGTGTCGGCGAGGCGCAGTTCGGCCGATGGGCGCGACACCTATTACGGCCTGGACCTGGAGCGGGTGGGCCGCGAGCTGTCGGCGGCGGGTGGGGCCCTGCATCCCGGCCTGAAGCTGATCCCGCCGGCGCGGGGCGAGGCGATCGCGGGACCGGTCAGGGTGCTGTTCCTGTGCACCGGCAACAGCGCCCGCTCCCAGATGGCCGAGGCCCTGGCCCGGTCGATGTCGGGCGGGGCGATCGAAGCCTTCAGCGCCGGCAGCCACCCCAAGGCCCTGCACCCCAACGCGGTGCGGGTGATGGCCGAAACCTATGGCCTGGACCTGTCGGCCCAGACCCCCAAGTCGGTCGAGGTCTATGCGGGCGAGGATTTCGACTGGGTGATCAGCCTGTGCGACCGGGTGCGCGAGGCCTGCCCCGTCCATCATGGCGAGCCCCAGCTCGTCCACTGGAGCCTGCCCAATCCCGCGACCGGCGAGGACGACGCCGTGACCTATCCCCTGTTCCAGGCCACCGCCGCCGAGCTCGAGACCCGTATCGGATATCTGCTGGCCCGCCTGGCCGCCCCTGATCCTGAAGGAGAGTCCTATGACCGAACCGCGTGAGATGGTGAGCGTGCGCTACATGGTCGACGACGTCGCCGCGGCGGTCGACTTCTACACCGGCCTGCTGGGCTTCGAGGTGCTGACCAGCTTTCCGCCGGCCTTCGCCGACGTGGCGCGCGGGCCCTTGCGGCTGCTGCTGAGCGGGCCGGCGAGCTCGGCCGGCCGGCCCATGCCCGACGGGGCGGTCCCCGGCCCCGGCGGCTGGAACCGCATCCACCTGATCGTCGACGACATCGAGGCCGAGGTCGCCCGGCTGAAGGCCGCCGGCGCGCCGTTCCGCAACGAGATCCTGTCGGGTCCCGGCGGCAAGCAGGTGCTGCTGCGCGACCCGGCCGGCAATGTGGTCGAGCTGTTCCAGCCGGCCGGACGCTGACCCCGGCCCGGCCACCCCCTGGTTCCGTTTGAAAGTGCTGCCAACGCCCGCCCGGAAGACGGGGGTCGGGGGCTCGCTAAAGTGGTCCCCGGGGCCTGAGTGGTCGGCCCCGCGCGGGTTCGCGAAGGGGGCGTCATGGCAGGCATCGGGCAGTCCCACGCGCGCGCCGTCTCGGTCCTGGCGTTCGGCCTGGCCCTTGCCGGCGGATCGGCCGCGATCGCCGCCCCGGCCCCCGGCCTGACCGCGGTCTGGCTGCTCGACCAGCACACCTATGACCACCAGGAAGAATTCCGCCCGCCCCTGAAACCCGAGGTCAAGGCGATCGCCGACGCCAAGCGGGCCAAGCGCGAGAACGGCGGCGCGGTGCTCTCGGACAATGGCAAGAAGTGCCTGCCGGTCGGCATGCCCAGCATGGTGACCAACGAATTCGCCCTGGAGATCCTGGAGACGCCGGGCCGGGTGACCATGCTGTCGGAGAGCAGCACCCTGCCCCGCACCATCGCGCTCGACCGCAAGACCCACCTGACCGACCAGGAGCCCAGCTGGAACGGCGACGCCATCGGCCACTGGGAGGGCAAGACCCTGGTGGTCGAGACCACCGGCCTCAATGACCGCATCAGCCACATGCCCTTCGGCTTCGGCGGGGTGATGTCGCTGACCACCAAGATCACCGAGCGCTACAGCCTGGCGGACGGCGGCCAGACCCTGGTCAACCAGATGACCTTCGACGATCCCAACGTGCTGATCGCCCCCTGGACCGTGACCTACAGGTACCACCGCACCGAACCCAGAACCCAGCTGTGGGAATATGTCTGCGAGGTCGACGCGCCCGGCTGGTCGGAGCGGTTCCAGGGGGACCCCGACTACAAGAAGCCGCCCGGCGACCAGTGACCGCGCCCTGCCCCCCGACCCTTCCCCGGAGCCCTTCATGACCCTTCGCCGCACCGCCCTGGCCGGCCTTGCCGCCTCCGCCGCCCTGACCGCCAGCGGGGCCGAGGCGCACCACGCCTTCAACATGTACGACAACGCCAAGTACGTGCCGCTGGAGGCCACCGTGGTGTCCTTCACCTGGCAGAATCCGCACGCCATGCTGCAGGTGGTGGCGGCCATGCCGGACGGCACGACCGAGGCCTGGACCGTGGAATGCTCGGCGCCGAACATCATCGGCCGCCGCGGCTGGTCGGCCAAGTCGCTGAAGGCCGGGGACAAGGTGCCGCTGGTCCTGCACCCCATGAAGAACGGGGCCAAGTACGGGCTGATGGTCAAGGTGACCACGCCCTCGGGCCAGGTCCTGAACGACAAGATGTGAGGACGCCATGACCCTGCGCCTCCATCGACCGATCCTCGCGGGCCTGACCGCCCTGATGCTGGCCGGAACCGCCCATGCGGCGCCCGACCTGACCGGCTTCTGGGACTATCGCGGGCGGGTCGAGGCGGCCCGGGATTCCAATCCGCCGCCGGTGGTTCCCGAGCTGGCCGCCCGCCGCGCCAAGGCGGCCAAGGCGCGCGAGGGGGGCTTCGTGCGCAGCGTCAGCAACATGCTGTGCCTGCCGACCGGCTTCCCGGCGATGATGCAGTGGAAGTCGCCGATCGAGATCCTGGCCGGCGCCGGCCGCCTCGTGGTGCTCTCCGAGCATGATCCAGGCAATGACGAGCCGCGCACCATCTATCTGGACCGGCCGATGCCGGCCGATCCCGACACCTCGTGGAACGGTTATTCCGTCGGCCATTGGGAGGGCGAGACCCTGGTCATCGACACGGCGGGCTTCAACGACCGGGGCGGGGTGTTCGGCCTGCCGCGCGGGGCCACGACCAAGATCACCGAGCGGCTGCATCTGGAGGACGGCGGCAAGACCCTGATCGACGCCCTCACCGTCACCGATCCCAAGACCCTGACCGCGCCCTGGACCGTCACCCTGAAATACGACCGCATGCCCGCCGACACCGAGCGGTTCGAGGCGGTCTGCGAACCCGACCTGGAGGCCCTGAAGGCGACCGACCTGAAGGCCATCAAGGACATAGACAGCGAGGCCGCCCGCATGCTCGACCCCAAGCTCGCCTATAATCCGGGGGCCAAGTGATGGGCGCGACGTCCATGATCGCCCGCCGCGGGGTCTTGACCCTGGGCCTGGCCGCCCTGGCGCTCGCCGCCCCGGCCCAGGCGCACCACAGCTTCAACATGTTCGCCCTCGACAAGACCGTGACCCTCACCGGCACGGTCACCGAGTTCCGCTGGAGCATGCCGCACGTCTGGCTCTATGTCTTGGCGCCCGGCAAGGACGGCGGCCAGCCGGAGACCTGGGGCTTCGAATGCCACGCCCCGAACCTGGTGGCGCGCAAGGGCTGGAAGCACGACAGCTTCAAGCCCGGCGACAAGGTCAGCATCTTCATGCACCCGATGAAGGACGGCAGCCGGGCCGGCAGCGTGATCTATGTGACCACCGCCGACGGGGTGCAGATGTGGAACGCCGACTCCGTCTCGGCGCCGTAGCGACCCCGGGCCGCGCGCCCGGTCCGGGCGCCGTGCTTGCACCGCAAAATGCGACCTGTTACCAGCGCCCACTCGTCAGGAGCCTGAATGCAGATCGCCGAACACATGCTGCGCACGGGCCGCCGTGGAACCCTGCATGAGTTCAGCATGGCGCTCGCGGACCTGCGGGCCTCCACTCACAAGGCGGGACTGGCCTGGTCGCTCGCCTGGCACGACGTGGTGTCGCGCTATCGCGGCTCGATCCTGGGTCCGTTCTGGATCACGCTCTCCATGGCCCTGATGGTCCTGGGCATCGGCTTCATCTATTCGAAGCTGTTCCACATCGCGCTCGACGAATTCATGCCGTGGGTCGCCATCGGCATCGTCTTCTGGGGCATGATCTCGCTCACCATCATCGAGGGCTGCGACACCTTCGTCGCCGCCAAGGGGATGCTCAGCCAGACCTCCCTGCCGATGTTCACCTTCATCTGGCGGACGGCCTTCCGGAACCTGATCAACCTGGCGCACCACACGGTGATCATCGTCGGCGTGCTGATCTGGTACGGCTATTGGCGCAAGGCCAATGTGCCGCTGGCGGTCGTGGGCCTGGCGCTGACGCTGGCCAATGTCATCTGGATCAGCTTCGCGGTGGCGCTCGCCTCGGCCCGGTTCCGCGACATCCCGCAGATCGTCGGCTCGATCATGCAGTTCGCGATCTTCCTGACCCCGGTGTTCTGGCTGCCGGGCCACGGCATCTTGGCCAAGCACGCCGTGCTGGTGTTCAATCCCTTCTTCCACATGCTGGACGTCATTCGTTCGCCGCTCATGGGGCGCATGCCGTCGGGCTTGAGCTACGCCGTCCTGGCGACCATGGCCGTGGTCGGCTGGACGGCCACCTTCTCCGTCTTCGCGGTCATCCGCCGCCGGATCGTGCATTACCTATGAAGCCGCCCCCGGTCTCGATCACCATCACCGACCTGACCATGCGCTTCCCCGTCTATGGGGTGGACGCCAAGTCGCTGAAGAAACACCTGGCCCGCGTCGCGGTCGGCGGCCAGCTGGGCGCGCACCATGGCGCGACCGACGTCACCGCCATCCAGGGCCTCAATCTCAAGCTCAAGGCCGGCGACCGGCTGGGCCTGATCGGCCACAACGGCTCGGGCAAGACCACCCTGCTGCGGGCGCTGTCGGGCGCCTATGAGCCGGACGAAGGCACGATCGAGGTCAATGGCCGCATCGCCCCGCTACTGGACCTGAGCCTGGGCATCGACCCCTCGGCCACGGGGCTGGAGAACATCCGGCTGCGCGGGCGCATCGCCGGCCTCTCCGCCAAGGAGATCGAGGCCAAGATGGACCAGATCGGCGCCTTCACGGGCTTGGGTCCCTTCCTGGCCATGCCGCTCAAGACCTATTCCGCCGGCATGCAGGCGCGTCTCGCCTTCGCCGTCGCCACCGCCGTCGACGCCGACGTGCTGTTGATGGACGAATGGATCGCGGTCGGCGACGCCCAGTTCCAGAAGATCGCCCACGCCCGGCTGCTCAGCCTGGTGGAGCGGGCCGGCATCCTGGTGCTGGCCAGCCACGACCTCGACCTGATCCGGCTCTACTGCAACAAGGTCATGCGGATGGACGCGGGCGTGGCCTCGCCCATGGTCGACGTCAAGAAGATGGACCAGCTGCTCGCCGCCGCCTGACGGGACGAACCTGGCCTGCTACATCTGCCCACCGGTCAGCCTCTGCGCGGGAAGCCCTTGGACGTCGTCTTCACCATCGTCTCGCGCAATTACCAGGCCCAGGCTCAGACCCTGATGGACAGCCTGGCCGCGGCCGAGCCCGGTCTGCGCCGGGTGGTGGTGGCCTCCGACGGGCCGATGACCTTCGCCGATCCGGACATCGAGGTGCTGGACGCCGGCGACTTCGTCCCGAACTTCGCGGCGATGAGCGCCTATTACGACGCCATCGAACTGAACACCGCCATCAAGCCGCACGCGTTCAAGACCCTGCTGGCGCGGCCGCAGATCGGCCAGGCGGTCTATCTGGACCCCGACATCTTCGTCTATCGGCCGCTGGCGGCCGTGCGCGAGGGCCTGGTCCGGGCGCCCCTGGTGCTGACGCCGCACCTGACCCGACCGCTGAAGGGCGAGGCCAATCCCTCCGACCGGGTGATCCTCGCCTCGGGGGCCTACAATCTCGGCTTCATGGCGGTCCGCGACGAGCCACAGATCACGGCCCTGCTGGACTGGTGGGGCGCGCGGCTGGAGTTCGACTGCCGGGTGGATTTCGCCGCCGGCCTGTTCACCGACCAGAAGTGGATGGACCTCGCGCCGGGCTTCGTCAGCGACCTGGCGCTCCTGCGGACCCCAGCGCTGAACCTCGCCTACTGGAACCTGGAGGAGCGGGTCCTGGCCAGGACGCCGAGGGTTGGACCGTCGATGGCGAGCCCCTGGTGTTCTTCCATTTCTCCGGCTTCGACCCGGCCCGGCCCGAGTGCTGTCCAAGCACCAGGACCGCATCCGGATCGCGCCCCGATCGCCGCTGGCCAAGCTCTGCGCCGACTACGCCAAGGTCATGCTGGCCAATGGCCATGCCAGCGCCAGCGCCACGCCCTATGGCCACCGCGCCCTGCCCTCCGGCCGGCTGGTGACCGCGGCCGAGCGCCGCCGCATGCTGGACGCCGCGCGCCGGGGCGAGGATTTCGGCGGTGGCCTGACGCCGGAGGCCGAGATCTGGCTGGACGCGCCGCGGGCCACCACCCGCAGCCCCGCGACACCGCCTGAGGCGCCCTGGCTGGCCGGCTCTGAGGAGCTCGCCCAGGCCCTGATCACCCAATGGCCGCCGCCGGCGATCGGCGCCCTCTTGGCGGCGCGCAAGGACCTGCGCGAGCGCTTCGCGACCGACGAGGCCGGGCTCAAGGCCTGGCTGATCGGGCCCGAGGCCCTGGCCGGCCGGTTCGATCCGCGCTTCCTGGGCGAAGCCATCACCCCGGACCTGGCCGCCCGGGCGGCGGCCTATGCGCTGGGCGAGACCTTGGATCCCGAACTGGCGGCCTATGGCCTGGCCGGCCGGGCCGGATGGCCGCCGGCGGCGCGGCCGACCCTCGACGCCCCCACCATCATGGCGCGCGGCGTGCCCTTCCCGCGGCTGTTCCTGAAGCTGTGGGAAGCGCGGACCGACCTGCAGAAGCTGTTCCCCCTGACCGGCCTGAAGTCGCGGTTCGGATTCCTGCGCTGGCTGATCGGCGGCGGCCTGGCCGAGGTCGGGATCGACGTCGCCGACCTGCCGGCCAATGTGCGCAGCCACCCGGCCTGGCGGCTGGCCGTCCTGATGAGCCGCCCGGCCGCGCCCTTGGCGCGCCGGCCCCAGGGCCACGGCGAGGCGCGGCGGCTGCATGTGGTGGAGACCTGGCGGCCTGATCTGGCCCTGGGCGACGAAGTGGTGTTCGAGGCCGCGACCGACCGGTTCCGCACCGCCGCCGGCGATCCGGCCGCCCCGCCGGCCCGCGTCGCCCAGGTGGTGTTCGCCACCGATCCGGGCCTCGCCCCCGCCGACGCGGTCGCCCTTTTGGCCCAGGGGGTCGCCTGGCGCTCGGCCGCGCGGCCGTGAGCCTGTTCGATCCCGCCCGCCGGCTGTGGCGCCGGCTCGCGCCCTCCGGCCTGCGCAACGGGGCCCAACCCCTGCTCGGCCGCCTCCTGGAGGCCCAGGTGCGCAAGGCCGCCGCCGCGCCGCATGAGGCGCAGAGCTGGCGCGGCCCGGTGCGGGTGGTGGGCTGGTTCGAAGCCTCTCACGGCATCGCCGCCTCCGCCCGCCAGGCGGCGCGGGCCTTCGAGGCCCTAGGCGTGCCGGTTGAGCGGGTGGATGTCACCGGCGCCCGGCTCGACTGGCTGCCGCCGCCCCAGCCCAAGCTGCCGGCCGCCCCTGGATCTTCCACCTCAATCCGCCGGAGATGGTCGCGGCCCTGGCGAAACTCGATCCCCGCCGTCTGCAGGGCCCGCGCTATGGCTACTGGGCCTGGGAGCTGCCCAAGGCGCCGGCGGCATGGATGAAGGACGCGGGCCTGGTGGAGGAGATCTGGGCGCCCAGCCGCTATACGGCCGAGGCCTTTGGGGACGCCGCCGCGCCGGTGCGGGTGGTGCCGCATCCCTTCTTCCTGGAGGACTACCGCGACATCCCGCCCGAGCCCCGCCCGCCGGGCTTCCTGGCCGTGGCCCTGTTCGACTTCAACTCCTCGGCGGCGCGCAAGAACCCGGAGGGGGTCATCGCGGCCTTCGCCAAGGCCTTCGGCGAGGACGCGGGCGCCCAGCTGATCCTGAAGACGCAGAACGGCGCGCGCTTTCCCCAGGCCCTGGCGGCCCTGCGGGCCCTCGCCCCGGCCAATGTGACGATCGAGGACGCCACCTGGTCCTATGGCCGGGTGAAGCGCCTGATCGCCGCCGCCGACGTGCTGGTGTCGCTGCACCGGGCGGAGGGCTTCGGCCTGACCCCGGCCGAGGCCATGGCGCTGGGCACGCCAGTGATCGCCACCGCCTGGTCGGGCAATCTGGATTTCATGGATGAGACCTGCGCCCTGATGGTCCCCGCCCGGTCCGTGCCGGTGGAGGACCCGCAAGGCATCTATCGCGGGCAGATCTGGGCCGAGCCCGACCTGGAGGCCGCCGCCGAGGCGCTGCGCCGGCTGCGGGTCAAGCCGGAGCTGGGCCGGCGCCTGGCCGAGGCCGGCAAGCGACGGATCGCCGAGCGGCTGTCCCCCCAGGCGTGGTTCACCACCCTGCCCGACACGGTGAAGCAGGCGGCGATGGCGGCGACGCGGGGCTAGTCCTCGACCGGCTTGCCGATCGTCATCAGGCCCCAGACCGCCGCCGCCGCGATCAGGGCGGCGGGGATCATGGCGGCGAACACCTGGTCGGGGCTGTAGCCGTCCGCGCGCAGGTTCCCGGCGAGGATCGGCCCGGCGATGGAGCCCAGGCGTCCGACGGCGATGGCAGCGCCGGCGCCCGCGGCGCGGATCGGGGTCGGATAGTAGATCGGGGCGAGCGCGTAGAGCACATAGAGCCCGCCCACAACCATGAAGCCGGACGCCGCCGCCCAGACCAGGATCAGGGGCAGGCCCGCCGCATTGGCCAGGCCGTAGAGCGCGCCGGCCAGGGCCAGGAACATGAGGGTCGCGGGCCAGCGGAACCCGACCCGGTCGGCCAGCCAGCCCAGAACCAGGGCGCCCACGATCGAGAAGCCGTTGAACCAGAGCGAGGCGGTCGCCCCCTCGGCCGGGGTGAAGCCCTTGGCCACCACCAGGGTCGGCAGCCAGTTGAGCAGCAGATAGGTGACCAGGAGGTCCAGACCGAACACCACCCAGATCAGCAGGGTCGGGATGGCCCGGCCCTTGGCGAAGACGCCGGCCACCACCCGCCGGTCGGCGTCCGGCGCGTGGGTCGGGCGGGTCTCCGGCAGCAACAGCAGGATGACCGGGGTGAGCAGCAGGGGCAGGGCGCCGCCGATCAGGAAGATCAGCCGCCAGTCCATCATCTGCTGGCCGTGGTGGGCGATCAGGGCGACCAGGGAGCCGCCGGCCGGGAGGCCGCAGAACATGCTGGTGGTGGTCGCCGCGCGCCGGCTGACCGGGCTGATCTCGGTCGCGATGGCGATGAGGTTGGGCATGGCCCCGCCGAACCCGACCCCGGTCAGGAACCGGGCGAGGGTCAGGGTCTCGAAGCTGTTGGATAGCGCCGTGGCCACCGAGAACAGGCCGAAGGCGGCGACCGCCACGGCCAGGACCGGCCGGCGCCCAACGCGGTCGGCGATCCAGCCGCCGCCGAGCGCGCCCAGCATCAGCCCGGCCATGGTGGCCGAGCCCGCCCAGCCCATCTGGCCGGGATTGAGGTGCAGCAGGGGGGCGAACTGGGGCGCGGCGATGCCGAAGGCCTGGATGTCGTAGCCCTCCAGGGCGGCGATGAAGAAGCAGATCGCCACCACCAGGCTGGAATTGATGCGTGTCTCGGCCGCGGCGGCCATGGCGTCCTCCCCCTTGGAACCGCGGCCATCTGAACCTGAACCGGGGGCGAAACGCCACACTGGATGCAGTTGAGCCTGCCCTGCCGCACCGGCGCGCGCCGCCCTTGCCCGCCGCGCGACGCAGGGTCATTGTCCGCGCCTGTTTCGATATTGGGGTGCGCGATGACGACTTCCACCTGGCTCTGCGGCGCGGCGACGGCGGCGATGGTTCTGGGCCTGGGCGGCGCCGCCCAGGCGGCCGGCAAGGACGCCAAGGTCTGGGCCGCGGCCGAGGCGCGCGGCCCGCCCAGCTGGAGCTCTTGAAGCAGGTGGTGAACATCGATTCCGGCACCGGCGACGTCGAGGGCGGCCGCAAGGTCGCCGCCGTGCTGATCCCGCACCTGAAGGCCCTGGGCATGACGGTCGAGAGCGTGCCCGCCGAGATCGACGGCCTGCCCGAGAACACAGTCGCCACCCTGACCGGGACCGGCAAGGCGAAGATCCTGCTGATCGGCCACATCGATACGGTATTCGGGCCAGGCACGGTGGCGGGCTGGCCGTTCAGCATCGAGGGCGATGTCGGCCATGGCCCCGGGATCACCGACGAGAAGGGCGGGGTCGTCGAGGGCGTCTTCGCCCTGAAGCTGCTCAATCAGCTGGGCTTCAAGAACTTCGCCAAGATCACCTTCCTGATCGAGACCAGCGAAGAGCGCGGCTCGCCCGGCACCCGCAAGCTGATCGACAAGCTGGTGCATGAGCACGACGTCGAGCTGAACCTGGAGCCCGGCGATTCGCCCGACGTGATCACCGTCTGGCGCAAGGGCTCGTCGACCATCGACATCGACGTGAAGGGCCGCGCGTCCCATGCCGGGGTCGCCCCGCAGGACGGCCGCAATGCGGCGACCGAGCTGGTCCACCAGCTGGCGACCGTCGACCAGTTCCCACATTCCGGATCGGGCACGACGGTCAATCTGACCATCATCAACGCCGGCTCGCGCTACAACATCATCCCCGAGGACGCCCGCGCCCAGATCAATGTGCGGATCCGCTCCAAGGCCGACCTGGACGCGGTGGTGGCGGGCTTCGAGAAGTCCGCCCAGACCACGGTGGTGCCCGACACCAAGGTGACGGTGACCCGCGAGAACTCCTTCCCGCCCCTGCCCAACAATCCGATGACCGACGCGCTGGCCGCCCGGGCCCAGGCGATCTACGCCCCGCTGGGCCTGACGCTGGGCCTCGGCGGCAATGGCGGCGCCTCCGAATCAGCGCTCGCCTATGAGGCGGGTATCCCCGCCCTGGACGGGTTGGGCCCGGTGGGCGGCGGCTTTCACTCCACCAAGGAGTTCATGGACATGAAGTCGGTCACGCCCAGGCTGTACCTTCTGACCAAGCTGGTGATGGAACTGGGCGCCGCGCCGCCCAAACCGGCGCGATAGGGCTGGACTGCCTGCAACAACCCGTTATGGGTGGACGTTCGCCAGAGCATCGCACTTGACCGACCAGCGTTCGATTTTCCAAAGCAGATCCAGAGACTTGGCCGCGGACCAGGAGCGGTTGCGATATGTCTCGGCGGTCAGCCTGGTGGCCACTGGCCTGGTGCTGCGGTTCCTGCTGACCCCGGTCTTCGGGACCACCCAGATCTATACGGTCTTCTATCCGGTCGTGCTTTTGTCGGCCTATGCGCTCGGGCCGCGGCCGGCCATGCTGGCGACCGGCCTCTCGGCGGCGCTGGCCTATTGGTGCTTCGCGCCACCGGTCTTCGAGTGGAAGCTGACCTGGGCCAATGTGGTGGGCGTGGCGCTGTTCGTGGCCACCTCGGCCATCGCCATCTATCTGATCACCGGCCTGATCCGCGCCCTGGAGGCTCTGGCCCTGCGCCAGGCGGCCGCCGAGGCCCGCGCCCGTGACGAGGCCGAGCGGCTGCAGGACCTGTCGAGCCAGGTGACAGACCATCTGCGGCAGGTCTCCGGCCTGCTGGCGATCCAGGCCGAGGGCCAGCGCGACCCGGCCCTGGCGGCGGCTCTGGAGCGGGCCTCGGCCCATTCCCTGCGGATCGCCAATCTGCATCATGATTTCGCCGGACGGGTGGGCGTCGTCATCGATCCCGAGGCGGCGCCGGTATCGCCCGCGCCTTCATCCGCCGAACCCGCCCTGATCCTGCCGCCCGCCGCGGCCGCGGTCGCCCGCTGAGCTTCAGCCGTCGAGGCGCTCAGGCCGCAGATTGAGCACGCCCTTGCGCTCGAGCTCGATCAGCATCTGATCGATCTGGCTGCGCAGTTCGAGCATGCCGTCGGGGCTGAGGATCAGGAACCCCGACTTCACCAGATGCTCGCGCCCCTGGCCGTCGGTGACATTGGCCGCCAGGGCCACGCGGAAGGTCCCGGCCTGGAAGCCGAGGCCGGCCACCTGGTCGCCGAAGATCATCGGAAGGTCGAATTCCGGCAGGCCGGGCTGACTGGACATGGTGGGAACCTCGCATGATTCCCGAAGGATTTCCCCACGCCCTGGCGCCCGGCGGCGCGGGAGGCTTAGATGGGCGTGCGTCGGATCGACCCGGCGCCGCAGCACCGACGACCGAGCCATGACGACCGAGCCAATTCAGCCCTATCCCGACACCGGCCTGCTGGCCGTCGGCGCCCGACTGGCGTTTGGCGTGACCGCCCTGGCCATCTTCATCGCGATCATCGCCCCGGGCTGGCTGCTGCCCAAGGTGCTGCACTCGCACTATCTGGAGCATTTCGCGGCCTTCTACATTGCGGCGATCGCCGGGGCGGCGGCGATGCCGCGCGTCCAGATCCGGCGCATCGGCGTCGGCTATGTGGTGTTCGCCGCGGCGCTCGAGCTCTTGCAGGTGTTGCGCGGCCTGCCCCACGACCGGGCCTGGAACAACCTGATCGCCGATACGGGCGGCATCGCCGCGGCCCTGGCGCCGGTGGTGGTGGAGCGGTTTCGCGCCCGTTTCGCGCCCCGCCCCGCGGCCTAGAGACCGAACCCGCCGCCCTGCAGGACCGCGCCCGCCCACAGGCCGGCCAGCAGCACCGCGGCCCCGAGGCTGACCCGCACCCCATAGGCCCGGCCGCCGAGCACGAAGGCGGTCGGGGCCTTGACCAGCATGTTGGTCGAAAGCCCCAGCAATACGCCCGTCGCCGCGGCACGGTCGGAGGCCGCCCCGCTGAGCGCAAGCGCGCCCATGGACACCGCCGCGGCGTGAGCGTCCACCAGGCCGGTCAGGGCCGCGCCCGCCAGGATCCCGGCCTCGCCGAGCCACAGGTCCAGACCCCGCGCCAGCATCGTGAACAGGGTGACCAGCACCACGAACGTGAGGGCGACCTTGAGATTGAAGGCCCGTCCCGGATCGACCCGCTCCTCCAGCGCCCCGACGCTGCGACGGGCCAGGAGGGCTGAGTAGACCAGTATGCCCAGCCCGCCGGCCGCCATCGGCACGGCCAGGATGATCATCAGCTGGGGCCGGGCGGCGGCGACCAGGGCGCAGAGATAGGCCAGGCTGGAGAGCATGGAGGCGACCCCGCCCGCCGCCGCGGAGGGGACCAGGCGCGCGTCGCCGCGGGCGCGGCCGGCCATGGCCGCGATGGTCGCGGTCGAGGAGATCAGGCCCCCGGCCAGGCCCGCCACCAGGAGACCATAGCGCGCCCCGGCCAGGCGCAGGGCGACATAGCCGAGCGCGCTCAGCCCCATCAGCACCACCACCGGCCGCCAGAACAGGAAGGGATTGATCAGGCCCCAGGGATCCACGGCGCGATCGGGCAGCAGGGGCAGGACGACGAGGGCCGCGATCGCGAAGCTGAGGCCGTCGAGCAACTCCTGCTCGCTCAGGCTCTCGCGGACCAGGTGGTGCAGGGGCGTGCGCCAGGCCAGGAGGGCGGCGACCACCACCCCCGCCTCTCCGGCCAGGACCGGGCGGTTGGCGGCGATGACCCCCAGCAGGAAGGTGGCGAAGAAGGCGACCTCCGTGGTCAGGCCCGGATCGCGCCGCTCGCCCAGGAGATAGCCGGTCAGGACCGCCGCCCCGATCATCAGGCCGGCGACCGCCGTCAGCAGCGGCTGGCCGAGCAGGCCGACACCCCCGCCGATCAGGCCGGCCAGGGCGAAGGTCCGCAGGCCGGCATAGCCCCTGGCCCCGCCCTCGCCCTTGCGGCGTTCGCGATCGACGCCGATCAGCAGGCCGACGGCGAGCGCCACCAGCATCCGCCCCTCGGGCCGTTCAAACAGGCTGGGCGGCACGGCGTAAGACCTTTCTGGAGTCGGACCGGTCAAATCGCCATTTGGCTTGATCGCGCTTGGCCAACCCGGATAGTTCCCCGATGAACATAAACCAGACCGTCGCGACGATGCTCAAGCAAAGGGTCGCGGACGAAAAGCCGCTCGACTCGATCGATGAGCTCAACAACGTCCTGCGGCTGATGGCCAAGTGGCGATCGGCGATCATCGCCAACACCTATTTCCAGCACCACGGCCAGACCATCCTACAAGGTCCGTTCCAGGGCATGACCTATGTCAAGGAAGCGACCGAAGGCGCGCTGATCCCGCGGCTGCTGGGCACCTATGAGTGCGAGCTTCACGCCGACATCGCCGCCTTCGCCACCCAGGGCCTGGACTGCGTGATCGATGTGGGCTGCGCTGAAGGCTATTACGCCGTGGGCCTGGCGCGGATGATGCCCGGGGTCACGGTCCACGCCTATGACATCGACCCGCGCGCGCGCGCCGCCTGCGCCCAGCTGTCGGCCGTGAACGGGGTGAGCGATCGGGTGAAGATCGGCGGCGAGTTCGCCCCCGACGGCTTCCAGGCCTTCGCCGACCAGCGCTGCCTGGTGATGGTCGACACCGAGGGCGCCGAACTGGACATCCTGCAGCCCGACAAGAGCCCGGCCCTGGCGCGGATGAGCATCATCGTGGAGACCCACGATGTCTACCGGCCCGGCGCCCTGGCCGGGCTGATGGCGCGGTTCTCGCCCACGCACGACATCGTCCGCATCGACCAGCAGGGCAAGACCATGCCCCTGCCCGCCTGGCTCTCCGGGCTCGGCCACCTGGACCACCTGCTGGCGGTGTGGGAATGGCGCACCGCGCCGACGCCGTGGCTGGTGATGCGGCCCAAGGCGGCCTAGACGCCTCAGCCATCCGGCCGGAGACCTGCGATGACCGACTTCGCCCGTGGCGAGCCCGCCCCCTGGTTCACCGCCCCGACGGAAAGCCAGCCGGCCTTCGATTTCGCCAGCCTGGGGGGCCAGTACGTCCTGATCGGCTTCCTGCCCCTGGACGACGCGACGCGGGTCGGGGCGCTGAAGATGCTCGCCGCCCACCAGGGCCTGTTCGACGACAAGACCCTGACCGCCCTCGCCGTGCTGCGCGACGAGGCGACCATCGCCCAGGTCCGCGATCAGCGCGGCCTGCGCTGGATCCTCGACCGGGACGGTGCGGTCAGCCGGCTCTATGGCGCCCTGGACGAGGCGGGCGCCCAGACCTGCCACTGGGTCCTGCTCGATCCCACCCTGCGGTTGCTGGCCAAGGCCCCGGTCGGGGCCGAGGCCGGCCTGTTCGCCGCGCTTTCCACCCTGCCCCCGCCGCAGGATCACGCCCGCACCCCGCTGTCGGCCCCCGCCCTGATCACGCCCAGGGTGTTCGAGCCCGAGCTCTGCCGGCGGCTGATCGCCCTCTATGACCAGACCGGCGGCCGGGCCTCGGGGGTCATGCGCGACGTGGACGGCAAGACCGTCGCGGTGATGGACCCCTACAAGAAGCGCCGCGACGTGCTGGTCGAGGCGCCGGACCTGCGGGCGGAACTGCGCGACGCCCTGCGCCGGCGGCTGGTCCCGGAGATCGCCAAGGCCTTCTGCTTCGAGGCCACCCGGATCGAGCGCTATCTGGTCGCCTGCTATGACGCCGAGGAGGGCGGCTTCTTCCGCCCCCACCGGGACAACACCACGCGGGGCACGGCCCATCGCCGGTTCGCGGTCTCGATCAACCTCAACAGCGAGGACTTCGAGGGCGGCGACCTGAGATTTCCGGAATTCGGACCTCAGACCTACCGGGCGCCGACCGGCGGCGCGGTGGTGTTCGCCTGCGCCCTGCTGCACGAGGCCCGCCCGGTGACCAAGGGGCGGCGCTACGCCTTCCTGCCGTTCCTGTACGACGAGGCCGCCGCCCAGGTGCGCGAGGCCAATCGCGCTCATCTGGGCGAGCAGCGGGAGGGCGCGGCCGGCCTGACCGCCGAGGCCGAGGACCGCCTGGCTCCGGCGACCTAAGGCCGCCGATGTCGATCGACAGCCAGTTCCAGGCGGCGGCGGCGGCGCAATTGGCCGGGGACTTCGCGCGGGCCGAACAGCTCTACCGCGCCCTGGTCGCCGAGCGCCCCCTGTGGGCGAACCATAATCTCGGCGTGCTGCACACCTCGCTCGGCCGGTTCGAGGCGGCGGAGCAGGCCTATCTGGCGGCCCTGGAGATCGATCCCGCCGCCGCCTTTCCGCGCCACGCCCTGTCGCGCCTGTGGCTGGCCCAGGGGCGCTATGCGGAGGCCTGGCCTCTGTTCGAGGCCCGGCGCGAAATCCCCAGCCTGAACATCCCGGCGCCGGTCCTGCCCTATCCGGAGTGGCGCGGCGAGGACCTGACGGGCAAGCGTCTGCTGGTGCTGTCCGAGCAGGGGATCGGCGACCAGATCCAGCTGGCCCGCTTCTTTCCGGACCTGCGGGCGCGGGGCGCGGAGATCACCTATTTCAGCCTGGCCAGCCTGGCGCGGCTGCTGGACGGGCGGGGGGCCAAGATCCTGACCAGCGTGCCCGCCGGCCGGGCGCCCGCGGCCGACTACTGGATCCTGAGCTTCAGCCTGCCCCTGCGGCTGGGGGTGACGCGCCAGACCCTGTCGGGCGGCGCCTATCTGGAGGCGGACGGCCCACGGACCGGCGGAGTCGGGGTGGTGACGCGCGGCAATCCCGGCCACGCCAATGACCGCAATCGGTCCCTGAGCGGACCGGCGGCCGACCGGCTCGCGGCCCTGGGCCGGGATCTCACACCCGAGGCGACCGGGGCGCGGGATTTCCACCACACCGCCCGGATCGTCGCGGGCCTGGATCTGGTGATCGCCGTGGACACCTCGGTCGCCCATCTGGCCGGCGCGATGGGCAAGCCGTGCTGGGTGCTGCTGCCCGCCATGGACGTCGACTGGCGCTGGGGGCTGAGCGGCGACGCGACCCCCTGGTATGACAGCCTGAAGCTCTATCGGCAGGAGACAGCGGGGGACTGGGCGCCGGTGCTCGACCAGGTCGAGGCCGACCTGGCCGCCTTAGGGCTGGGCTAGGGCCAGCACGTCCGCCAGCTCCAGCGCCTTCAGGTCGCTGGCCATGATCGCCGCATGGTTCTCCCAGACCGCCCAGACCAGATCGACGACCTCGCTGCGCAGTGGCGTCGTCGCGTCCCCGAACAGGCGCTGATCGACATCCAGCGCCAGGGCCTGGCGACTGAGCGACAGGCGCACCGCGTCGTCTTCGATCACCCGCAGCGCGGCGGCGACATAGGCGTCCTCGTCCGCCGCGATCGTCCAGGCCGGCAGGTCCAGCATGCGCAGCAGCATGGCGTCGGTCATGCCATGCGGCTCGGGCCGCTCCATCGCCACCACCGGAAGACCGAGGCGTAGGCCGTCGACGACGCTGTGCAGGCCGCCGAAGGGATAGGGGCTGAGGATCAGGTCGCAGGCCGACAGGGCCGCCTGATAGGCCTCGTAGTTCAGGGTCGGATGAAGGGTCACCCCGGCCAGGGTCCGCACCGCGCCGCGCCGGAACGCCTCGATCGAGCCGCCGCGGGCGTTGGGGAAGAACTGGAACTCGACCGGCCGGGTCGACTCCGCCTGGATCCGAGCCAGCAGGGTGAGAAAGCCGGGGTTCAGCTTCAGCATGTTGCTGGGCGCCGCGATCCGCACTGGATCGGCGCGCTCGCGCACCTGGTGCGGCGGAAAGACCACGCCCGGCGGCCGCTCGAACCTCAGGCTCTCGTCGGGCAGCATCAGCACCTTCTCGCCGAACAGCGCCGGGTCCGACACATAGCCCTTCTCGATCAGGTAATAGTCGAGGGTCGGGCAGAAGGTGGAGGCCGAGTGGCCGATCGCCGTGAACTGCAGGGGCGCGAGCCTCAGATTGGCGAAGACCGGCCCCCAGTGGCGCATGCCCACGCTGAGCCAGAACACCGCGTCCGGGGCGATCCTGCGGAACTGCGCATAGATCTCCGGCAGGTGGACGCCGTTGGCCTGGCGCTCGAAGGTCACGACCTCGTCGAACAGGGCCTCGACATGGGCGTCGACCTCGATCTTGTCGGTCAGCAGCACCAGGTGGAAGCGGGTGCGCAGCTGACGCAGGTACTGGCCGAAATAGCGGTACTGCACATGGCGGGCGTGCATGATCTCGGCGGCGACCAGCATCAGGGGCTTGTCGCGCGGCGGGCGGGCCGAGGCCGGCAGATCCTCAAATCCCATGGCGTCGCACATGCGGCGCAAGGTGCGGTTCAGCACCGCCTTGAGCGCATGCTTGCGGGGCCCGGACGCGTAGCTGCAATCCATCCAGGCGATGGAGATCAGGACGATGGCGCGCAGGCGGATCTCGGGGGTCAGGCCCTCGATGCGGGGCGCTGCTTCCAGCAGGGCTTCCCGTCGGGCCGCCCCGGCCAGGGTGCGGACGGGCGACTGGATGATCAGCGACAGATAGGACAGCAGAGCCAGGTCCGGGGGCAGGTCGAACAGGGCCTGGAAATCGATGTCCAGGCGGGTGTCCAGATCGAGCAGGGCCAGATAGGCGGCGAGCTTCGAGCGGGACGCGCCCCGCGCCTGGGCCAGGCCCTCGGGAAACAGGGCCAGCAGCCCCGGCTCGGCCCCGTCGAAGTCACTGCCCGCATAGAGCCGGACAAGGTCGCGGTGGGCGAAGAGGAGCCGCAGGAGCGTCGCCTCCTCCATCTCCAGGTCCGGCGCGCTCAGCAGGGTCGTGAACACCGCCGCCAGCCGCGTATAGGCCAGGCGCGTGGCGGAAATGTCCGGCGCGGACCGGTAGCCCGCGCGCACCGGCGCGTCACCGGTCAAGGCGCCCAGGGCGTCCAGCGCCAGGTCCAGGGCGTTCGGCGCGCGCCCATAGGCGGCCCGTTCGACCTCGGCGATATTGATCATGACGTCCGGGCTCCGGCCATGGTTCAGCCTAGCACGGCCAGGGGTCGGCCGGCGGGGCAGACGACCCATCCCTGAGCCGTTCGCCGATAGACCCGGACCGCATAGTCCCCGCGGGCGAGCGCGCGGCTGGCGAGCACCTGGTCATATCCGCTGAGCCGCGCGCCTGGCTTGCGCAGCGCGGCCGCAACGTCGGGCCGTTCGAGATTCACGCTGAGCTCGCCGACCAGGTCTGCGCCCGGGCCCGTCAGCCGCGCCAACCCTGCCGCGAGGCCCGGCCCGGCGCCGGGATCGGCGATCCAGCCCGTCGTCCTCAACCGCCAGCCGCCGCGTCGGGCCGGTTGCAGGCTGGCCGCCTCGACATTGCAGGCGGCCGGGGCGGCGTGATCGAGGGCCGAGGCCAGGCTCCCCACCGGGCGCAGGGTCGAGGGCGCCTGGGCCAGCGCCTCGCCGATCCGATCGAGCGCATCCGGCGAGGCCGGCGGGGCCTGGGCGAGGCTGCTGGGCAGACCGGATTCCAGGACCTCGAGCACCACGGCGTCGGGGTGGTAGGCGGCGATCAGATCCGGCCGCCAGGCGCCGTCCTGGTTATGCGCCACGATCAGCCGGCTGAAGTCGCCATAGAGCAGGGGCAGCAGCGCGTTGGAGAAGGAGTCGACGGTGAGCAGCAGGGTCGGCTTGCCGACCTGGCCGGTGTCGATCACCCGCGGGCCGGTCCAGCTGTGGTTGTCGCTGAGCCAGGTGGTCGTGGTCCGCCCCTGGACGGCCGGATCGATCAGGCTGGGGGCGTCGATCCGCACGAAGGCCTTGACCCCCTCCATGCCGGCGAGGTCGGCCTGTTGCTTGCCGGGGGCCAGGGGCTCGCGGACGAAGGCGGAGAGCGGACGGGGCCCCTGGCCCACGCCCCGCGCCTTGAGGGCGGCCATCAGCTCGACATAGCCGCCATAGGCGCCATAGCCGGTCCAGTGGGTGTCGTGCCGGCTATAGGCGTGGGGGCCCTGGGCGGCGACCGCGTCATGCGGATAGATCAGCACGCCGACCTGGGCCTCGCGCGCCAGCCGGGCCAGGCGCAGGGCCGGCCGATCGGGGGACGGCGTCCCCATCCAGCGGGGCGCAAGCCCGGGAAACACCGTCTCCTTCAGCGGCGGGGTGAGCACGAGATAGGGCGTCGGCCCCAGAGCCTCGGTGCGGCCGGCCAGGCCCTGGAGCCAGGCGCGGGTCTCGATGTCGGTCATGGGCGGCAGGTTGCGGGCCGTGCCCAGATGACTGCCGTTGTCATAGAACAGCCAGCCCTGCCGGCCGACGATCACGCGCTCGGATCCGGACACCCCAAGCGCCAGGCGCAGGGCGTTGAGCGCCGGGATGGTGAAGCGCCGCGCCGGGAACCGATCGGCGACCGCCTGGTCGACCGCGTCGCGCCAGGCCTGGGCGTCGCTGAGCCGGGTCGGCAGCGGCGGCGGGCGGGTCAGCTCGCGGTTTTCCCCAAGCGGCGGCGGCTGGATCAGGCCCGGCAGGATGAAGGCCGCCGCCATCAGGAAGACCACCGCGCCGATCAGGCGCCGCCAGTGGGCGTCAAGTCCGTCCATGGTCAGAACCTGAAATAGAGGAACGGGTTGAGACTGGCGTTGGTCAGCATGGCGACGCTGAGCGCGAAGCCCGCGACCAGCAGCCAAGCGGGCGCAGCATGGACCGCCACGGTGTCGAGGCGGGGCTCGAGATGCTCGGCCTGGCCGACCATGGGCCGGCCCGCCCGCGCCATGAGGGCCGGGGCCAGGGGCGCGGCGAACAGGCCGCCCAGGACCAGGGCGGCGGCGACCTCGAGATTGAGGGTGCGGACGAGGCCGATTCCCTGGGGCGTCCAGCCGGCGGCGCCGGTCATGGCGTGCAGATAGGCGAGCGCGTGCGGCAGGTCCGGCGCGCGGAACAGCACCCAGCCGCAGATCACCACGAGGAGGGCGTAGAGGTGGCCGACCGGGCGCGGCGCCCGCTCCAGCAGCCGGCCGAGGCCGAACCGCTCCAGCATCAGGAAGGCGCCGTGATAGAGGCCCCAGAGCACGAAGGTCCAGGCCGCGCCGTGCCAGAAGCCGGTCAGCAGGAAGACGATCATCAGGTTGCGCACCGTCGCCAGCCGGCCGCCGCGATTGCCGCCCAGGGGGATGTAGATATAGTCCCGGAACCAGCTGGACAGCGACATGTGCCAGCGCCGCCAGAAGGCGGTGATCGAGGCCGCCGCATAGGGGTGGTCGAAGTTCTTCGGGAAGGTGAAGCCCAGCATGAAGGCCAGGCCGATCGCCATGTTGGAATAGCCGGCGAAGTCGAAATAGATCTGCAGCGTATAGGCGACCGCCCCCAGCCAGGCGGTGGTTCCGTCGAGGGGGCCCGTCCTGTCGAAGGCGAAGTTGGCCAGATGGGCCACGGTGTTCGCCACCAGCACCTTCTGGGCGAGGCCGGTGATGAAGTACTGGACGCCCAGGCCGATATGGCCGGAGCGGCGGCGGTCGCCGTGCATCTCGTCGCGGATATGGGCGTAGCGGACGATGGGCCCGGCGATCAGGTGCGGGAACATCAGGATATAGGCGGCGAACTTCAGGGGATCGCGCTCGACCGCCACCGCGCCGCGGCGCACGTCGATCGCATAGCTGATCAGCTGGAAGGTGAAGAACGAGATGCCCAGCGGCAGGCGCTGGGCGATCTCCGGCAGGGGATCGCCGGGCAGGACGGCGTTCAGATTGTGGGCCAGGAAGCCTGCATATTTGAAATAGGCGAGCACGCTGAGGTCGAGGACGATCAGGGCGCCCAGCCAGAGGCCCGCGCCGCGCCCTGACCGGGCCACGGCCAGGGCGCCCGCCCAATTGGCCGCGATCAGGGCGGCCAGCAGCAGGACATAGGCCCCCTCGCCCCAGGTGTAGAACACCGCGCTGCCGACCAGCAGGGCGCCGGTCCGCCAGCCGCTGGCGTAGTAGCCGATGAGGAACAGCGGCAGGAAATAGAAGATGAAGATGATGGAGCTGAACAGCACCCGTCTTGTTCCCCCGCCCGACGGCCACGCTCATGCTGATAGGGCCTGGAACCGTCCCTGTCAGCCCGTGCTATGGAGATGCCTGGCCACCTGGGGAGGACGCCGATGACGGTCGAGTTGGGGATCATCGAGGGCTATTACGGCCGCCCCTGGTCCTGGACGGCCCGGGCGAGCAGGTCACCGCGCTCAAGCCCCACGGCTACGGCTTCTATCTCTACGCCCCCAAGGCCGACCCTTTCCTGCGGCGGCGCTGGCGCGAGGCCCATCCCGCCGCCGAACACGCGCAGATGTCGAAGCTCGCCGCCCACTGCGCGGCCGAGGGCGTGCGGTTCGGCGTGGGCCTGAGCCCCTATGAGCTCTATCTGGACTTTGGCCCTGAGGCGAAGGCGGCGCTGGCCGACAAGCTGGCCGAGCTGGACGCCGCGGGCGTGCACGACCTGGCCATCCTGTTCGACGACATGCGCGGCGACGTCGACGGCCTGGCCCGCGACCAGGTCGAGATCCTGCACTGGATCGCCGAGCGCTCGCGCGCCGAGCGGCTGATCTTCTGCCCCACCTATTACAGCGATGATCCGGTGCTCGACGCGGTGTTCGGCGCCCGGCCCGCCGGCTATCTCGAGGACCTGGGCCGCGATCTCGACCCTGCGATCGAGATGTTCTGGACCGGCGAGGAGGTCTGCTCGGCGGCCTACAGCCCCGGCCATCTGGAGCGGGTGGCCGGCGTGATGCGGCGCAAGCCGATCCTGTGGGACAATTATCCGGTCAATGACGGGCCGCGCATGTGCCCCTTCCTGCATGTGCGGGGCATGATCGGCCGGCCGGCCAGCCTGGCGCCGCATCTGGCCGGCCACGCGGTCAATCCGGCCCTGCAGCCGGTGCTGTCGCGGATTCCCTTGATCACCCTGGCCCACAGCTACGCCCAGGGCGACGCCTATGAGTACGCCCGCTCCACCCGCGCCGCGGCCCGCGAGGTGCTGGGCGAGGAGCTCGGCGACCTGACCCTGCGCAATCTGATGTGGCTGCAGGACCTCGCCGCGACCGGCTGGAGGAATCAGCCGAGCGCCTGCGCCGCCGGTTCGGGGCCTTCGACCATCCGGGCGCCCGCGAGGTCATCGCCTGGCTGGACGGCGACTATGTGATCACCCGCGCGATGATGGAGGAGTCTTAAATATTATCGCGACAGGTGATTTTATGACACTCTGGATGTCCGGACCCATTCGAAGGACTCTTGAGTGCCCGCGCCCGTCCTGCCGCTGAAGAACCAGCTCTGCTTCTCGCTCTATGCGGCGACCATCGCCGTCAATCGCGTCTACAAGCCCATGCTCGACCAGATGGGCATCACCTATCCGCAGTATCTGGTGCTGACCGTGCTGAGCGAGGCCGACGGCCTGACCATCGGCGGCATAGCCGAGACCCTGGCGCTCGATTCCAGCACCATCACCCCCCTGGTCAAACGGCTGGAGGCCTCGGGCCTGCTGAGCCGCCAGCGCAATCCCGCCGACGAGCGCCAGGTCCAGGTGCGGCTGACCGACGAAGGCCGCGCCACCCTGGCCAAGACCCCCTGCCTGGGCGACACCCTGCTGGAACGCTCGGGCATGAGCCTGGACCAGAGCCTTGAACTCAACGCCCAGGTGCAGGACCTGATCGAGGCCCTGGGCCGCACCGGCGCCGCCTGAAAAGGCGCCCACGCCTGCGGAGTCATCGTTCGCACGCGAACCTGACACCGGTGTCTCAGCCCTTCCAACAAATTTCTGTGTCGCGACAAGTTTCTCGTGGACAACCCTCAGGTGATCCCTTAGCCCTGTTGATTATCGCGATATCTTTTATCGCGATCAGTCTACGGAGGATCAGATGGAACCCCAGCATCCCCAGGGCGCGTCGCGCCGCGGCGTCATCGCCGCCGGCGTGGGCCTGACCGCGGCGGCGATCCTGCCGTCCACCCGGACCGCCCAGGCGGCCTCACCTCAAACCACAGGGACCAAGACCATGAGCAGCGGCACGATCACGACCAAGGACGGGACCGAAATCTATTACAAGGACTGGGGTCCCAAGACCGCCCAGCCGGTGGTCTTCCACCACGGCTGGCCGCTGACCGCCGACGACTGGGACGCCCAGATGATGTTCTTCCTGGGCAAGGGCTATCGGGTCATCGCCCATGACCGGCGCGGCCATGGTCGCTCAAGCCAGACCGACACCGGCAACGAGATGGACACCTACGCCGCCGACGTCGCGGCTCTGGCCGCCCATCTGGACCTGAAGGCCGCCATCCATGTCGGTCACTCGACCGGCGGCGGCGAGGTGGCCCGCTATGTCGCCCAGTACGGCGGCGGCGGCCGCGTGGCCAAGGCGGTGCTGATCGGGGCTGTGCCGCCGATCATGCTGAAGACCGACAAGAATCCCGGCGGCCTGCCGATCGAGGTGTTCGACGGCTTCCGCGCGGCGCTCACCGCCAACCGCGCCCAGTTCTTCCTCGATGTGCCGACCGGCCCGTTCTACGGATTCAATCGTCCGGGCGCGAAGGTCTCCCAGGGCCTGATCCAGAACTGGTGGCGGCAGGGCATGATGGGCGGCGCCAAGGCCCACTATGACTGCATCAAGGCCTTCTCCGAGACCGACTTCACCGACGACCTGAAGAAGATCGAGGTTCCGGTGCTGATCCTGCACGGCGAGGACGACCAGATCGTGCCGATCGCCGACTCCGCCCACCTGGCGATCAAGCTGGTCAAGCACGGCACGCTGAAGACCTATCCGGGCCTGCCGCACGGCATGTGCTCGACCCACCCGGACGTGATCAATCCGGACCTGCTGGCCTTCTTCAAGGCCTGAGATCAGGCGTCGCGATCGGCCGCGGTCGGCGGGGACTCGGTCCCCAGCCGGTCGCGGAAGGCCTTCAGCCGGGCGCGGTAGCCCTCGGCGTCGCCATATTCCAGGAACCCGTAATAGCGGCGGTGGGGATCGGTGATCTTCACCGCATGCTTGATCGGGCACCAGTACTGCTCGGTGCGGCTGGACACCTCGCGTACATAGGCCACCACCCCGTTGGCATAGGCGCAGAAGGCGCAGTTGAGCGACTCGATCACGTTGAGATATTTGAGCTTGCTGCGGTCGAAGGCGATGTAGTCGCGGCGCTTCACCCGCGGGATCTTGTAGGCGCGGAAACAGATCGCCTGATAGGCGCTGACCCAGGCGTCGAGAATGACCATGGGCACGATCAGGGAATAGATCACCGGCGAGGTGAGCACGATCGGCCAGCTGGTGCCGCCGAAATACTTCACGAAGGTCATGCGCAGCTTGCGGTGCTGGGCGGCGATGCCGTGTTCGAACTCACCGATCTGTTCCTTGAGCGCCCAGCCCAGGGCCCGGCGGCGCTGCTCGATCTCGCGGTCGAATTCGCCCTGCAGGCGGACGATCTCCGCGGCCAGGTCCTGCATGCGTTGGGTCATCGAAACATCCGGGTCGGGCGGGGAGCGCGCGGTGACGCTTCCCTAGCACGGCCCGGCGCGCTTGGCCGTCAGTACCAGGCGCGCACGCCGACCACGACGCTGGTCGCCTCCACCTCCCGGCCGGCGGCGCGGGCATAGTCGGCGGTGCGGCCAAAACGGCGGTCATAGGAGACCCCGACATAGGGGGCGAACTCGCGCTTGAGCTCATAGCGCAGGCGCAGGCCCAGCTCCGCCGTCGAGAGCCCCGAGCCGACCCCGATCCGCGGCTGATCCTGGGCGGCGAGGTTCAATTCGACGCGGGGCTGGAGGATCAGGCGCTGGGTGAGGCGCAGGTCATAGGTCCCCTCCAGCCGGCCCAGCAGGTCGCCCTTGTCCGACAGGAACACAGCCCCTTGCGTCTCCAGCCAATAGGGCAGCAGGGTCTGGAAACCGGCGGTCAGATAGGTGCGAGACGGCGTGGGCTTGAAGTCCTGGCGCAGGCCGACTTGCAGGTCGGTGTAGCGGGTCACGGCGCGGGAATAGAGCGCCTGCAGTTCGGCCGCCTCCACGCCGCCGCGGACGGCGCCCTCGCCCTCCGTCTTGAGGACCAGCCGGTTGAGGTCGCCCCCCGTCCAGGCCTCGCCGGCCCAGCGATAGCCGTCGCCGCCGGAGCGAGCCTGATACTCGAGGAGATCGGCCATCACCTTGGACATGCGCATGCCGCCATGCTCGGTCCGCAGCACCTGGCGGGCCGCGGCCATGGCCGCGGGCGAATAGTAGCGCTCGGCGGCGTGGTCGGTCGGAACCGGGGGCGGGGCGGTCGGGGTCTCGGCGACCGACGGCGGGCCTGCCTCGCCCTCGGCCGGCGCGGCGGCGGGCGGAGCCGCATGGCCCATGTCCATATGGCTCATGTCCATGCCGGACATGTCGTGGGTCGCCTGGGCCGCGGCGGGGCCGGCGAGGAACAGAAGCGCGAGGACGATCAGGGGGGCGATCAGGGGGATGCGCATCAGCCGGCCTCCCCGTCGAAGGGCCGCACGGCGAACACCTGAAACATGCCGGCGTGCATGTGATAGAGCATGTGGCAGTGGAAGGCCCAGTCGCCCGGCTCGGCGGTGAAGTCGAAATCCACCTTGCCCCCCGGCGCCACGACCACCGTGTGCTTGCGCGGCATGTGGCCAGCGGTTCCCTGCACCAGCTCGAAGAAGTGGCCGTGCAGGTGGATCGGGTGGGCCATCATGGTGTCATTGACCAGGGTCACCCGCACCCGCTCGCCCTTGCGGAACGGATAGGGCGGCGGCCCGTCGGCATAGCTGACCCCGTCAAAGCCCCACATGAACCGTTCCATATTGCCGGTCAGGTGGATCTCCAGCGCGCGGCTCGGCGCGCGCGTGTCCGGGTTGGGCGCCAGCGCCGCGAGGTCGGTATAGACCAGGATCCTGTGATCCAGCCCCTCGAGCCCCTGCCCCGGCTCGCCGGTGCGGTACGTCGGCATGGGGGCGATCGACTGGACGCCGGGCCCCATCTTCACCTGGGGCGCGTTCTTCGGATTGAGCATGGACATGTCCATGCCGCCCCCAGACATGCCGGCCATCTTCGGCATGTCCATGCCCATGTCGCGCATGGTGGCCAGCGGCCGGGCGCGAAGCGGCGGAACCTCGGCGCTCATGCCGGGCCGCGGCGCGAGCGTCCCGCACGCCATGCCCGAGCGGTCGACAGCCTCGGCGACCAGGGTGAAGGCCTTGTCCTCGAAGGCCTGGACGATGACGTCAAAGGTCTCGGCGTTGCCGATCTGGAACTCATCGACCTCGACCGGGCGCACCGGCTGGCCGTCGGCGGCCACCACGGTCAGCTTCAGGCCGGGGATGCGGATGTTGAAGATGGTCTGGGCCGCGGCGTTGATGAACCTCAGCCGCACCCGCTCGCCGGGCGTAAACAGGCCTGTCCAGTTGTCGCCCGGCCCATGGCCGTTGATCAGGAAGGCGAAGGTGGCCCCGGTCAGGTCGGAGATGTCGGCCGGGTCCATGAGCATCTTGGCCCATTCCATCCGGTCCTTCAGCGGCTGGTCCTTCCCGGCCAGCAGGCCCGCCACCGTCTCGCGCTGGAAATTGAACACGCCGGGCTGCTGCTTCAGCTTCTGCATCAGGGCGTGGGGATGGATCGGGCTGAAGTCCGACAGCATGACCACGTGCTCGCGGTCATAGGCGATGGGGTCGGGGCCGGCGGGATCGATGATGATCGGGCCATAGTGGCCCATCGGCTCCTGCAGGCCGGAATGGCTGTGATACCAGTAGGTCCCCGACTGGATGACCGGGAACTCGTAGGTGAAGGTCTCGCCCGGCTTGATCCCCGGAAAGGTCAGGCCCGGCACCCCGTCCATCTGGAAGGGCAGCAAGAGGCCGTGCCAGTGGACCGAGGTGTCCTCGTCGAGGCCGTTGGTCACCTTGATCCGCGCCGACTGCCCCTCGCGCAGTCGGATCAGGGGCGCCGGCACCGTGCCGTTCATGCCCACCGCATGGGCGGGCTTGCCGTCGATCTCGAAATGGATCTCACCGACCGACAGCGCGATGTCGGGGCCCACAAGGGTGGGTCCGGCGGGCGGAACCGCGCCCGAGGCGGCCATATGACCCATCATCCCGCCCATTCCGGCGCTCTGCGCCCAGGCCGGCAGGAGGCCGTCCAGCGCCGCCGCAGCCCCCGCAACGCCCGCGCCCCGCAGCAGGGTTCGGCGATCCAGCGGAAGGCGGGGCATGGGTGTGATCCTGAACGACGTCGTCCGGGCCCTAGATCACGCGCCCCGGAGCGAAACAATGCGCCGCGTCAATATAGGCGGTGCGGTTGGGATCAACAGGGTTCGAAGGTGTCGGGGTTCAGGAGGGGATAGATCTCGCCAATCGTGGTGGTCCGCCTCACCTTGCCGAGCGTGCCGTCCAGCTCGCTACGGTCGTCGCCGTCCATATAATCCTGTGCGAAGCCCTCCATCGCTGCGCAGGCGCGGCGCTGAACCTCAGCCAGAGTGACAGGCTCCATCGGCTCCAGATCCTGTTCGATCCGCCACTGCGACGGACCGAAAGGGGAGAACATGGTCCACCAGCCCCCGGCGCGGCCGATCCGGGTGATCGACCGCACCCGCCAGCGCCGCCCGTCCGCGTCGATCAGCTCCATCCCGTCCTGCATGTTGTCCCGAAGCGTTCTGGGCCCGCATTTCGTGAGCCGATCAAGATCCGGAAAACCCCAGATCTCGCCGCCGGTGGTGAAGCCCAGGACCGGGAATTGAAAGCTGATCTCTGCGGTTTTCATCGAAGCCCCCATGGAACATATGGGGAACTTAGATGGAGGCGCGCGAATTGTGAAGCCTCAACCTAACGTCGTGGGGAGCCGCGGGGCTTTGATTGGGGCGTTCGGCTGTGCGGTGGTGGCGCCGGAGCATTGAGAGCGTGGGTGGGCGATTCTCCGACGATCAAGCGCGGTGGCGTGCCAAATTGCGGCCATGGGAACGGCACGCCCCTAAGAGATCAGCCGTTGTCTCGATACATATGTTCTCTTTTTGTTCTTGTCGTTGCCTGACGTTTGTGCGATGATCCTAGCAGTTGGAGTCGCGCGCCTGGCTTGCGCCGTCCACCGAGCAATCAAAGACAAAGATGAGGTTTTCATGGATAGCAGCCATCCGGCGCTGCTGAGCGAAGGTGAGACAACGCCAGAGTTCATCCTACGTCGCGCTATCGAGGTTGCCGCTCGCAATTGGGCGGAACATTCAGGCCGGGCGATTTGGGCTGCTTCAACGAGCACCGGTGAAAATCTGTCCGCCCCCCGAACGGCAGACGTGGTGAGGCTAGGCGGGCGTGTGATCGATCGACGGTCTGGGGCCCTCCCGCAGTCGCTACGGCGCAATCTAACGCAATCTTCTGGCCGACTGTTCCTACAAGTAAATCATCTGGAGCCGGCGTCACTCACCAGAAGCCCCAGAGCTCCCAGGGAACATCATACGGTAGGCTGTACGCGCCGATGCCCGACGATCTTGTTGAACTCCGCCGACAGCAGACGGAGTTTGCTCAGACCGCGCGCGACATCGACAAGCAGAATAGTTGGCTTGCAATTCCCGCGCTGGCGCCTGTCGCAGCTGTGTTAGGTATCGAGGGTGCCGCTATTGCAAGCCGGCCGCTCATCGCAGATGCGGTCGAAATGCCGCTGAATTTCGTCAATCGCGAGCCCTGGCAACGCGGCGCTCAGAAGCTGGCGCAAGCCCTGACTGAGACCCAAAAAAACATTCTTAGGAGAGCTGCCAGGACCAAGCTCGCGCGCGCGAACGGCATCCCCACAAAGGCGATGCAGGCGGAGGTTCATCATAGCGATCCGCTTGAGTGGGCGCACCTTAAACCCAATGCCGATCCGAATAGGCTCGCGAACCTATGGGGCCTGCGAGGAGAAGCCCACGACATCGCGACCCGCGCCTGGGCCGACTTCAGCAGATCGCTGAAGGGAAGGTTGCCAACCCAAGCGGAGCTAATGGAGGCCAAACTGCGCATTGATAGAATGGTCGAAGCCTACATCCGCCGCGCAGGGGTGCCGCGCTCCAACACGCCGCCACGGGAAGGGGGACCAATTTGAAAATTTCCATCCATGAGGCAGCGCGCCAACTGGAGGAGCGACGACTTCTCAAGCGTGAGCGCCAGGACCACTCAAGCAGGATTGTAGAGCACGTCCGCGATTTGTTGGGGCGAGAGTTGCCCCCGGACCTGGTTGAATTCTATCGGGAACGTATTGCGGGCATTGGCGAGTTCTCCGCCATCACCCCTCATTGGAACGAGCACGTCGGCTGGCGCACGCCCGACGAACTCATAACCAAGCTCTTGCACGCTGACGCAGTGCCACTCTTCGACGACGGGTGCGGTAATTTCTATGGACTGGATCTAACCTCGGGCCCCGAAGCTCCAGCCGTCTACTTCTTCGACCATGAGCGCAGTTATGAGAAACCGGAATGGGCGGCAGGGTCTTCAGTCGGCGCGTTCTTGCTGCTCCTGGCCGACAGTGACCGGGCATATGCTGAGGGCTGGCGGCCGCGCTGGGAGTTGGATATCGATCCCGATATCGAGAAGTGCCCCCGGGCCCCCGCCATATGGGCCACGGGCTGATGTTGGAGCGACTCTAGCCGGCCGATTGAAGATCGTCCCAGCACACCAGCGTGGACAAATGGCCTCCAAAAGATCGACCTTGAGCCAAGGCCCGCCCCTAAGCCCGTCTTCATCCTAACCTAGAGGCGTGGCGGCCCCACGACTTAACTTCCAGACTACTGATTTTCAGGAAGAAATGGCGCGCCCGGAACGATTCGAACGTCCGACCCTCAGATTCGTAGTCTGATGCTCTATCCAGCTGAGCTACGGGCGCGCAGTGCCTTACGGCAAGGGCGCGGAACCTAGTCGCGGCGTGCGGAAAGCGCAAGCCGGTCTGAGCAGGAAATTTCGCGGCGGGGTTAAAGCCGGCCTCAGAGGTCGCGCCAGGCCCGCACCCCGGGCCAGGGCGCGGCGGCGTGGACGCCGCGGGCCACGGCGCGGGCCAGGCAGTCGGCGGCGAGCGCCCCGATCCGCGCCAGGGTGAAATTGGCGTCCTCGCCCAAGGGCCGGCGGCCGGTGGACAGGGCGAAGACCACGTCGCCGTCGAAGGGGGCGTGGATCGGGCGGATGGCGCGGGCCAGGCCGTCCTGGGCCATCATCGCTACGCGACGGGCCTGGGCGGGGGTGAGGATCACGTCGGTGGCCACGCAGGCGATGGTGGTGTTCATCCGCTGCTGAGGGTCGGCCTTGGCCAGGCCCCAGTCGTCGGGGCCGGCGGAGATGCCCGCCGCGCCCAGGCCGCCGAACTCGCCGGCCAACTCGTAGGGCGCCGCCCAGAACGCCTTGCCGCCGGGCGCGACCACCGAGCCGAAGCTGTTCACCGCCACGATGGCGCCCACCGTCAGGCCGTCGGCGGCGACCACCGAGGCCGAGCCGGTTCCGCCCTTGAGACTTCCGGCCATGGCGCCATAGCCCGCCCCGGCCGTGCCGAGGTCGAATTCCAGGCCGGCGGCGGCCACCGCCTCGCGGCCCAGGCGGCGATAGGGCGGATCCTCGCCCCAGGCGCGGTCGCCGCCATTGGCCACGTCATAGAGGATGGCGGCGGGCACCACCGGCGAGGGCGGCACGTCCGGCCGGGTCACCATCCCATAGCCGCGGCCCCGCGCGCCCAGCCAGGCGGTGACCCCGTCGGCGGCGGCCAGGCCATAGACCGAGCCGCCGGACAGCACGATGGCGTCGACCGCATCGACCAGGTTCTCGGGGTTCAGGGCGTCGGTCTCCCGCGTGCCGGGGCCGCCGCCGCGCACGTCGCAGCCCGCCACGGCGCGGTCGTCGGGCAGGATGACGGTGACGCCGGTGCGGGCGGCCGCGTCCTGGGCCTGGCCGATCTTCAGGCCGGGCACGTCGGTGATCAGATTGCGCAAACCGGGGGCGGCGGAGGGTCTTTCGCTCATGAGCGCAGGAAGTGCACGCCCAGGCGTTTGTTGTCCACGCGCGGCTCGCTATGTTGGCCCCATCACTTGAAGCCATTGTTCCGCGGGTCCGCCTTGTCCTCCATTCAGCGTTCAGTCCTCGCCCTCGCCACCGCCCTGGCGATGTCCGCCGCCGTCGCCGCGCCGGCAGACGCCAAGCCGAAGGCCCCGGCCGCCGCCGCCCCGGCCTCCAAGGGCATGGTGGCCGCCGCCAATCCTCTGGCCGTGGAGGCGGGACTGAACGTTCTGCGCCGCGGCGGTTCGGCGGTGGACGCGGCCGTGGCGATCCAGGCGGTGCTTGGCCTGGTGGAGCCGCAGAGCTCCGGCCTCGGCGGCGGGTCATTCATGACCTATTACGACGCCAAGACCCGCAAGGTGACCGCCTATAACGGCCGCGAGACCGCGCCCGCCGGCGCGACGCCGGACATGTTCCTGGGCGCCGACGGCAAGCCCCTGCCCTTCCTCCAGGGCCTGCTCTCGGGCCGGGCCACCGGTGTGCCGGGCGCCGTCGCCATGCTGTCGCTTGCCCAGTCCCAGCACGGCAAGCTCGCCTGGTCGGGCCTGTTCGTCGACGCCGAGCGTCTGGCCGACCAGGGCTTCGTGGTCAGCCCCCGCCTGGCCGGCATGATCACCGGCCCCGCGCCCCAGGCCCGCGAGCCGGACGCCGTCGCCTATTTCACCAAGCCCGACGGGACCAAGTACCAGGCCGGCGACACCCTGAAGAACCCGGCCTATGCCGCGACCCTGCGCAAGATCGCCGCCGAGGGCCCCAAGGCCCTGCTGGAAGGCCCGATCGCCCAGGACATCGTCAACCGCACGACCCAGGGACCCCTGCCCGGGACCATGACGCTCGCCGACCTCAAGGCCTACAAGCCCAAGGTCAGCGAGGCGGTCTGCCGCCCCTACCGCGTCTATGTGGTCTGCACCCCGCCGGCGCCGTCGGGCGGTCCCGCCCTGCTGGAGGGGCTGGGCATCCTCGCCAACACCGACATCAACAAGTACGGGCCGGACAAGGTCCAGGGCTGGTATCTGATGAGCCAGGCCGAGCGGCTGATGTATGTCGACCGCGACCGCTATTACGGCGACCCGGACTTCGTCGATGTGCCGATGGCCGGCCTGCTGGACCCGGCCTATCTGAAGGCCCGCGCCGCCCTGATCAACCCGGACAAGGCCGGCCCCGCGCCGGAGCCGGGCAAGCCGAAGGGCGCCGGCGTGCGCGCGCCGGACGCCACCAAGGAGCCGGGCGGCACCACCCACATGGTGATCGTCGACGCCGCCGGGAACGCGGTGTCCATGACCACCACAGTCGAAAGCATTTTCGGCACCGGCCGCATGGTCGACGGCTTCTTCCTGAACAACCAGCTGACCGACTTCTCCTTCGCCCCGAAGGAGAAGGACGGCGTGGCCGCCGCCAATGCGGTGGCCGGCGGCAAGCGCCCGCGCTCCTCCATGGCCCCGGCGATCATCCTCGACCGCAAGGGCAAGCTGGCCGGCCTGGTGGGCTCCCCCGGCGGCCCGGCGATCCTGGCCTATAACCTCAAGGCCCTGGTCGGGGTGCTGGACTGGAAGCTCACCATGCAGGAGGCCGTGGCCCTGCCGAACCTGATCGCCCGCGGCGACACCTACGCCTCCGAGCCCGCCAAGTTCGCGCCGGGGGTGGTCGACGGCCTGGCCGCCAAGGGGGTCAAGGTGATGGCCGGCTTCGGCGGCGAGGGCTCCGGCCTTCACGGCATCATGGTCACGCCTAAGGGCCTGGACGGCGGCGCCGATCCCCGCCGCGAGGGCGTGGCGAAGCAGCCCTGAGGCTCCCGGCCCCTTCCACAATCCGCTCATCCCGGCGAAGGCCGGGATCCAGATCCCAGAACTGAGTAGCGGACTGGAGCGGCTCCGCGCCCATGGAGCCAGCCTCTGAGCTTGTCCATCTGGGTCCCGGCTTTCGCCGGGATGAGCGGTAGGGGTGTGGCCCCTACTCCGCCGTCGGCTTCTTCCGCCGCGCCCGTTTCGGCTTGTCGAGGCGGGGCGGGACGCCGGGCAGACGCAGTTCGAACACGGCGCCTTCCGGCCCGCTGTCGGCCAGGCTGAGATCGCCGCCGTGGCCCTGGGCGAGCTCGCGGGCGATGGCCAGGCCCAGGCCCGCGCCCCCCGGGCGGCTGGAGCCGGCGAAGGGCTGGAACAGGCGCTCGCGGGCGCGGTCGGGCACGCCCGGACCATTGTCGGCCAGGCGGATCAGGCCGGACATCGGTTCCTGGACGAAGCTCGCCCGTATGACACCCGGCGCGTCGCGGCCGGCCTGCTGCTCGATGGCCTCACGCGCGTTCTTCAGGAGATTGACCAGGATGCGGTGCAGCTGGTCGGGATCGGCCTGGACCTGGACGGCGGGGTCGACCTCGTTGGAGAACCGCACGGCCTTGTCGAGCAGCCGCGCCTCTTCCGCCGCCATCTCCAGCGCATCCGCCAGGGGCACGGGTCGGGCGTCCGGCGCCGGCTCCTGGGTCTTGCCATAGGCCAGCACGTCGGAGGCCAGCTTGACGGCCCGGTCCAGAGCCCGCTCCAGACGCGGCATGGCCTGGGCCACCTGGGGGTCCTTGACCGCCGCCAGCCGCTCCGAGGCGATCTGGGCGCTGGTCAGCATGTTGCGCAGGTCGTGATTGATCTTGGCCACCGCCTCGCCGAGCGCCGCCAGTCGGGCGCGGGCGTTGAGCGCGACCCGCAGGTCGGCCTGCATGCGGTCGAGCTCCACCTCGGCGCGGCCGATCTCGTCGCGGCGGCCGGAGGGCTCCAGGTGCGAAGCCGGATCGTCAGGGTCGGCGCGGAACCGCTCCATGGCGAAGGTGATCCGCTGCATGGGGCGGACCAGGAACAGATTGAGCGAGAGATAGACCAGGAGGCCGGCCAGGCCCGCCACGAAGCCCACCACCAGGATCAGCCGGCCGACATAGTCCGACAGCGCCCGCTTCAGCTCGGCGTCGGGAGCGACGATCTCCACGAAGTCGGCCTTGCGGAAGCGCGGCTCGGCGATCACCCGGACCATGCGGCCGTCGCCGCCGAACAGGGTCTGGAAGGGCGCGGTGATCCACGACACCGGCGCCTGGTCGCGCAGGTCGACCAGATAGGGCGCCTGGGCCAGGCGCGGGCCCTGCAGCACCAGCCGGCGCAGGCCGTCGGCCTGGATGGCGATGGTCTCGACCCCGGCGCCGGTCAGGAGCTGGTCGGAGAGCTGCTTGGTGACGCCGCGGTCGGGGGCGACCTCGGTGGAGAGCGAGGCGAGTTCGGCCGCCCGCACCCGGTCGAGAAGCCACTGCTCCTCGAAGGCCGCCAGGGTCGGCGGCAGGGCGAGCGCGCCGGCGCGCGACGAACAGGGTGGTGAGGATCAGCAGTCGTGCGGACAGGCCGCCCGGCCAGAAGAAGCGCCTTCCGGGGCGCCTCAAGGACGTCTGAGGCTCAGGGGCGTCGGCCATGACGACTCCCCGTTACGTCATCGCGAGGTGGAGAGCAACGCGGCCCCGCCTCGCGTCCCAGGGGAAAGGCCCGAAGGTCAAGCTGCGCCCACCGCCTCGGCGACGGCGCCGAAGCCGTCGGCGCGCAGGCGGGCGGCCAGATCGCGCCGGATTCGGGTCACCAGGCCCGGCCCGCCATAGACCATGGCCGAATAGAGCTGGACCGCCTGGGCGCCGGCGCGGATGCGGGCGTAGGCGTCGGCGCCGGAGGCTATGCCCCCCGCGCCGATCAGGGCCGTTCGGCCGGCGGCCGCGGCGTGGAAGGCGGCCATCATCGACTGGGCGAGCGGCCGCAGGGGCGCGCCGGACAGGCCGCCGGTCTCGCCGGCGTGGCGGCTCTTCAGCGCCGGGCGGGTGATGGTGGTGTTGGAGACGATGATCCCCGACAGGCCGTGGGCCACCACGGCCTCGACGATGGCCTCGACCTCGCCGTCCTCCAGATCGGGCGCGACCTTGAGGAACATGGGGACGCGCCCCGCGGCCGGCAGGGCGGCGGCGGCCTCGGCCGTGCGGCCCAGCAGCTCCTCCAGCGCCGCCTTGGTCTGCAGGGCGCGCAGGCCCGGCGTATTGGGCGAGGAGATGTTGAGGGTGAAATAGCTGGCCAGGCCCCAGAGCCGGGTCAGGCCGGTCACATAGTCGCCGATGCGGTCGGTCGCGTCCTTGTTGGCGCCGATATTGGCGCCGACCACGCCGGGCCCGCGGCGGGCGAGCCGGGCGGCGAAGGCCTCGACCCCCTGGTTGTTGAAGCCCATGCGGTTGATCACCGCCTGGTCCTCGCTCAGCCGGAACAGGCGCGGCCGCGGATTGCCCGCCTGGGGCAGGGGCGTGACCGTGCCGCATTCGACGAAGCCGAAGCCGGCGGCCAGCATGGGGCCGAACACCTGGGCGTTCTTGTCGAAGCCGGGGGCCAGGCCCACGCAATTGGGCAGGGCGAGCCCCGCGACGGTGGTGGCGAGGATCGGGTCGGGGGCGGCGGCGCGCGGTCCGAGACCGGCCTCCAGGGCGCGGATCGTCACCCCGTGGGCGTCCTCGGCGTCCAGCAGGTGCAGGGCGCGGGCGACGCCGTCGTGCAAGAGGCTCATGGCAGGATCCCGATGGCCGGGATCCCGTCGGGACCCAGGGGCGCCTCATGGACGGCGCGGACCTTGGCCTTGTCCAGGACGCCGTAGAGATGGGGGAAGAGGTCGCCGCCGCGAGAGGGCTCCCAGCGCAGGGCGGGGCCCAGGTCCTCGGACTCGATCTCCAACACCACCAGATCGACCTGGCCGGCGAAGTGGCGGCGCGCGGTCTCGGCGACCTGGGCGGCGGTGGAGAAATGGATGAAGCCGTCGGCGTGATCGACCGCCGAGCCGTCGAACACGCCGGCGATCTCGACCTCGGCCCAGTCGGCGCGTGGCAGGATCTTGTAGATGCGCCTCATCGGAATCAGGTCCGGTCCCTGGGAAAGAACAGCCCGTCATAGTGCGGACGCCCGGCCGAATCGATGAGGAACACCGCCGCGGCGGCGGTCGGAAAGCCCGACTGCACGCGGGAGATCAGGGCGCCCCCGGCGGAGGCTTCCATGAGCAGGCGGATGGCCAGTTCCTGCAGGCCGGGATTGTGGCCGACCACCAGCACGCAACCGGTCGCCGCGCCGGCGGCCAGCGCCGCGCGGCGGAACACCTCGGCCTCGGCCAGGTAGAGGGCGTCGTCGAACCGGGCCTGGGCCTTGGGAAAGGACGGCGCGACGGCGGCCCAGGTCTCGCGGGCCCGGGCGGCGGCGGAGACCAGGGCAAGGTCCGGGATCAGGCCCATCTCGGCCAGGGTCTCGCCCATGCGGGTCGACTCGGCCTGGCCGCGCGACGACAGGCGGCGGTCGAAATCGTCGCCGCTCTCAGAGTCCCGCTCGGCGTCGCCGTGCCGCAAGAGGATCAGCCGGTCCATACTCACTCCATAGCCCTGACAAGGTTCATACCCGGCCAGAGCGCGCGCGCGAAGCGGTTGACAGATAATACGCCCCGCTGTCCAAGCGGCGCGATGAGCGAAACGGCGACAGTCCCCCTCGACGCGGCGTCCGGCGGCGGAACCTGGCGGTTCCCGATCGACCAGCCCCTGCGCCTGGACTCCGGGGCCCAGATCGCGCCGCTCGAAATCGCCTACAAGACCTATGGCCAGCTCAACGCCGACAAGTCGAACGCCGTCCTGGTCTGCCACGCCCTGACCGGCGACCAGTATCTGGCCTCGACCCATCCGGTGACCGGAAAGCCAGGCTGGTGGACCCGCGTGGTCGGTCCCGGCCTGCCGCTCGACCCGGCCCGCTACTTCATCATCTGCAGCAATGTGATCGGCGGCTGCATGGGTTCGACCGGCCCGGCCTCGATCAATCCGGAGACGGGTGCGCCCTATGCCCTGGCCTTCCCGGTGATCACCATCGCCGACATGGCGCGGGCCCAGAAGATGCTGGTCGAAGCCCTGGGCATCGACACCCTGTTCGCCGTGGTCGGCGGCTCCATGGGCGGGATGCAGGTCCTGCAGTGGGCGGCGGACTATCCGGAAAAGCTGTTCTCGGCGATCTGCATCGCCGCGGCGCCGCGCCATTCGGCCCAGAACATCGCCTTCCACGAGGTCGGCCGCGCCGCGATCATGGCCGATCCCGACTGGCGGGCCGGCGCCTATGAATTGGCCGGCGTGCGCCCGGACAAGGGTCTGGCCGTCGCCCGCATGGCCGCGCACATCACCTATCTGTCGGAATCGGCCCTGCAGCGGAAGTTCGGCCGCGAGCTGCAGCGTGACGGCCTGTCCTGGGGCTTCGACGCCGACTTCCAGGTGGAGAGCTATCTGCGCCACCAGGGCTCGAGCTTCGTCGACCGGTTCGACGCCAACTCCTATCTCTACATCACCCGCGCGCTCGACTATTTCGACCTCGCCGCCCAGCACGGCGGGGTGCTGGCCCAGGCCTTCCGCAAGGCCCGCGACGTGCGGTTCTGCGTGCTCTCCTTCTCCTCGGACTGGCTCTATTCGACGAGCGAGAGCCGCGACATCGTGCGCGCCCTGAACGCCGCCGGCTGCCGCGCCAGCTTCGCCGAGATCACCACCGACAAGGGCCACGACGCCATCTTCCTGGATGAGCCGGCCCTGGATTCAGCCCTGCGCGGCTTCCTGGCCGCGGCGGCGGAAAAGCGGGGGATCGCGTGACGGCCGGCCCGATCCGCGAGGACTTCAAGGAGATCCTGCGCCTGGTGCGGCCCGGCAGCCGGGTGCTGGACGTCGGCTGCGGCGAGGGCGAGCTGCTCGAACTCCTGACCCGTGAAAAGGGCTGCGACGGCCAGGGGCTGGAGATCTCCACCAAGGGCGTCTCGGCCTGCCTGGCGCGGGGCCTCGCCGTGGTGCAGGGGGACGGCGACCGCGACCTCGACCATTTCCCGACCCAGGCCTTCGACTACGCCATCCTGTCCAAGACCCTGCAGCAGATGCGCGAGCCCAAGCACGTGCTGTCGGAGCTGTTGCGGATCGCCGACAAGGCGGTGGTCTCGGTGCCCAATTTCGGCCAGTGGCGGGTGCGCTGGGCCCTGCTCGCCAAGGGCCGTATGCCGGAGACCAAGGCCCTGCCGGACCCTTGGTATTCGACGCCCAACATCCACCTTTGCACCCTGCACGACTTCACCGCCCTGTGCGACGACCTCAACCTGCGGATCGACGCCTGCGCGGCTCTGTCCAACGGCAAGCCGGCCAGGCCGATCGACCCCACCCGGGCGATCGAGAACTGGCGCGCCGAGACCGGCCTGTTCCTGCTGAGCCGCAAGGCCGACGCGGCGCCCGCGCCCCGGCAGGACCTGTTCGGCTAGGCCGGGCGGTCAGGGCAGGTTGATCTGCCAGGAGACTCCGAAGCGGTCGGAGACCCAGGCGAACCGGCGGCTGAAGCCATAGTCGCCCACCGGCATCAGGACCGAGCCGCCCTCCCCCAGGGCCGCCGCCAGTCGGTCGACCTCGGCCTCGGTCTCGCAGTCCACGAACAGCGAGAAGGACGGGGTGAAGTCGAAGGCGTGCTTCACCGGGCTGTCATTGCAGATCACGGTCTGGCCGCCGAGGCTCAGCACGGCGCGCATGATCGCCGGCGCGCCCTGGCCCTCCGGGAAATGCGCGATTTCCAGCACCTGGGCGCCGGGGATCAGGGACACATAGAGGTCGAGCGCGGCCTGGCACTGGCCGTTCTGGAACATGAGGAAGGGCTGGATCTTCAAGGGCGTCTCCTCCTGGGTTTTCCAACCCCTAGTCCAGGCCCCCCGCTCACGCCAGCCAGGACGGCGGCGGCAGGCCGCGCAGGCGACGGACGTCCGCCCAGGCCAGGGCGAGCTCGGCCAGGCCCATGCAGGCGATCACCACCAGCGGCGTCTCGGCCACGGCCCGCCAGTCGGCGACGCCCAGGCCGATGGCGACAGCTAGGCCCAAAAAGGCCATCACCGCCGACAGTCTCAGCCAGCCCTCTGTCGCGCCCTGGCGGCAGAGATCGGCCACGCCCAGCGCGATCGCCGCCAGGCCGGAGAGCACCTCCGGACCGCCCATGGCCTAGAACACCAGGCGCGCCGCGACCCGGGCGTCATAGGTCTCATAGCCGTCGCGCATCTCGCCCCCGGCCTCGACCGTGAGGTCGACATATTCGCCCTGGGCGCGCAGGGCGATGCGGGCCACCCCGCCGCCGCCCGACAGGTCCGGCGCGGCGATGGAGAAGGCCGGGCCGCCGGCGACGAAGCGGGCGGTCGTGACGCCCGCCCCGTCGCCGGACACCTGACGCCAGCCGAGCGTCAGCTCCGGGGTCCAGGCGAAGGCGCTCTCCCCGCCCCACCGGCCGCCCAGGGTGACGCCCGCGAAGGCGGCAAGCTGCTCGCCCGTCCGGTCATCGATCTTCAGGTCGATGGCCGAGCCGCCGCCATGCTCCTGGCGGCCGTCCTCGCGGAGCCGGAAATAGTCGACCGTGACCTCCGGCCGCGCGAAGACCGCGCCGGCGTCGAACCGCCAGCCGAGATCGGCGTGGGCGGCCAGGCTGGTCCCATGCCAGTCCGACTTGGCCAGGCGCTGCAGCCCGGCCCCGGCGTCGGAGACGGCGCGCGAGCTCTTCATCCAGGCGTAGCCGCCATTGATCGAGACGGCCGCCGTCAGGTTCGCGTCGCCGCCGCGCCAATAGGCGCCGACCTGGGCCAGGGATCCGTCGAGGGATTCCGCGGCCGCCGAGCCCTTCTCGTCGACGTTCACCCCCAGGAAGCTGGTCTGCAGGCCGAGCACCCCCAGGTCGGTCGGCGGGGTCTCCACCCCGCCGGCGACGCCGAAGCCGGTCCCGTCATAGCTGGAGGCCCGGTCGAGATCGCGACGGACGATGAAGGCGATCTCCTGGGTCCAGCCGCGCAGGCCGTCGCCCGTCAGGCGCGGGGCGTCCTGGTCGGTGGCCCGGCCGGCCGCCTGGGCGCCGGCCGCCATCACCTGGAACAGGCCGCCCGCGTGGTCAGGCAGGAACTGGTCGTAGAGCTTGGCGAAAGATGCGCCTTCGGTCTTGCCCAGCAGGGCGTCGCGCACGCCGGCGTCGCGGTCGAAATTGGCGAACACCGCCTCATAGGCCTGGGCCTCGGCGCTGTTGAGCCCCGCCTCCTTGGCCGTGCGGCGGCGGACGTCGGCGACCACGGCGTTCTGCGGCTGATCGACCCGCAAGGTCGCCTGGTAGAGCCAGGGGGTCGAACCCAGCAGGCTCTGGTCGAGGGTCCCGGCGGTGAGCGCGCCGGCCTTGATCAGGGTGTAGCTGTGCGCCTCGGTCAGCTTGGAGGTCAGGCGCAGGCCGATCTTGGCGCCCGTGGCGATGTTGGCCGCCCCGGCGACGTCGAAGCGGGTGTTGGCGTTGGCGGTCGGATCGACCGTCATCATCAGCTCGCCCGCCGCACCGAGATTGAGGCTGGTCAGCCCCACGCTCTGGGGGTTGGTCGCCGTCAGCCGGCCCTTGGTCACGTCCACCGTCAGGCCGCCGCCGGCGTCGGTGAGCGCGCCGGTCATCCGCGCGCCGCCGTCGATCACCAGGGCGTCGGCCCCGCCGCCGAAGGCCACGGCGCCGTCGAGCCGTCCGGCCGTCAGCTCCAGCCGGGCCGCGCCGGACCCGAACAGCACGTCGCCGGTGATCGTCGGGGTGACGCTGGTCGAGGCGTTGGCCGACTGGCGCACCGTGACGCCCGCGCTATTGGCCCGCAGGTCCAGGGCGATCGCCCGGCCGGTCGCCGCCGAGCCGTCGGTCGGCGTGACCGTGGCGCTTATCAGACCGGTGTTGGTCAGGGTGCGCAGCGAGCCCGAGCCGTCATAGATCGCCGTGGCGTTCCCCTTGGCGCCGGATACCGCGGCCGAGATGGTCCCGCTGTTGAGCACGGCCGGCAGGCTGGCCCCGGCCTCCAGCCGCACGGCCTGGACCGTAACGGCGTCCGGCGACGCCGACTGGGCCTTGATGGCCCCGGTGTTGGTCAGGCTGGGCGTCTGGGCGCCGGCGGCCAGGCGCAGGGCGGTGGCGTCGGCCTTGGACGCGCCGGCGAGGACCTGGCCCGAGACCCGCACGCCGCCCTGGACGACCACCGCCTGGCCCAGGCCGCCGAGCTGGATCGCCGTGGCCGAATAGCCGTCATAGATCCCCTGACCCTGGACCACGCCGCGCACGTCGAGGCCGAAGGACTCCACGCCGATCGGCGCCCCGATGGTCACCGCATGGCTGTCGGACCCGATCCGCAGGGCCGGCGCCGACCCGTAGGAGGCGACCGTGCCGGTCAGTTCCTGGGCGTCGGGAATCCCGTCCTTGTCCTCGTCGGGGTCCTTGGGATCGAGGTCGGCGGGGGGCGCGTCGATCAGCACCCCGCCCTTCACGTCGCCGGCGATGCGCACCGCCGGTCCGCCGGTCAGAAGGTCGTCGGCGTCCAGCTTGGCGACGGCCGCATCAGCCGGCCGGCTGGTGTAGCGGAAGCCGGTGGCGCTGACCGCGGCGTCGATCAGCAGCCGGCCGCCGACCGTATCATCCAGGGCGACGGCGACCGAATCCTTGCCCTGGACCGTGACGCCGGCTGTGATGCTGACGTCGCCGCCCACCGACTTGGCCGCATGCAGGCCGTAGCTGCGATCACCGGAGACGCTGACCGCGCCGCCCGACTTCACCGAGCCGTCGACCGGGGCCTCCAGCGAGATGGCGGCGGAGTCATTGCCCTCGAGGGTGATGGTCCCCGTGCTCAGGATCGATCCGTGGAAGGCCGGTGCGCCGGTGACCCGGATCCCGAAGCGGCCCGAGCCCGTCGCGAAGGGCCCGTCGAGGTCCCCGTCATTGTCGGTGTCCTTGAGCACCGTGGACTCGTCGATGACGATCGAGCCGGTGAGCTTCACCTCGCCGGTCCGCCCGCCCTGGACGGCGATCCCCACGGCGTTGTTGGCGTCCTGGATCGCGAGCGCGCCCTCGACCGTGACCTTGTTGTCGGAGTTGAGGGTGACGGCCGTCCCGCTGGTGAGCTTCACCGAGCCGGCGGTCGTCACCCTCAGATCGTCCGCGGACCCGCTGGCCGCCGTGGCGGTGGCGAGGGGCGTCGTCACCGCCGTGGAGATCGCCGTCTCGGCATATGCGCCCGTCGCGGTCAGACATAGGGGGGAGCCGCGGCGAGGAGGAGAAGGCGAAGCTGCATGGAGGGTCCGGAACGAAAGGGGTGGCGGATCATGGATTTCCGTCTATGTTTCGGCTGTCACGACGTTTTAATCGTGCAGCGACTATCAGTTCAGTAATTACTGTATATCAGCCTCGGGCCGGTTCGCAAGCCGCCCCGCGGAGAAGGAGCGAGCGAGCATGCCCCGCAGTGCTGTGGACCCGGTTCGCGCGGCGGCGACCAAGAGCCTGAGACAGGCGGCCGGCCGCTGGCTGAAGGCCGCGCGGGAGGCCGCGGGCCTGACCCAGGCCGAACTCGCCGAGCAGGTGGGGCTGCGCTATTACACCTTCGTCAGCCAGGTGGAGAGCGGCCTGGGCCGGGTGCCGATCGAGGCCCAGGGGGCCTGGGCCAAGGCCGTCGGGCTGGAGGAGAGCGCGTTTGCGCGCACCCTGTTGCGCCACTACGAACCCGAACTATATCGCCTGCTGTTCGGCGAGACTCCCGACCCGACGCCCGAGGGGGAGCGCGCCAGCGCATGAGCAACATCGTCCCGTTCGTCCCCAAACCGCCTGACGGCGACTGGACGTCGGGCGAACGCGCGCGCCTGGGCGAGCTGGCCGAGCGGCTGGCGGCGCGCGGGACCCGGGTGAAGGCCGCCTATGGCGTGTCCGACCAGGGCGACCCCTGGTGCGTGATCCAGGACGACGAGGACGAGGTCCTGATCCACATCGCCCGGATCGACGGCGCCTTCGTGATCCACGACGCGGCGATCGACGCGGTGCAGGAGACCGACAGCCTATGGAGCGCCATGGCCCGGCTGCTGGGCCAGGCCTGGAAGGACGGCAGCACGGTCATTCCGCTGGATCTGCGCCAGGCCCAGGCCCTGCTGGCGTTGATCATGGCGGCGGTCTTCGTGAGGCAGGCCATTCATGACGGCCAGATGGCGGCGGCCCATGGCGGCCACGACCTCGGCTTCGAACCCGACCCGGCCGGCGCGCCGCCGCAGGACCCGACCCACGGGGCCGCCCCCCATGCCCCGGACGCCCATGCGCCGGAGATGAGGCCCGACCAGGTCGCCCGCGCGGACGATTCGCCGGCGGAAGTTCATCGCCGGGACCTGGGCGACACTCAGCCGGACGAGGGCCCTCGCGCGCCGGCGACCGGCTCGGTCGTCGCCCTGGCCGCGGCCGCAGCCCCGCAACTGGCCGTCGCCCAGGCGCCGCAGCCGGCCCATCCCGAGGTCGCGGGGCTGGTGCTGACCGGCGGACCGGGCGCCGACCACCTGATCGGCGGGACCGGGGCGGACACCCTGTCGGGCGGCGGGATCGGCGCCGGCCGCATCGACCTGCTGGAAGGCCGGGGCGGCAATGACCGCATCGAGATGGCCGCCGGCGTGGTGGCGCGCGGCGGGCCCGGCGCGGACACCTTCGTCCTGTCCGGCAGGACCGGAAGCCAGGCCGGCTTCAGCGCCGCCTTCGACAAGTCCATGGCCGCCGGCGGCGCGACCTCCGACGGGGTGATCCTCGACTTCGGGGCGGGAGACCACCTGGTCTTCGCCAACGGGGCGGCGGCGGTGATCGTCAGCGTGACGGCGACCAAGGACGTGCTGAGCGGCCTGCACGACGCCACGATCCTGGGCCACACCGCCGAGACCCCCGGCGTGCGGGTGGGGATCGACCTGGACGGCGACGGACGCGAGGACGTCTATGTGATGGTGGCCGGGCCCGGCGCCTCAGGCCTGACGGCGAGCTCGGCCCACCTGGCGGGCGCGTCGGCGGATACGCCGATCCACGACCTCGCGGCGCCGGTCCAGCTGCCCCTCGAGGCGCATCACGGCATTCTGCTGGGCTGAACCGGCTCAGCCGGCGATGGCGGCGGCGTCCAGATCGCCAGTGCGGATGCGCAGGGCCTTTTCCAGATCCAGCACGAACACCTTTCCGTCGCCGATCTTGCCGGTGTTGGCGGTGCGGGCCACAGCCTCGATGACGGCGTCGGCGATGTCGTCGGGCACGGCGATCTCAAGCTTGACCTTGGGCAGCAGCTTCACCTCGTATTCGGCGCCGCGATAGACCTCGGTCTTGCCCCGCTGACGGCCATAGCCGCGCACCTCCGTGACCGTCAGGCCCGAGGCCCCGGCCTCGGTGACCGCCTCCAGAACCGCGTCGAGGCGGCTGGGCTTGATAACGGCGACGATCATTTTCATGGGAGGTCTCCAGCTAGAGCGTCCGGGAAATCAGGCTAGGGCGATCCGTCGAGCTCTCCAAGAGGTTCGACGTCGCAGCGGGAGCCGGCGCCTTAGAAACGGGCGCCCGGCCGGCCGGCAGGGGATTGAGGGCGGGACGCGCGGCCTGGACGCGCACCCGCGCCGCCCGCGGCTTCACCGCGAAGGTCTGTTTCACCGCCTCCATCAGCAGCAGGCCGGAGAAGCCGGGCCACAGGCGCGAGCCGGCCTGTTCGAAGCCTTCCGCCCACCCGGCCATGAAATTGGCCGGCGGCACATAGAGGGCGCGGGTCCAGCCGGAGGGCTCCAGCTCCGCCTCGCGCAGCAGCTCGGCCAATTGCCGGCGGCTGTAGGGCCGGCCGTGACCGAAGGGGGTGGCCTCGGCGTTGGCCCAGGCGCCGTTGCGGGCGGCGACCACCACCACCACACGGCCGGTGGGCGCCAGCACCCGCCAGACCTCCCGCATCAGGGCCAGCGGATCGGGGCTCTCCTCCACCGCATGGACCGCCAGGATGCGGTCGAACATGGCGTTGCGGAACGGCAGGGCGTCCTCGGGCGTCAGGCAGGCGAGGTTGGCGCCGTCGGCGGGCCACAGCTCCACCCCCTGCTGGGCGGGCATGGCCGCCACCACCCGGCGGGCGGCGGGCCGCAGGGCGCCGATGAAGGGCGTGGCGTAGCCCAGGCCCAGGACGTCCAGCCCATGGGCGTCGCCCCAGGCCTCGACCACCTTGCGCGCCGTCATCTCGCGGGCCGCGCGGCCGAGGGCGGAGGCGTAGAACTGACGAAGCTCGAGGACGTCGCGGCGCATCGCCTATCAGTTAAGCCCTGTCAGGCGTTAACGCGACCTCGACTTGCGCCCCTGCGGCGCCTAGATGCGGAAGGCGCACCGGATTCAGAGGCCCCCATGTCGATCACCGTCCACCAGTTCCCCTGCCTGTCGGACAATTACGGCTTCCTGGTGCGCGACGACGCCACCGGCCTGGCCGCCTGCGTGGACACCCCCGAGGCGGGGCCGATCCTCAAGGCCCTGCAGGACACGGGCTGGAAGCTCGCCCTGATCCTCAACACCCACTGGCACCAGGACCATGCCGGCGGCAACGCCGAGATCAAGGCGGCGACCGGCGCGATCGCGATCGGGCCGGCCGAGATCGAGCGCCTGACCCCGGTCGACCGCAAGGTGGCCGGCGGCGATGTGGTCGAGCTGGGCGAGACCCGCTTCCAGGTTATCGAGACCGGCGGCCACACCCTGGGCCACGTGGCCTATTACGATGCGGCCGATCATGTCGCCTTCGTCGGCGACACCCTGTTCGCGCTTGGCTGCGGGCGGATGTTCGAGGGCACGGCCGACCAGATGTGGGCGAGCCTGCAGCGCCTGGCCGCCCTGCCCGACGACACCCGGGTCTATTGCGCCCACGAATACACCGCCTCCAACGCCCGCTTCGCCCTGTCGGTGGATGACGACCCGGCCCTGAAGGCCCGGGCCGAGCAGATCTTCGCCGCCCGCGAGCGCGGCGAGGCGACCGTGCCCACCACCATCGGGGTCGAGAAGGCCACCAACCCCTTCCTGCGCGCGCCCCTGCTGCGTCCCGGCATGCCGGCGCATGAGGCCTTCGGCGCCGTTCGGGCCGCCAAGGACGCCTTCAGGGGCTGAGACGCCCGAGATCTAGTGGGAGGCGACCGCCGAGATGATGCGGTCGCTGGACGGCCGGCGGCCAGGCCCTCGGACGGGGCGATGGTGATCTGCATCACCCCCTGCTGAAGGTCGGCCGAGGCCTTGCGTCCCTCGACGAGGCGCACCTTGCTGAACCGGCCGAGCGCGATCTTGGCGTCGGGGCGGCGGGCCAGGCGGGCGACGGCCTCGGCGGCGATGGTCGCGGCGTCGGCCATCAGCGAGAACGAGGCGGGGCTGGCGTCGGCGTCGAAGGGGATCAGCCGGCGGGCCGCGTGGCTGGCCTTGGCGCTGGCCTGGGCCAAGCGCTCCAGCAGTTGCTGCGGGCCCATCTGCGGCAGGCGCAGCGGCGGGCCGCCCCCGGCCAGGGCCGCGGCGGAGCCGCCCGGCCGCTCCTCGGTGAACAGGGTCAGGCCGCCCAGGCGCGTCGCGCGCAGCACCGGCTCACCCAGGTCATTGAGATAGAGCACGTCGCCGCGCGGGGCGAGCTGGGGCCGGAGCGCCCAGACCTCGGGACTGTCGTCGAACTTGAGCAGCGGCCGCGGCTGGCTGCGGTCCAGCACGAAGGTGTCGCCTTCCTGCGAGACATAGCGGGCGATCGGCAGGGTCGGCGCCCGATCCGGCGCCGTCGGATGGAGACCGAACAACCCCTCGCGCAGGATGTCCGCGGCGCCCGCCTGGGCGGGGCCGGCCAGACCGACGAACGCCGCGACGGCCAGGGTCGCGGCGAACGCCGAAATGCAGGGGAACTTGGAACCGGTCATCTGGATCGAACTGATGCCCCCGGACTGGGGCGCATTTTTGACCCTTAACCGGCCATGTACTGTCCGCCGTTCAGCGACAGGGTCGATCCCGTCACATAGCCGGCATGTTCGCCCGCCAGGAACGCCACCATGTCGGCGATTTCCTCGCCGCGGCCGAGACGGCCCACCGGGATCTGGCCGATGATCGAGGCAAGCACGTTCTCCGGCACGGCCTGCACCATCTCGGTGTCGATATAGCCCGGGCAGACGCAGTTCACGGTCACGCCCTTCTTGGCGTTCTCCAGGGCGAGCGCCTTGGTGAAGCCGATCACCCCGGCCTTGGCGGCCGAATAGTTGGTCTGGCCCATCTGGCCCTTCTGGCCGTTGATGGACGAGATGTTGATGATCCGGCCCCATTCGCGTTCGCGCATGCCCTCGATGACCTGACGGGTCATATTGAAGACCGAGTCCATATTGACCCGGATCACGTCGGACCACTGCTCGGGCGACATCCGGTGGAAGACGCCGTCGCGGGTGATCCCCGCATTGTTGACCAGCACGTCGATCGGTCCGAACTCCGCGGCCACCGCCTGGGCGGCGCGGGCGCAGTCGTCGTAATTGCCGACATTGCCCTTCACGACCATGACGCCCAGCTCCTTGGCGCAGGCCGCGGCGGCTTCCTCATTGCCGGAATAGCCCGCCGCCACATGCATGCCGTCGGCCTTGAGCCGCTCGCAGATGGCGCGGCCGATGCCGCGTGTCCCGCCGGTGACGAACGCCACTCTGGCCATTGGTCTCTCCCATTTCGTGTTGCGGCCGCCGCCGGTTGATCCGGCGGTCGTCCCGAGGCTCGTGTCAGATCGATTCCACGCACATGGCCACGCCCATGCCGCCGCCGACGCAGAGGGTCGCCAGACCCTTCTTGGCGCCCGAGCGCTTCATCTCGTGGATAAGGGTGGTGAGGATGCGCGCGCCGGACGCGCCGATCGGGTGGCCGATGGCGATGGCGCCGCCGTTCACATTGACCTTGGCCGGGTCGAGACCCAGGTCGCGGACGACGCAGATCGACTGGGCGGCGAAGGCTTCGTTGGATTCGATCAGGTCGAGGTCGCCGACCGACCAGCCGGCCTTTTCCAGCGCCTTGCGGCTGGCCGGGATCGGGCCGGTGCCCATGATCTCCGGGTCCACCCCGGCCGAGGCCCAGGAGGCGATGCGGACGAGCGGGGTGAGGCCGCGGGCCTTGGCCTCGTCGGCGCTCATCAGCACCAGGGCGGCGGCGCCGTCATTGAGGCCCGAGGCGTTGGCGGCGGTGACCGAGCCTTCCTTGTTGAAGGCCGGGCGCAGGCCCGAGACGCTTTCGAGGGTCGCGCCGTGGCGGATGTATTCGTCCTGGTCGACGACCACGTCGCCCTTGCGGCCCTTGATGGTGACCGGGGCGATCTCGCCGGCGAACTTGCCGGCCTTCTGGGCGGCCTCGGCCTTGTTCTGGCTGGCGACGGCGAACTCGTCCTGTTCGGCGCGGGTGATCTGCCAGCGCGAGGCGATGTTCTCGGCGGTCTGGCCCATGTGATAGCCGTGGAAGGCGTCGAGCAGGCCGTCCTTGGTCATGGTGTCGACGAAGGTCATGTCGCCCATCTTCACGCCCGAGCGCAGCTGGGCGGCGTGGGGCGACTGGCTCATGCTTTCCTGGCCGCCCGCCACGACCACCGCGGCCGAGCCGTCGGCGATCTGCTGGGCGCCGAGCGCCACGGCCCGCAGGCCGGAGCCGCAGAGCTGGTTCAGGCTCCAGGCCGGGCTCTCCACCGGGATGCCGGCGTTGACCGCCGCCTGGCGGGCCGGGCCCTGGCCGGCGCCGGCCTGCAGCACCTGGCCCATGATGACTTCCTGCACGTCGCCGACCTTGATGCCGGCCCGTTCCACGGCGGCGAGGATGGCGACCTTGCCCAGCTCGTGCGCGGGCAGGCCCGACAGGGCCCCGTTGAACGAGCCGACCGGGGTGCGGGCGGCCGAGACGATGACGACGTCGGTCATGACGGAGCTCCTTCAGGCTTAAGGCGACTATCTATCGAGAACCCGCCCCATAAGGGCAAGGGGAAGAAATCTCTCTGGGTTCAATCGCCTGTGCTTTGCGAACGCCCTCGCATCCGCGATACTGCAATGCGATAACGAGGGTCGGCGAGGGGATCGACCCCGAAAGGGTGCGGAATGGCTGACGTCAAGGACGGCACGGGTAAAGACGACCGGGTGGTCATCAAGAAGTATGCGAACAGGCGGCTCTACAACACCGCCTCCAGTTCCTATGTGACGCTTGAGCACCTCTCGGACATGGTCAAGCAAGGCGTCAATTTTGTCGTCTATGACGCCAAGACCAACGAGGACATCACACGGTCGGTCCTCACCCAGATCATCTTCGAAGAGGAGAGCCGGGAGGGCCAGAACCTGTTGCCGATTCAGTTCCTGCGGCAACTGATCGGGTTCTACGGCAATTCGATGCAGGCCTTCCTGCCCAGCTATCTGGAGCTGTCGCTGGCGACCTTCGCCGAGCAGCAGGAGCGGATGCGGACCCAGTTCGCGGCCCTGGCGCCCGGCGCCGGCATGGGGACCTATGACGAACAGATCCGCCAGAACCTGGCGATGTTCGACCGGGCCATGAAGATGTTCTCGCCCTTCAGCTTCGCGCGGCCGGACGACGGCGCCCAGCCCAAGGCGCCCGACCCGGCGCCGGCCGCCGGCGACGCCCTGTCGGACCTGAAGAAGCAGATGGAAGAGATGCAGGCCCAGATCGAGCGGCTCGCCTCCAAGCGCTGAGGGCTTTTTAACGAAGGGTGGGGCAGGATCGAAAGGTCATGACCTCGCCCATCGATCCCATCCGGAGAGCCCAGCGCCTGCGCCACACGCGCCGGCCGGACGCGGACGAGACCGAGGAGGTCTTCGAGGCCGAGGACCGCAGCCTGCCGGTCCCGGTCGGCCCGGTCACCAAGCCCGGCCCCGAGCGCCAGGCGGCCGGCCCGGCCGCCTTCTCCGCCCATCTGATCGGCCAGGACGGCCAGAGGCGCGGCCTGCGCGGCGGACCCGAGACGCTGGGCGCCGCCAAGAGCGCCTATGTGCGCACCGAATGGTCCGGCGCCGCCGACCGCCGCGCCCGCAAGGGCGGCGTGCAGAAGACCGAGATCTGAACCTCGGTTGCGCGCCGATGCGGCCGCGCCTAGCCTCACGCTCATGAAGGGTTTCGTCGCCGTCTGAGCCCGCGCTGTCGCGCGAGACGCTGATCCCGGCGGGCCCGGCCCGCCGTCGCGGCTTTGCGCCCGCCTGACCCTGCGGCTGCGCCGGGCGCGCCGCGCCCTTCTCGGAAAACACCATGACCTTGATCATCGAACAGGCCGAGCGGCCTGACGACGCCTACATGCCCATCTGGGCGCCCTTGCTGCAGTTCAACCAGGCCGCCGTGGGCGACGCTCAAGGGATTCCCTTCGCCCTGACCATCCGGTCGCGGGACGCGCCCGAGGTGCTGGGCGGACTTTGGGCCCTGTCCCTGTGGGGCTCCTTCTATGTCGGCCTGCTGGTCGCGCCGGAGGGGTTCCGCGGCCAGGGCCTGGGGAGCGAGCTCCTGGCCAGGGGCGAGGCAGAGGCCCAGGCGCGGGGCTGCCGGCACATGTGGCTGGACACCTACGCCTTCCAGGCGCGAGCCTTCTATGAACGTCACGGCTTTGCGGTGTTCGGCCAGATCGACGGCCCGGCCCCGATGTTCCCGCGATGGTTCATGCAGAAGATGCTGCCCCTGACCGAAGCCTGACGATTTCCGCCTCGAGCGTCGCGACGCGGCGCTCGAGCGCGGCGATGCGGGCGAGCGGGTCCTGGCCGGGGACAGGGGTGGAGACGCCGGCCTGCCGGGCGACCTCGGCGGGAGATTCGCCCAGGAGCTCGGCGAAAACCTCCACCTCCCGGGCTGAAACTTCCCTCTGGTCCTTGAACACCAGGGCGAGGTCCGCCTCGCTCAGGCCCGCGGCGGCTGCCAGGACGGCCGCGGTGAGGCCGCGTTCGGCCATCCGGGCCTCGAACCAGGGGCGGTCAAAGAACAGGGCCACGATTCAGATTCCGCATCCCGCGCCGTGGCGCCGGTCTTGCTTGATGGGGAGGTAACCATCGCAAACGGGACAGATCATGACCTCGATCGCCATCAAGATTTTCGACGTGGCCGTGGTCACCCTGATCTTCACGATCCTGACCTGAGGCCGTCGGGCGGCCTTAGGGCGCGTCCGGATGGAAGTCCACGTCGCGCGCGCCGAGACGATGGTGACGATGAAGCCGGCCAGCACGTCCAGCAGCACCATGATGGTGAGCAGGAAGAAGGTCGAGGTGGCGAAGGCCGGCGCCAGCAGGAACTCCACCAGGCAGACGATGAACAGGATCATCGACAGCGAGTGGTTGATGATGGCGATCCGCCGGCTGGTGGTGGATTTCAGCAGCTCGATGAACAGCACGACGAGCGAGGCGGCCAGCAGCAGGTCGCCCAGGCTCACCGGCCATTCGACCTGACTGGTCATGCGCAGGCTGAACAGCTGCTCGGTCATGCGGGCGTTGGCGTCCACCGACCGGAACCCGCCCGACAGGGTGAGCGCGATCAGATTGTAGACGAGCACCGGCAGGGCCAGCAGCGGAAACGCGGCGAACATCGGCAAGCCCCCTTGCGCCGGACCAGTCCGGCGATCCTAAGGGTTAACCGCTTTGCCGGAACAGGTGAAGCGTCCGCAACCGAGACGGGCGCGGCCGGGCTCAGACCTCGTCGGCGCCGCCGGGATTGCGGGCCCGCGACTGCAGCCACATCACCCCCATCAGGTCCGACAGCGAGGCCCAGAGCCGGCCGAGATTGGTGTATTTCGACTGGCCGGTCTGGCGGTGGCGATGGTTCACAGGCCGGAAGTCGACCTTGTAGCCCTCGCGCAGCATCAGGGCCGGGATGTAGCGGTGGATGTGATCGAAATAGGGCAGCCGCAGGAAGGCCTCGCGGCGGAAGGCCTTGAGCCCGCAGCCGGTGTCGTTGGCGGTGTCGTGCAGCAGGCGCTTGCGGACCCCGTTGCCGAATTTCGAGGCCAGCTTCTTGGCCTGGCTGTCCTGGCGCTTGACCCGCTCGCCGCCGACCAGGGCGAGTTCGGGCGGGCCCGCCAGCAGGGCGTCGACCAGCTGGGGCCCGTCGGCCGGGTCATTCTGGCCGTCGCCGTCCAGGGTGACGATCACCGCCCCGCGCGCGGCCAGGATCCCGCTGCGGATCGCCCGGCTCTGTCCCGAATTCTTGCGGTGCTTCAGCACCCGGAGCGCCGGCAGCTCCGGCTCCAGCGCCTTCAGGGCGGCGACCGTGCCGTCGCGGCTGTGGTCGTCGACGAAGATCATCTCGTAGCGCCGGCCGGCGAAAGCGCGGGCGATTTCCCGGGCGAGATCGGGCGCGGCGCCCTCCTCGTCGAACACGGGAACGACGACAGAGATGTCCGGAGCGGGGTCGGAATGTGCGGTGGGCGTCTTGGCCATGGCTCCTAATAGCGGAAACGCGGGCGCGCGAAAGGATCGTGCTATCAAGGAGACATGAGTCTGGAAGCCTTGATCGAGCGTTGGAGCCGCGGTTGGCGCGGACCGGCGCTTGCCGCCCTCATCGCCTTCGCCGCGGGTCTCCCCGGCGTGTTCGCCGTGCCGCCCCTGGACCGCGACGAGTCGCGCTTCGCCCAGGCGACGGCCCAGATGCTGGAGCAGGAGGACTTCGTCGTCATCCGCTACCAGGATCAGCCGCGGTTCAAGAAGCCGGTAGGCATCCACTGGCTGCAGTCCGCCAGCGTCGCGGCCTTCTCCGACCCGGCGGCGCGGGAGATCTGGGCCTATCGCATCCCCTCGCTGCTGGGCGCGATGCTGGCCGCGGCGGCCTGCGCCTGGGGGGCCGCGGCCTTCTTCGGCTCGGCCACCGGCCTGATCGCCGGCGCGACCCTCGGCGCGACCTTCCTGTTGTCCACCGAGGCCTTCATCGCCAAGACCGACGCGGTCCTGTGCGGGACCACGACGCTGGCCATCGCCGCCCTGGCGCGGATCTACGCCAGCGCCCAGGGCGGGCCGCCCTCGGGCCGGCTGACCCGGCTGCTGTTCTGGCTGGGCCTGTCGGTCGCGACCCTGGACAAGGGGCCGGTGGGCCTGATGGTCGTGGCCCTGACCGCGCTCAGCCTCTGGGCCTGGGACCGCAAGGCCGGCTGGCTGAAGGATCTGGGCTGGGCCTGGGGCTCGCTGTTGTTCCTCGCCGTGGTCGGGCCCTGGGCCTGGGCGGTGACCGTGGCCACGGACGGCGGGTTCTGGAGCGCGGCGATCGGCGGCGACCTGGCCCCCAAGCTGGCGGGCGGTCAGGAATCGCACGGCGCCGCGCCGGGCTATCACACCATCGCCGCCATCCTGCTGTTCTTCCCGGCCACCCTGATTCTGCCGGCCGCCCTGGCCGCGGCCTGGCGGCGACGCGACGAGCCGGGCGTCCGCTTCGCCCTGTGCTGGCTGGTCCCGTCCTGGCTGGTCTTCGAGCTGATGCCGACCAAGCTCGTCCATTACACCCTGCCCGCCTATGGGGCGCTCGCCTGGCTGGCGGCCGCGACGGCGACCCAACACCAGCTCGGTCCGAGACTGCGGGTCGCGGGCGCCGCCCTGGCCGCCTTCGCCGGGGTGCTCCTGGGCGTCGGCGCCATCTATCTCTATCGCCAGTACGGCGACCCGACCGACCTGCCCGCCGCCGTGCTGTCGGCCGCCCTGCTGGCCAGCGCCGGGATCGTCGGGGCGGTGCTGCTGGTGCGGGGACCCGCCCTGACGGCCCTGACCGCCGCCCTGGGGCTGGGACTGGTCGGACATGGGATGCTGGTCGCCGGTCTCGCCCCCCGCCTTGAGCCGCTTTGGCTGTCCCGCCGCGTCGAGGCCGTCCTGGCCCGCGAACGTCTTCTGCCGCGCCAGGGGATCACCGCCGGCCCGGTCGCCGTGGCCGGCTACGCCGAGCCCAGCCTGGTGTTCGGGGTCGGCACCACCACCGATCTGGAGGGGCCCATCGAGGCCGCCGACGCGCTCGCCGACAATCGCCCGGCCGTGGTCGAGGCCCGCGAACAGGTGGCCTTCGAGGCCGCCCTGAAGACCCTGAACGTCCGCCCCCGCCTGGTCGGCCAGGTCAGCGGGCTTGACTACTCCAACGGCGACAAGACCACCTTGCGAATCTACGCCCCGCCGCAGGAGTCCCCGCCATGAGCCGGTTCATCCAGATCGTCGAAGTCGGCCCCCGCGACGGGCTGCAGAACGAGAAGACGCCGCTGGACGTCGGCCAGAAGCTCGACTTCATCCGCAGGCTGGAGGCCGCCGGCGCCCGGCGGATCGAGACCGTCTCCTTCGTCAATCCCAAGCGCGTGCCGCAGATGGCCGGGGCGGAAGAGGTCATGGCCGACCTCTCGGGCCAGCCCACCGGCGGGCGCATCGGCCTGGTCCTGAACATGCGCGGCTGGGAGCGGGCCGTCGCGGCGGGGTGCGACGAGGCTAATGTGGTGGTCTGCGCCACCGACGGCTTCGGCATCCGCAACCAGGGCGCCTCGACCGCCGAACAGATGACCGCCCTGGCAGAGATCGCCGCCCGACGCGACGCCGAGGGCGGCCCGCCGATCACCGCCACCCTGTCGGTCGCCTTCGGCTGCCCCTTCGACGGTGAAGTCGCCGAGGACCGCGTGGTGGCCCTGGCGCGGGAGGCCGCGGCCCTGAACATCGCCGAGATCGCGCTCGCCGACACCATCGGCGTGGCCGATCCCTGGATGGTGCGTCGTCGGGTGGAGGCGGTCCGCAAGGCGGTGGGCGACACCCGGCTGCGCCTGCATTTCCACGACACCCGCAACACCGGCCTGGCCAACGCCTATGCCGGGATCGAGGCCGGGGTCGACGTGCTGGACGCCAGCTGCGGCGGCCTGGGCGGCTGTCCCTTCGCCCCCGACGCCACCGGCAATATCGGCACCGAGGATCTGGTCTATATGCTGGAGCGGGCCGGATACGAGACCGGCTATGACCTGGCCGCCCTGATCTCGACGGCCAAATGGATGTCGGGCCTCCTGGGCAAGCCGCCCAGCGCCGCGGTCAGCAAGGCCGGCGGGTTTCCCGTTCCGGCCTGAGGAGGGCCGCAGCCCATGCACTACGACATTGTTATCGTGGGCGGCGGCGCAGGCGGGTTGGAACTGGCGGCGCGGCTTGGCCGCAGACTGGGCCCGCGCAAGGGCCGCGAGCGGGTGCTGCTGATCGACCGGTTCGGCTTCCACATCTGGAAGCCCACCCTGCACGAGGTGGCGGCCGGCACGCTGGACGCCCACCAGGAGGGGCTGTCCTATTCGATCCTGGGCCGCCGCAACCACTTCAGCTTCATGCTGGGCGAGATGACCGGCCTGGACACGGCGGCCAAGCGCCTGACCCTCAAGCCGATCACCGCGCCGGACGGCCAGGTGCTGGCGCCCGAGCGGACCGTGACCTTCACCTGGGGCGTGCTGGCCGTCGGCAGCGGCTCGAACCTGTTCGACACCCCCGGCGCCGACCAGGCCCATCTGCTGGAGACCACCGGCGACGCCGAGGCGTTCCACACCCGCCTGCTGGCCGCCTTCATGAAGGCCTCGTTCTCGCCGGACCGCACCATGTCCGTGGCGATCGTCGGCGGCGGCGCGACCGGGGTCGAGCTGTCGGCGGAGCTGGTCGAGGCGCACCGCGAGCTGTTGCAGAGCATCGGCGCCGAGCAGCGGTTCCGCCTGGACATCACCATCGTCGAGGCCGCGCCGCGGATCCTGGGCGGCCTGCCCGAGAAGATCTCGGACCAGGCCACGGTGGCCCTGGAGCGCAAGGGCGTGCGGGTGCGCACCGACGCCAAGGTGCTGGCCGTGCGGCGCGACCGGCTGGAGACCAGCCAGGGCGACGTGGTCGCCGACCTGATCGTCTGGGCCGCCGGCATCAAGGCGGCCATGGCCAATGCGGGGTTCGGCCTGCCGGTGAACCGGATCAACCAGTTCGTGGTCAATGAGCGCCTGGAGACCCCAGCGGCCGACATCTGGGCCATGGGCGACTGCGCCGCCTGTCCCTGGAAGGACGGCCGCGCCGTCCCGGCCCGCGCCCAGGCGGCCCACCAGGAGGCCAGCTATCTGGCCAAGGCGCTCACCGCCCGGCTCGAACAGAGACGGGTCGAGGCGGCTTATGTCTATCGCGACTTCGGGTCGCTGGTGTCCCTGGGGGAGAACAAGGGGGTCGGCGCCCTGATGGGCGGACTGGGGGGCCCGAACTTCTTCGTGGAGGGCCTGATCGCCAAGTGGGCCTATATGTCCCTGCACCTGGATCATCACCGGGCGATCCTGGGCGTCGGCAAGACGGTGGTGCTGGCCCTGGCCCGGCTGCTGCAGCAGCGGGTCGCCGGCCGCCTAAAGCTGCACTGAGGCTCAGGCCGCCCGGCGGCGCATGCGCCACATGACGGGGCGGACCACGGCGGTGCAGACGATGATCGGCGAGAGGATCCAGGCCAGCAGGGTCTGGGAGATGGTCTCGGCGCGCTTGCGGAAATAGCGGGCGAGGCCCACGCCCTTGTGGAACTCCACCCGGATCGGGCTGGCGCGGCTGGTGTGGCCCAGGTGGATCACCTCGGCCTGGGGCTGGAACAGGACCATGCCGCCCGCCTGGCGCACGCGCCAGCACAGGTCGACGTCCTCGACATGCAGGAAATAGCCTTCGTCGAAACCGTCGACGGCCTCGAAATCCTCGCGGCGCATGCAGAAGCAGGCCCCGGAAATGGTCGGGATGGCGGCCACGCCTTCCGGCGGGGCGTCGGTCTCCCAGTGCACCTCGTAGCGGCGCCAGGCGGGCACCCGCTGGGCCAGATGGCTCAGGCTCATCAGGGCGCTGATCGGGGTGATGTCGCCGCGACGGGCGCCACGCTGTTCGGTGCGGTCCTCGTTCAGCACCCGGCCGCCGACGATGCAGGGCACGGGCCGCGCCTCGATCGCCTCGGAGAGCGAGGTGATGCAGCCCGGCTGCAGGAAGGCGTCCGGATTGAGGAAGATCAGGATGTCGCCGCTGGCCCGGCGGGCGCCGAGATTCGCGCCCCGCGCGAATCCGACATTGCCCTGGCCGACGATCAGCACCACCCGGCGGTCGCGCTCGGCGACCCCCTTGAGACGCGTCGCCTCGGCGCAGCTCGATCCGTTGTCGACGATGACGAATTCATCGACCAGCGGGTCGGCCAACACGCAGGCGACGCTCTCCTCGAGCGCCTCGCCGGTCATATAGACCACCATCACCACCGAGACCTTGCGGCGCGGCGCAATGAAACTGAGCGTCGGCGCGGGCTCGTAGGCGACGATCGGTGCGGCTATGCCGTTCATCCAGCCTCCATGGCCTCAGCCGAAGTCGAGACCGAAGCGGCCGCCGCCCCCGCGACGCCACGGGCAACATCAGGCGGTGAAGCTTCGGTGGCAAGGGTCTTCGCGGCCTGGGCGAGCGAAAGCACGGATTGGCCGTCGGAGCCCAGTCTGCGCAAAGCCACATTACCCTCCTCGGCCTCGCGTCGCCCGACCACGGCGATGACCGGAGTCTTGGCCAGGCTGTGCTCGCGGACCTTGTAATTGATCTTCTCGTTGCGAAGATCAACCTCGACGCGCAGGCCCTGCGCACGCAGGGTCTGGGCGACCTTCTGAGCATAGTCGTCGGCGTCGGACGTAATTGTGGCCACGACCACCTGGGTCGGCGCGAGCCACAGGGGGAAGGCCCCGGCGAAGTTCTCGATCATCACGCCCAGGAAGCGCTCCATCGAGCCGCAGATCGCCCGGTGCAGCATGACCGGCCGCTGCTTGGAGCCGTCCTCGGCCACATATTCGGCGTCCAGGCGCTCCGGCAGCACATAGTCGAGCTGAAGCGTGCCGCACTGCCAGGTGCGGCCGATGGCGTCGCGCAGGTGGAATTCCAGCTTCGGGCCATAGAAGGCGCCTTCGCCGGGCAGGTGCTCGACGTCCGTGCATCCGGCGGCGATGGCCGCGCGCTCAAGCTTGGCCTCGGCTTCGTCCCACACTTCGTCGGAGCCGAAGCGCAGTTCGGGGCGCAGGGCCAGCTTCACCGCATGCAGCTCCAGCCCGCAGTCGGCGTAGACGCTTTCCAGCAGGCGGATGAACTTGGTGGATTCCGCCTCGATCTGGTCCTCGCGGCAGAAGATGTGGGCGTCGTCCTGGGTGAAGGCGCGCAGGCGCATGATGCCGTGCAGGGCGCCGGACGGCTCGTACCGGTGGCACGCGCCGAACTCCGCCATGCGCAGCGGCAGGTCGCGGTAGCTCTTTTGACCGTGGTTGAAGATCTGGACGTGCCCCGGACAGTTCATCGGTTTAACGGCCAGGACCTCGCCTTCCGTCGTTTCGCAGGTGAACATGTTCTGGCCGAACTTCTCCCAGTGGCCCGAACGCTCCCAGAGCACCCGATCCATGATCTGGGGCGCCTTGACCTCGACATAGCCGTCGGCGTCCAGGCGGCGGCGCATATAGGCCTCGACCGTGCGGTAGAGGGTCCAGCCCTTGGGGTGCCAGAAGATCATCCCCTTGCCCTCTTCCTGCAGGTGGAAGAGGTCCATGGCCCGGCCGATCTTGCGGTGGTCGCGCTTCTCGGCCTCCTCCAGGCGCGTCAGGTGCGCCTCCAGGTCGGCCTCGCTGGCCCAGGCGGTGCCGTAGATCCGCTGAAGCTGGGCGTTGCGGTGGTCGCCGCGCCAATAGGCGCCGGCCAGCTTGGTCAGCTTGAAGGCCTTGCCCACATGCTTGGTCGAGGGCAGGTGCGGACCCAGGCACAGGTCCTTCCACTGGCCCTGACGATAGACCGTGATCGTCTCGCCTTCCGGCAGGTCGGTGATGATCTCGGCCTTGTAGGCCTCGCCGATCTCCTTGAAGTGGGCGATGGCCGCGTCGCGGTCCCAGACCTCGCGCACGATCTTCTCGTCGCGATCGACGATCTCCTTCATGCGCTGCTCGATCTTGGCCAGATCGTCGAGGCTGAAGGGCGTCTCGCGGGCGAAGTCGTAATAGAAGCCGTCCTCGATCGCCGGACCGATGGTCACCTGGGTGCCGGGGAACAGCTCCTGCACGGCCTCGGCCATCACGTGGCTGGCGTCGTGGCGGATGGTCTCCAGCGCCTCGGGGCTTTCCCGGGTCAGGATCTCGAACTTGCCCCCGCCCGGCAGGGCGCGGTCGAGATCATAGAGCTGGCCGTCCAGCTTGATGAGCAGGGCCTTCTTCTCCAGCGACTTGGCGATGGAGGCGGCCACCTCGCGGCCGGACACGCCATCTTCGAACTGGCGCTTGGAGCCGTCGGGGAAAATCAGATCGATCATGTTTCACACGTCCATTTCCGGGCGGAGGGGCGTCCTCCGCGCGGCGGGGGCGGCGGGTCATAGCCCGAACCACCCCAGGGATTGCATCGACACAGCCGGTGCGCCGCGAGCCAGGCGCCGCGCCAGGGGCCGTGACTGACCAGGACCTCAACCGCATAGTCCGAACAACTCGGCATATAGCGGCACTGGCGCCCGATCAGAGGCGAGAGCGTCAGCTTGTAGGCGCGATGGGCGCCTTTGACGCAGGTTTCGTAGAGGGTCATGCCGGCTCGCAGCCTTGCGATTCAGTCGCCGCGAATATCCCGAGTGGAATCAGGGATCAAGCCGCGCCGGCGCGGCTAGTTCGCTCCATGGCGCGACGGACAGCGTCCGCCGCGGCCTCGAACGCGAGCAGCGTGGAGGCGTGTCGGGCGGGATAGTCCTTCACCGGGGCGAGCATGGATAGGTCCGCAAATCGTCCAGAGGGCGCGGGTGCGCCTTGCTTCAACATAGCACGGAACTGGTCGCGGGCCATCTCGATCTCGGCCAGATCGGCGCCCAGCACATGGGTTCCGAGGATCGAGGCCGAGGCCTGGCCGAGCGCGCAGGCCTTGACGTCCTGGGCGAAGGCGCTGACCCGGCCGTCGTCCAGGGCCACGTCCACCACGACCCGGCTGCCGCAGAGCTTGGAGACCTTTTCCGAGGACCCTTGCGGGTCGGCCAGCCGCCCGGCGTGCGGCAGGTTCGCCGCCAGCTTGAGGAGCTTGGCCGAATAGAGGTCGTCGATCATGAGCGGGATGTAGGGTCGCCGGCCTCGGCGCGCCATGCGGCCTCCGCGCGCGCGGCCAGGATCTCGCCCATCTCGGTGAAGCCCTTGCGGATCGACTTGCGCATGCGCCGCGCGATGGAGGGGCCCATCAGCCCGCCGAAGATCTCGCCGTTGGAGAGGATGGAGTTCTCCTCCGACAGCTTCTCGATCTCGATGAACCGCACGTTCTTCACCAGGCCGCCCAGCATGGTCAGCCGCCAATGCAGCTGTTCGTCCGGCACCCAGTCCTGCACCACCGGCTGGATGGTCCGGTGCGCCTCGCCCGGCAGGGCCAGGGTCAGGGTGAGCACCGAGCCGATGCGGATCTCGCCCTGCGCCTTTGGATAGATCGGGTTCCACTCCGACCAGCGGGGCAGGTCGGAGATGATGCTCCACAGCACACGCGCCGGCGCCTTCACCCCGATCCGGTGCTCGATCTTGGCCCCGCCGCCGCCGGCAGGCGCGCCACCGCCGCCACCGCCGCCGAAGGCGAAGCCGGCGGAGGGCTTGAACATCTCTCCAGGCTTGATCGCCATCGGCCCTACTCCTTGATCCGCCAGGTCGCCCCGGCCGGTCCGTCCATGACCTCGACGTTCAGCGCGGTGAGCGCGTCGCGGATGCGGTCGGCGGCCGGCCAGTCCTTGGCCGCGCGGGCGGCGATCCGCTCCTCGATCAGAGCGTCGACCTTTTCGCGCAGATCATCCGTCACGCCGGCCTGGAACCAGGCCTCGGGATCGCCGCTGAGGAAGCCCATCAGGTGGGCCGAGGCCAGGAGCTCGCCCTTGGCCCGGGCGCGGCCCTCGCCCTTGGCGGTCTCGAGCGCGGTGGCCATGGCGAACAGCTCGGCCATGGCGGCCGGGGTGTTGAGGTCGTCCTCGAGCGCCTCGAGGAACTTCGGATTTGGCCCGGTGTCGGCGGCGACCACCTCCGAGGAGCGCCGCAGGGCGCCATAAAGCCGGTCGAGCGCCTTCTTGGACTGGGCGATCAGGTCGCCGGTCCAGTCCAGCGGCGCGCGATAATGGCCGACCAGCAGGGCCCAGCGCAGGGCCTCGCCGGGCGCCTGGGCGAGCAGGTCGCGCACCAGGGCGACATTGCCCAGGCTCTTCGACATCTTCTCGTCGCCCATGTTCAGGAAGCCGTTGTGCATCCAGTAGCGGGCGTAGCCGACGGAATGGTCGCCATGGGCGCAGACGCCCTGGGCCATCTCGTTCTCATGGTGCGGGAACAAGAGGTCGATGCCGCCGCCATGAATGTCGATCGGCAGGCCGAGCGTCTGCTCGATCATGGCCGAGCACTCGATGTGCCAGCCCGGCCGGCCCGGCCCCCAGGGGCTGTCCCAGACGGGCTCGTTGTCCTTCGACGGCTTCCACAGCACGAAGTCGGCGGGGTGGCGCTTATAGGGGGCGACGTCGACGCGGGCGCCGGCGATCATGTCCTCCATCGGGTGGCCCGACAGCTTGCCGTAGTCGGCGTAGGACTGGGTGTTGAACAGCACGTGGCCCTCGGCCGCATAGGCCGAGCCATTGGCGACCAGCTTGCCGATCATCTCGACAATGGCGTCCATGGTCTGGGTGGCGCGCGGCTGGTGGGTCGGGCGCAGGGCGCCCAGCACCGACATGTCGGCGTTATAGATGCCGAGATAGCGGTCGGTGATCACCGAGATCGGCACGCCTTCCTCGGCGGCCTTCTTGTTGATCTTGTCGTCCACGTCGGTGACGTTGGCGGCGTAGATCACCGCCTCGCGGCCGTACTGGAAGCGCAGCAGGCGGAACAGAACGTCGAATGCGACCACAGGCCGCGCATTGCCGATATGGGCGAAATTATAGACCGTCGGTCCACAGACATACATCGTCACCCGCTTGGGATCGTGGGGAACGAAGGGCCGCTTGGCGCGGGCCATGGTGTCGTAAAGACTGAGGGTCATAGGGCTCTTTAGGAAAACTGACGTGGCGTGACGGTTGCCGGTGCGTGCGTCTGTCCCATATACATTTCGACCACACGCTAGGCCACGGGGGACACATCCCTGATCGAACGGCCAACGTAGATGGGTGGCACGCGTCAATCCGGGACCTTCGTCCCGGCGCAACTCAGCCCGGAAAGAGCCTCACCGACATGGACGCACCTACTCGCGACCGAACCCTGATCGGCGTGTCCGATCTTGATCTTGACGCCGTGAAGCGCCCGACGCGCGAAGAAGCGATGGAGGCCGTGCGCACTCTGATCGCCTGGGCCGGCGACGACCCGCGACGCGAAGGCGTGATCGACACCCCCAAGCGGGTCGTGGACGCCTATGCCGAATGGTTCGAAGGCTACAATCTCGATCCGGCCAAGGAGCTGTCGCGCACCTTCGAGGACGTGCAGGGCTATGACGACATCGTCATGCTGCGCGACATCGAGGTCGAGAGCCACTGCGAGCACCACATGGCGCCGTTCCTGGGCAAGGCCTATGTCGCCTACATGCCGACCAACCGGGTCGTGGGCATCTCCAAGCTGGCCAAGGTGGTCGAGATCTTCGCCCGCCGGCTGCAGACCCAGGAGACCATGACCCAGCAGATCGCCGACGCGATCACCGACAGCCTGCGGCCGGCCGGCGTCGCCGTGCTGATCGACGCGGCCCACCAGTGCATGACGACCCGCGGCGTCCATCACCGCCACGTCACCACCATCACCACCCAGTTCACCGGCGTGTTCAAGACCGACGCGACCCTGCGTCAGCGGTTCCTCGACTTCGTGAACCGCCGCTAGTCCGGCCTCTGGTCCGCCGGCTCCGGCCGGTGGACCAGGCTGACCAGCACAAAGCTCAGCATCATCAAGAGGTACCAGGAGCCCAGCTTCGTCAGCGGGACCATGGTCCATCCGTCGGCCTGGGCCGGATAGATCCAGGTGCGGGTGAAGGTGCCGACGTTCTCGGCGAACCAGATGAACAGGGCGACCAGGCCGAAGCCCATCAGCATGGGCATGCGGCGCGGCTTCAGGTCCGGGGTGAACTGGAACCAGCGCCCCCAGAACACCACGACCGACAGGGCGAACAGGCCCAGCCGCAGATCCACGCCATAGTGGTCTGTGAAGAAGTTCAGATAGCTGAGCACGGCGATCGCCCAGGGCGCCCAGAGCGGCGGATAACGCTCGAAGCGGATCTCGAACAGCCGCCAGGCCCGGGCGATATAGCTGCCGATCGCCCCGTACATGAAGCCCGAGAACAGCGGCACGCCGGCGATCCTCAGGACCGAGGCTTCGGGATAGATCCACGAGCCGTGTGAGACCTTGAACACCTCCATCACCGTCCCGACCACGTGGAAGATGGCGATGACCAGGGCCTCCTCCCATCGCTCCAGCTTGGTCGCCAGCAGGAGGATCTGCAGGCCCAGGCCCGTGGCCACCAGAAAATCATAGCGTGAGAGGACCGCCCCGGCCGGCCACCAGAAATGCGTGCCGATCAGGGCCGCGACCATCGCCCCGCCGAACAGGCAGGCCCAGGCCTGCTTCAGGCCGAACAGCAGGAACTCATAGAGGAAGGCGTTAAGCCGGGACCTGAGCGCCCAGGGCCGGGCCGCCGCGTCGAACGCCGCGACGCGGCCCTTGATCCAGTCCTTGAGACTCATGGCGCCAAGGCTAGGCGGGGACGCGGTATCGCGCCATATGGTTGAGCATGAGCCTGTTCCCTGACGCCCCCGACAAGCACGCCCTGGAGCGCGGCGAGGTTCTCGCCCCGCGCTTCGACACCAATGGCCTGATGGCCGTGGTCACCACCCACGCCGAGACCGGCGAGGTCCTGATGTTCGCCTGGATGAACGCCGAGGCGCTCGCCCGCACTCTGGAGCTGGGCGAGGCGGTCTATTTCAGCCGCTCGCGCAATGAGATCTGGCACAAGGGGGCGACCTCCGGACAGATCCAGAAGATCGTCGAGATGCGCATCGACTGCGACCAGGACTGCCTGCTGCTCAAGGTCCTGCCCCAGGGCGACGGCGGCGCCTGCCACGTGGGCTTCCGCTCCTGCTTCTATCGGGTGATCGAGGACGGCAAGCTGGTGGAGCGCCCATGACCGTCGTCCAGGCGCTCGTCGCCTTCACCCTGGCCGCCGGCCTTCTGACCCTGACGCCGGGCCTCGACACCGCGCTCGTCCTGCGCACCGCCGCCGTGGAGGGACCGCGTCGCGCCGCCCTTGCGGGCGTCGGCATTGTCCTGGGCTGCCTGGCCTGGGGGGCCGCCGCGGCCGTCGGCCTGGGCGCCCTGCTCGCGGCTTCGACGCTCGCCTTCACGGTGCTCAAGTGGACCGGCGCCGCCTATCTGGTCTGGATCGGCATCGGCCTGATCCTCAAGCCGCGGGACCGGTTCGACCTGGAAGCGCCGGCGCGGTCGGCGACCAGCGACCTGGCCTGGATGCGCCGGGGCCTGCTGACCAATCTGCTGAACCCCAAGGTCGGCGTCTTCTATGTCTCGTTCCTGCCCCAGTTCCTGCCCGCGGGCGTGGCGCCGGGCCCCTTCATGTTCGGCCTGGCCGCCATCCACGCGGTGTTGGGCGTGGCCTGGTTCGCCGCCCTGATCGCCGCCACCCAGCCGCTCGCCCGCGTGCTGAAGCGCGCCGCTGTCGTCCGTTGGCTGGACCGGCTGACCGGCGGCGTCTTCCTGGCCTTCGGGGTGCGTCTGGCGCTCGAACGCCGCTAGATCTCCGTGACGGCCGAGATCCCGCCCGGCTCCGGCGTCACGCGGAAGGCCTTGTCCACCGAGACCGTGTAGCCGGGCGTCACGATCGAGGAGACCTTGATCAGTTCGCCCTTGGCCTCGGTCGGGGTCAGGGTCAGCAGCACGAAGCCCTTGGCCGCCTGATTGTTATAGACGACCTCCTTGTTGGCCTTGGCGTAGACCTCGCCCAGCGGCACGGTCGGCAGGGCGTCGCCGCCGCCCGGGCTGGTGATCCCCGTGGCCCCGAACTCGGCGGCCACCCGGGTTCCCGCCGCGTCATAGAGCTCATTGGCCCAGAAGGCGTGGCTGTCGCCGGAGACCACGATGGTCCGGGCGCCGGCCGCCTTGATCGCCGCATAGACCCGCTCGCGATCGACCGGATAGCCGTCCCACATGTCCAGGCCATAGGGCAGGCCCAGACTGGCGATCAGCTCCAGCCGCTCGATGCGCTGCTTGCCGGCCGCCGACACCCCGGCCATGGCCTTGGCGTAGACGGCGGGATCGAGCTCCTTCTTGAGGCTGGCGACATTGACTCGGGCCATGACCACTTCATTGCCCAGCACCTGCCAGGTGCGCCCGCTCTTCACCGAATTGGCCAGCTCCTGGCCCAGCCACTGCTCCTGGGCCTCGCCCATCATCCGGCGGTCGGGATCATAGAGCCGGGTCTTGAACCCCTTCACGTCCGGCTTGCCGTCCATGCCGGCGAGGTCGCGCTCATAGACCAGCTGCTTGTCCCGCGCCGTCAGTCGGGTCTCCAGCATGAACAGGCTGGCCAGGTCGCCGAAGTGGAAGGTGCGGTTGATCGCGAAGCCGCCGTCGGCCGGCTCGCGGATCGGCATCCACTCGAAATAGGCCTTGATCGCGCGGGCCTTGCGCTCGTTCCAGGGCCCCTCGTCGATCGGGGTGTGGTTCTGGGCGCCGTCCTTGTAGCTGTCATTGGCGGTCTCGTGGTCGTCCCAGACCACGATCCAGGGCGCGCGGGCGTGGGCGGCCTGCAGCATGGGGTCGGTCTTGTACTGGGCGTGCCGGCGACGATAGTCGTCCAGGCTCTCGCACTCGTGCGGCGGATCGTGCGGGCGGAAATAGGCGACCTTGGAGTCCATGCCGTAGGAGCCCGGCCCGCCATATTCGTAGATGTAGTCGCCCACATGCAGGATGGCGTCGACCCGCGGCAGGGCGGCGATGGCGCCATAGGCGTTGAAATAGCCGTTGGGATAGAGGGCGCAGGAGGCCACGGCGAGCACCACGTCGGGCGTCTTGCCCTCCGGCAGGGTGCGGGTCTTGCCGACCGGCGAGGTCACGCCATTGGCCTCGAACCAGAAGACATAGTCGCGGCCGGGCTTCAGGCCGGCGACATCGACCTTGACCGTATAGTCGCGCCCCGGACCGGTGACGCCCTCCCCCGACTTGGCCAGCTTAGCGAGCTTGCGGCCCTTGCCGACCGGATCGAGCCGCCAGCGATAGGCGATGTCGCCGGTCCCGGCCTGGGCAGGCGTGATCCGCGTCCACAGGATCAGGCGATCCTGCAGCGGATCGCCGGAGGCCACCCCATGCAGGAAGCTGACCGGGCCGGCATAGGTGGCCGGGGCCTGGGCGAGGGCGGGGCTGGCGGCGCCGAGGCCCAGAAGGGCCAGGGCCCTGCGACGATCGATCTTCATGCGGCCATCCCCTGCTCTCGCGCCCCATGGGACGCCGTGCGATACACCGAAAGGTTCCTACGACGGGACCATGATAGTTCGATGTCCAAGCAAGGCCATGCCCCTGTCCGTTCCGCCGCCCGATCCTGCGCTTGATGATGAAGAGGGCGGCGACCTCGGGGAAATCCTGCGGCTGGAGGTGCCGGCCGATCAGGCCGGGGGCCGCCTGGACAAGACCCTCGCCGACCTCGCCGCCGACCTCTCCCGCGCCCGGCTTCAGGCCCTGATCGCCCAGGGTCGTTTAAGTTTGAACGACCGCGTCCTCACCGACGCCTCCGCCAAGGCCCAGGCCGGGACCTATGAATTGCTGGTGCCGCCGCCAGAGCCGGCCGTGCCCCAGCCCGAGGCCATCGCGCTCAGCATCGTCCATGAGGACGCCTATCTGATCGTGGTCGACAAGCCGCCGGGCATGGCGGTCCATCCCGCGCCGGGCAGCGAGCGTGGCACCCTGGTCAACGCCCTGCTGCATCACTGCGGCGACAGCCTGGCCGGGATCGGCGGTGTGGCGCGGCCAGGGATCGTGCATCGCATCGACAAGAACACCTCCGGCCTGCTGGTGGTCGCCAAGACCGACGCGGCGCATCAGGGCTGTCGGCCCTGTTCGCCCGCCATGACATCGACCGGGAATATGTCGCCCTGGTGCGCGGCGCGCCGCACCCGTCGCGCGGCACGATCGAGACCCGGCTGGGCCGCTCCCAGAGCGACCGCAAGAAGATGGCGGTGCTGAAGACCGGCGGCCGCGAGGCGATCACCCACTATGTCGTCGAACGCGCGTTCGGCCCCGCGGAAAAGCCGCTCGCCGCCCGCGTGGTCTGCCGGCTGGAGACCGGTCGCACCCATCAGATTCGCGTGCATATGGCGTCGAAGGGATCCCCCTGCCTGGGCGACCCGGCCTATGGCGCCAGCGCCCCGGCCCAGGCCGTCCGCGATGCGATGGGGGAGGCCGGCCTGACCCGCCAGGCCTTGCACGCCAAGGTTTTGGGCTTCGTCCATCCGGTCACCGGCGAGACCCTGCGGTTCGAAAGTCCCCTGCCCCCGGACATGGCTAAGCTGGAAGCGTTGCTCGCAGGCCTGTGAGAAAGACTGGGCCTCAGGCGCCTTGATGACGCCCATTTACAGGTCTAGAAATACCTGAGTTGAGCACTCGGATTTTCGGGCCGTCCTCCCAAACGGGCCCTCTTACGCAGCCGCCGATCAATACCTATTTGAGGATTGGAGGGGGCGTACGGCCTCGCGCGGCTTGTCGCGCGCCGACCTGAAGTCCGCACGAGGGAAGGGGATAATTCCATGGCTACGACCGCCCTGTCGGTCATGTCGCCTGACGGCGGCCTGAGCCGGTATCTGACCGAAATCCGCAAGTTCCCCATGTTGGCCAAGGACGAAGAGTTCATGCTGGCCAAGGCGTGGAAGGAACACGAAGACCCCGAGGCGGCCCACCGCCTCGTCACCAGCCACCTGCGCCTGGTGGCCAAGATCGCCATGGGCTATCGCGGCTACGGCCTGCCGATCGGGGAAGTGATCTCCGAGGGCAATGTCGGCCTGATGCAGGCGGTGAAGAAGTTCGAGCCCGACAAGGGTTTCCGCCTGGCGACCTACGCCATGTGGTGGATCCGCGCCTCGATCCAGGAATACATCCTGCGCTCCTGGAGCCTGGTGAAGATGGGCACGACCGCGGCCCAAAAGAAGCTGTTCTTCAACCTGCGCAAGGCCAAGAGCGCCATCTCGGCCTTCCAGGAAGGCGACCTGCGCGCCGACCAGGTGAGCGAGATCGCCACCAAGCTCGGCGTGCTGGACGAGGAAGTCATCTCGATGAACCGCCGGCTGTCCGGCCCCGACGCCTCGCTGAACGCGCCCCTGCGCGCCGACGGCGAGAGCGAGTGGCAGGACTGGCTGGAGGACACCGACGCGGTGAGCCAGGAGACCCAGGTCGCCGAGACCCAGGAACGCACGATCCGCATGAGCCTGCTCGAAACGGCCATGACCGAATTGTCCGACCGTGAACGACATATCCTGACCGAGCGCCGGCTGAAGGACGAGCCGACCACCCTTGAGGAACTGGCCGCCCAATACGGCGTCAGCCGCGAGCGGGTCCGCCAGATCGAGGTCCGGGCGTTCGAGAAGCTGCAGAAGTCGATGAAGGCCGCGGCCGAGGCCAAGCATCTGGTTGACGCCTGAACGATCTGACCTGAACCGGATCGCGCCCGCCGCTCCCCACCGGAGCGGCGGGCGTTTTCACATCTGGCCTGCGGCTAACAGGACCTGTTCAAGAACTGGGTGAAGTCGGTCGTCTTTGGAAGGGTCCCGGCGGGACGCGCCTAGAGCATCACCGACTGGGGCTTGGGCCGGGCGGCGTCGTCGGCGGGCAGGCGGGCCAGCAGAGGCGCGGCCAGGCGGCCGGTCTCGACCGGATCGAGCACCCCGGCCTGGGCTGAGGCCAGCAGGAAGCGCTGCAGATCGGCGGCTTCGGTCGCCAGCGACATGTCGGAGATCGCCACCGCGACCCGCTGCAAGTCGCCGGCCTGGGCCCGCAGGGCGCGGAGCGCCTGGGCCGGGTCGCTGTCGATGGCGGTGAGCGCCGCCTTGATGATCCTCAGGGCCTGGAGAATCCGCTGGGAGTCGGTGGAGGCCTTGTTGTCGGACCGGCGCTTCAGCGGGCCGGTATAGTCGTCGGAATTGAAGCGGCGGCGATCGGGGCCGATGTATTGCACCGCCTCGACCCAGTCGCGGGGCCGCAGGGTGACGGCCTCCAGGCGGCGGACCAGCTCCTTGGCGGTGTAGGGCTTGCGCAGGAATTCGTGCACCCCGGCGTCGCGCGCCGCCATGATCGACTGGGCGGTGGCGGTGGCGGTGACCACGATGATCGGCGCCTGGCGGCAAAGCAGGTCGCTGCGCCGGAACTTCCGCGCGAAGTCCACCCCGTCCACGCCCGCCCCGGTGAGCTCGACGAACACAACCTGAGGGTCGATCTGAGCGGCCAGCTCCATGCCGCGCTTGTTGGTGGAGGCCATATAGACCTGGCCCTGGCTAATATTGCGCAACAGGTCGCCCAGCAGGCGCGCGCTGGCGGGCGCCGGGTCAATGACCAGGGCCTTGCGCAACATGGGGGCCATGCGCGCGATCAGCTTTGACTCATCGTTGAACACGGAACGACCAGGAACCAACACACCGAAGAAGGAGAGTTTGGGCCCTGACCGTAAAGATCAGCTTGACGCCGGGGCGGTCGGGACGCCGTGTCGCGCCCCGGCCACACCTTCTGGTTCAGTCCTGGAAGGGGTCGCGCACCATGATGGTGTCGTCCCGCTGCGGGCTGGTCGAGACCATGGCCGCGGGGGCGCCGATCAGCTCCTCGACCCGGCGGACATACTTCACCGCATTGGCGGGCAGGTCCTTCCACGAGGTCGCCCCGGCGGTGCTCTCGCTCCAGCCCTCCAGCTCCTCATAGATCGGTTCGAGCGCCGACTGGGCCTTCAGGCCGGCCGGCAGGTAGTCGAAGGTCTTGTCGCCCAGCCTGTAGCCGACGCAGATCTTCAGCTTGGGCAGGCCGTCGAGGATGTCGAGCTTGGTCAGCGCGATGCCGTCGATGCCGTTCAGCGCCACCGACTGGCGCACCAGCACGGCGTCGAACCAGCCGCAGCGGCGCGGACGCCCGGTGACCACCCCGAACTCCTTGCCCACCGTGCCCAGGTGCTGACCGATCTCGTCGAACAGCTCGGTGGGGAACGGCCCCTCGCCCACGCGGGTGGTGTAGGCCTTGACGATCCCCAGCACATAGCCGGGCCCCTTGGGGCCGAGACCTGAACCCGCCGCAGCCTGGCCGGCCACGGTGTTGGACGAGGTGACATAGGGATAGGTGCCATGATCGACGTCGAGCAGGGCGCCCTGGGCGCCCTCGAACAGCACCCGCTTGCCGGACTTCACCACCTGGTCCAGCAGCCGCCAGGCGGGCTGGGCGAAGGGCAGGATCTTGGGCGCGATGGCTTCCAGCTCGGCGAGCAGGGCGGCGGCGTCGAAGTCGGGCAGGCCGAGCCCGCGGCGCAGCGGGGTGTGGTGGGCCAGCAGCCGGTCGATCTTGGCTTCCAGCGCCTCGCGGTCGGCGAGGTCGCCGACCCGGATGGCGCGGCGGCCGACCTTGTCCTCATAGGCCGGACCGATGCCGCGGCCGGTGGTGCCGATCTTGTTGACCGCGGCCGCCTCGCGGGCCTGGTCCAGGTCGCGGTGCAAGGGCAGGATCAGGGCGGCGTTGTCGGCCAGCACCAGCAGGTCGGGGGTGATGTTGATCCCCTGGGCGCCGATCTTGGCGATCTCCTCCAGCAGGTGCCAGGGATCGACCACGACGCCGTTGCCGATCACCGACAGCTTGCCCTGGACCACCCCGGACGGCAGCAGCGACAGCTTATAGACCTGATTGCCGACCACCAGGGTGTGGCCGGCGTTGTGCCCGCCCTGGAAGCGGACCACCACGTCGGCGCGGTTCGACAGCCAGTCGACCAGCTTGCCCTTACCCTCGTCGCCCCACTGAGCGCCGATCACAGTCACATTGGCCATAAGATACGATTCCGCAGCCTGCCGCGCGGGTCCAACCACGCCCTTCGACAGGCTCTCGGCGGGTGGACTTGATCGATTTTCGGTGACCGCGCCGGGCCGCTCGGGCGCCTGGGTCGCAGTCAGTCGGTGTAGAGCCCGTGACGGTTTCGCCGTCAAGTCCCGCCGTGCGACGCCGGCCTCTCGCGCGGCGCCCGGGGCGGCGCTATGAGGGAGGCATGACCCTGCCCCGCTTCCATCTCGCCTTCCCCGTCCGTGACCTGGCCGAGGCCCGCGCCTTCTATGGCGGCCTGCTCGGCTGCCCCGAGGGCCGCTCCAGCGACGCCTGGATCGACTTCGATTTCTACGGCCACCAGATCGTGGCCCACCTGTCGCCGGACGAGGCGGGGCACCGCAACACCAGCGCGGTGGACGGCGAGGACGTGCCGGTCCGTCACTTCGGCGCGATCCTCACCCTGCCCCAGTGGGAGGAGATGGCCGCCAAGCTGAAGGCCGCCGGGACCAAGTTCGTGATCGAGCCGCAGATCCGCTTCAAGGGCCAGCCCGGCGAACAGGCGACCCTGTTCTTCCTGGATCCGTCCGGCAATGCGCTGGAGTTCAAGGCCTTCGCCGACGACGCCATGGTGTTCGCGAAATGACGGTGGTCTTCGCCGATATCGAGGCCGCGGCCGAGCGACTGAAGGGCCAGGCGCTGGTCACCCCGCTGATCGAGAGCCCGGCGCTGAACGAACGCCTGGGCCTGCGGGTGCTGATCAAGCCCGAGACCCTGCAGAGGGTCGGGGCCTTCAAGTTCCGCGGCGCCTATAACCGCCTCTCCCAGCTTGGTCCGGACCAGCGCAAAGCGGGCGTGGTGGCGTTTTCCTCTGGCAATCACGCCCAGGGCGTGGCCCTGGCGGCGCGCCTGCTGGGCATGCCCGCGGTGATCGTCATGCCGGCCGACGCGCCCGCCGTGAAGGTCGAGGCGACGCGGGGCTATGGCGCGGAGATCAAGCTCTATGACCGGCTGACCGAAGACCGGGTGGCCATCGCCGCCGGCATCGCCGCGGCGCGCGGCGCCGTGGTGGTTCCCGCCTTCGACGATCCCGACATCATCGCCGGCCAGGGCACGGTCGGGCTGGAGCTGGTCGCCCAGGCCGAGTCGATGGGCTGCGCCCTGGACCTGGTCATGGCGCCGGTCGGCGGCGGCGGCCTGATGGCCGGGACCTCCATCGCCGTAAAGACCCTGTCCCCCGGAACCGAGATCGTCGGGGTGGAGCCGGCCGGCTTCGACGACACCGCCCTGTCGTTGAAGGCCGGCGCGCGCCAGACGCTCAAGCCCACGACCCGCTCGCTCTGCGACGCCCTGGAGAGCCCCGCCCCCGGCGAACTGACTTTCCCCATCCTGCAGAAGACCCTGGCCGACATCGCCGTGGTCGACGACGCGGAGGTCGCCGCGGCGATGCGCTACGCCTTCCAGGTCCTGAAGCTGGTGGTCGAGCCCGGCGGCGTGGTCTGTCTCGCCGCCCTTTTGGCCGGCAAGGTCGCCCAGGCGAAGCCGGGCGCGACCGTGGGCCTGGTGCTGTCCGGCGGCAATGTGGACCCCGAGCTGTTCGCCCGGGTGCTGCGCGAAGAGGTCTAGAGCTCGACGGCCGGCTTGCCGGCCAGCTGCCGATAGATCTCGATCAGGGGCGCGATGGTGATGGCGTGCAGGGCCGCCGCCAGCAGGGCGTAGACCAGGGTCCCGCCGGCGATCCAGGGGGCCAGGGCCGGCAGCCAGACCGAAGGCGGATGGGCGAACAGCGCCTTCATATGGGCGTCGAGGCCATTCAGCCCACCGCTCACCCCGACCAGCATGGCCACCACCAGGACCAGCAGGCCGAAGGCCAGCTCCAGCAGCAGGATCATGGCCACGAGGCCGGCGAAGATCCCGAAGATCTTCCAGCCATGGCCGCGGGTGAGGTCCCAGGATTCCAGCAGCCGGAACCGCCGCTCGGCGAAGGTCATGGGCAGGGCCATGGACAGGCGGACCGCGCACCAGCCGAGGATGATGCAGCTGACCAGTATGGTCCCGAAGGTCGCGACATTGGTGATCTGGTCGCTGTTGCCCGAGGCGATGCGGATGGCCAGCACGACGATCACGCCGGTCAGGACGGCGGCGGTCAGGGCCACGATCAGCAGGCCGATGGCGGCGGCCTGGGTCGCAATCATCCAAAGCTCCGAACGCCCGAAGCGCAGATAGCCGAACCCCTTGTCCCGCGGGGTCAGCACCGCACGATAGACGGCGCCGTAGAGAATGCTGATCGCCGCCAGCGAGACCGGCAACTGCAGCAGGCTGTAGGGCAGCATGCGGTTCTGCAGGGCGGTCATGGCGGGGGAGGCCTGGTCGGGCTCGATCCCGGCCAGGGCGTCGCGGAACACCGGCCCATAGGCGGCGACCACGTCCGGCCACAGCAGCATATAGGGCAGAACCTGGGGCAGCAGCCCCAGCACCAGCCAGGCCGCGGCCCAGGCCAGCAGCAGGACGGGTTTGCGCGCGATGAGCCTGAGCCCTGCCGTCAGGGCCTCGACGCCCGAGAGACTCGCCATGTCAGATCCCTGTTCACCTCAGACGGGGACCATAGACCGGCGGCGGCCGGCTTGAACAGCGAGCCGCCGTCAGCCGACCGTGGTCTCGGGCTTGGCCTCGCGCGGCGTGATGATCTTGCCGAGCTTGGGCCGCAGCCAGGTCTCGAAGTCGTCGACGAACTCATAGACCACCGGCACCAGCACCAGGGAGAGCAGGGTCGAGGTGATCAGGCCGCCGATCACCGCCACGGCCATGGGCTGGCGGAACTCGGCGCCCTTTTCCAGGGCGAAGGCGGTGGGCAGCATGCCGGCGGCCATGGCCATGGTGGTCATGACGATGGGTCGGGCCCGCTCGCGGCAGGCCTCCAGCAGGGCCTCGCGCTGGGGCACGCCCTCGCGCTCCCGCTCGATGGCGTATTCGACCAGCAGGATCGAGTTCTTGGCCGCCAGACCCATCAGCATCAGGAAGCCGATCAGGGACGGCACGCTGAGCGACAGGTTGAAGGTCAAGAGCCCCAGGAAGGCGCCGCCGAAGGACAGCGGCAGGGCGGTCAGGATGACGCCCGGCTTGAAGAAGCTGCGGAACAGCAGCACCAGCACCCCGAAGATCATCAGCACGCCCGAGATCAGGGCCAGGCCGAAGGAGCTGAACAGCTCCACCATGGCCTCCAGCTGTCCGGTCTGGGCGGGGCCCACGCCGGGCGGCAGGTGCTTCATGATCGGCAGCTGCTGGATCGCCTTGAAGGCCGGCCCCTGGACCGAGCCGTTGAGCTCGGCCTGGACGGTCTGCTGGCGCTTGCGGTTCAGGCGGTTGATCTGGGACGGGCCGGCCTGGAAGCTGATGTCGGCGACGGCGTCCAGGGTGGTCATGCCGCCCGAGGCGGTTGGCACGCGCAGCGCCTTGATCCGCTCCAGATCGGCGCGGGCGTCGGCGGGCATGCGGATGCGGATCGGGATCCGGCGCTCACCGGCGGTCAGCTTGGCCACATTGGCGTCGATGTCGCCCAGCGTCGCCACCCGGGCGATCTGGGCGATGGTGTCGACGGAGACGCCCAGGCGGGCGGCCTCGTCGGCGCGCGGCCGGACCACTAGCTCGGGGCCGGTGGGCGGCACGGAGGGCCGGGGATCGGCGATGATGCGGATGGTCCGCATTTGCTTCTCCAGCTCCAGCGCCGCGGCCTGCAGGGCCACCGGATCGTCGCCGGTCAGCACCTGGGAAATGCCGGCGCCGCCCTGGAAGTCGAGGAACGACACCCGGGCGTCGGGGATCTCGCGCAGCTGCTGGCGGGTGGCGTTCTTCAGGTCGTCGCCGGTGATCGAGCGCTTCTCGTTCAGCAGGACGATGACCGTGCCGTCGCGCAGGTCGCTGCCGCCCCCGCCGCCGCCGAAGCCGGGGCCGCCGCTGGCCGCCGTCGAGCCGACCTGGGTGAAGACGCCGCGCACGCCGGTGCGGCCTTCGAAGATCCGGCTGACCCGGGAGGCGGTGTCCTCCATGGCCGCGGCCGAGGCGCCGGGCGGGCCCTGGATGTTGACATAGATGTAGTCGGGGTCGCCGGCCGGCTGGAAGCCTTGCGGCAGGAGGGTGGCCAGGAACAGCGAGCCGATGAACATCACCCCGCCGACGATGCAGGCGATGATCCGGTGGTCGAGCGCCCATTCCAGGGCGTTGCGGTAGAAGCCCTCGAAGGGCTTGCGGGCATGCGCCTCCTTGGCCGGCTTGAGCAGGTAGGCGGCCATCAGCGGGGTCAGCAGGCGGGCCACGACCAGGGAGAACAGCACCGCCACAGAGACGGTCAGGCCGAACTCGCGGAAGAACTGGCCGGCCATGCCCTTCATGAAGGAGACCGGGGTGAACACCACGACGATGGCCATGGTGGTCGCCACCACGGCCAGGCCGATGGCGTCGGCGCCGATCATCGAGGCCTCATAGGGCCGCATGCCCTGGGCCACGCGCTTTTCGATGTTCTCGATCTCGACGATGGCGTCATCGACCAGGATGCCGATCACAAGGGTCAGGGCCAGGAGGGTCACGACGTTCAGCGAGAACCCGAGCAGGTTCATGATGAAAAAGGTCGGGATCAGCGACACAGGCATGGCGAAGGCGGTGATCATGGTCGAGCGCCAGTCGCGCAGGAACAGGAACACCACGAGGGCGGCCAGGATCATGCCTTCCAGCAGCACGTGCTGGGTGGCGCGGAACGAGGCGCGGGTCTCGTCGACCGACGAGAAGATCCGCGTGAACTTCACGCCGGGATTGGCCTTCTCCAGCTTGGCCAGCGCCTTGATCACCCCGTCATCGACGACGACATCGCTGGAATCGCGGGTCTTCATCACCTGGAAGCCGACCACCGGCCGGTTGTTCAGGCGGGCGAAGCCGCGCACTTCCGACGAGCCGTCCCCGACCTCGGCGACGTCGGTCAGCTTCACATAGCGGCCCGAGCCGGTGGGGATGGTCATGGCGCGCAGGGCGTCGAGCGTGTTGACGGCGCCCAGCACCCGCAGGGTCTGTTCGCGACCGCCGACCTGGGTGCGGCCGCCGGCGGCGTCCAGGTCGAAGCCGCGCAGGGCGGTGTTGACGGACGCCGCCGTCAGGCCGCGGGCCGCCAGCTTGTCCGGGTCGATCAGGACATTGATCTCGCGGTTCACCCCGCCGACGCGGCTGATCTGCGAGACGCCCTTGGCGGCCTGCAGGCTGCGCGACACCGTATCGTCGATGAACCAGGACAGCTCGGTGTCGGACATGGCCGGAGCCTCGACCGCGTAGGTCAGGATCGGCTGGCTGTCCAATTCCACCCGGGTGACCGTGGGCTGGTCGATGCCCTGGGGCAGCACGGCGCGGGTCTGGTCCACGCGGGAGCGGACGTCGTCGGTCTTCTTCTGCAGGTCTTCGCCCAGCTCGAACTCGATATTGGTGGTCGAGACGCCCTGGGTCACCGTCGAATAGATGTTCTTGACGTTGGAGATGCCCGCCATGGCGTCCTCGATCGGACGCGTGATCTGGGTCTCCATTTCCGAAGGCGCTGCGCCGTTCTGGGTGATGGTCACCGAGACCATCGGGAACTGCACGTTCGGGAACTGCTTGATCGGCAGGCCGGTGTAGGACACCACCCCCGCCAGGATCAGGGCGATGAACAGCACCGCCACCGGCACGGGATTCTTGATCGCCCAGGCCGAGATGCGGAACCCGCCGCCCTGGGACTGGCCGGCATAGGGGTCGTGATGGCTCATCGCTTGGCGCTCACGGGCTGAGCGGCGTCGCCGGTCACCGGGCGGATCAGATCGCCGTCGAGCAGGAAGGCCGCGGCGTTCTGCACGACGAGCGCGCCGGCCGGCGGGCCCTTGGTGAGGGCGACCAGGCCGCCGCCGCGGGCGCCGGTCTGAACCACCACGCGGCGGACCCGGTTGTTGGCGTCGACGGTCATCACGCTGGCGCCGTCGGCGTCATAGCGGACAGCGGTCTCGGGCACCGCCAGGCTCTGGCCGGCGGCGTCCTGGAACAGGGCGCGGCCGAACCCGCCCGAGCGGATGTCGGAACGGACCGGCAGGCTGATGCGGACCGTGCCGAGCTTGGTCTGGGTGTTCACCTGGGGCGAGACCAGCCGCACCGTGCCCTCGGCGCTGGAGCCGGTGGGCAGGATGACCGTGACATGCTGGCCGGGCCGCACGCGGGCGACGTCCTCTTCCGACAGCTCGGCCTTCAGTTCGATCTGGCCGCCTTCGGCGATGCGGTACCAGGCGGTCGCTCCGCCGGCCGACAGGTCGCCGGGGCGGACATTGCGCTCCAGCACCAGGCCGGAGACCGGGGCGGTGACCGACAGCTTGGCGGACCGGGTCTGAATGTCCTTCAGGGCCGCGGCCTGGGCGTTGGCGGTGGCGCGGGCGGCGCGGGCCTGGAAGCGGCGCTGGTCGAGCGCCTCCTGGGACAGGACGCCCTGTCCGTCGAGGCCGTTCACCCGGCTGGCCTGGGCCTCGGCCTGTTCGGCCTGGACCGCCGCCTGGGCGGCCAGAGCCTTCTGCTGCTCGAGCTGGGCGGAAATCAGGGCGCCGTCGAGCTGGACCAGGGTCTGGCCGGCATGGACATAGGCGCCTTCATCGACCAGCACCTTGGCCACGCGATAGCCGGTGACCTCCGGCAGGACGGCGGCCTCCTCGCGGGGCTGCAGGGCGCCGGTGGCGGCGAGCGCGCCGTTGATGGCCTGGCTCTCGACGCGGACGACCCGGACCGCGCGGGCGCGCTGGGCCTCGGTCTCCTTGACCTGGGCCTTGCGGCCGCAGGCGGCGAGCGGGCTGGCGGCGAGCGCGATGGCCAGGGCGACGAACGCCAGCTTGGGGGTCGGGGCGAGCAGGTTGGATCTCGTCACGTCTAGCGTGCCTCTTTCAGGGTGCGCACGGTTGAGGACGGCCAGCCGCCTCCCAGCGCCTTGTAGGTTTGGACCGCGCGCCGCAGGGCCTGGACCTGGGCGGCGGTGAGTTGGGATCGGACCGAGCGCCAGGACTGTTCGGCGCTGAGCGCGGTGGAGAGGTCGTCGAGGCCGGCGGCGTAGCGCACGCGGCTGGCCTCATAGGCCCGCTCCGCGCGGCGTTCGCCGTCGGTGAGCTCGGCCACCCGGCGGCGATCGGAGTCCAGCCGGACCAGCGCGCTGTCGGCCTCGCCATAGGCGGTCTGAACCGCCTTCTCATAGGCGATGACCGCCTGCTCGGTGCGGGCGTCCTGGGTCTTCAGATCGGTCAGCAGCTTGGGGATCGACAGGATCGGCTGCGACACCGCCGCCCCGATCGACCAGTTGCGGGTCCCCGACGAGTAGCCCGGTTGCTCGCTCTTCGAGAGGCCGACGCCGGGCGTCAGGGTGAAGGTCGGGAAGAAGGCCAGGCGGGCGTAGTCGGTGCGGCCGGCGGCGGACATCACCCGCGCCTCGGCCTCGCGCACGTCCGGGCGGCGGGCGAGCAGGGCGCCCGGGATCGCGACCGGAACCTCGGGAATGGTCCCCACCCTGGCGTCGACCGGCAGGCTGGCCAGGGGCTCGATCCCGCGGCCGACGAGGACCAGCAGGGTGCGGCGCGTGGCCTTGAACTCGGCCTCGAGGCTCGCGACCTGGGCGTTGGCCTGGGCCAGATCGCCGGCCACCCGATCGGCGTCCGAGCTCGAGCCCAGACCGCGCTGGGCCTTCACATTGGCGACGTTCTGAAGCGCCTGCTCGATCCGCTGGGTCTGGCGGGCGTCCTCCAGCTGGATGGCCAGGCCGCGGGCCTGGAAATAGGTGTCGGCGACATTGGCGGCCAGGCTGGCGCGGGTGCTCTCATAGTCGAACCGGGCGGCCGCGGTGTCGCCGCGGGCGGCCTTGGCCACCGCGAAGATCCGGCCGAACAGATCGACCTCCCAGCTGACGCTCAGGCTGGCGCTGTCGGCGGTGCTTTTCCCGTTCGAGGAGAAGCCGGGGATGTTGATCACCGTGCCCGAGGTCTGGGTGGTGTGGGTCTCCTTGGTCGAGCCCTTGGCGTCACCCTGGGGCAGAAAGGCGATCAGGGCGCTGGAGGCGGTGACCCGCGCCTCGGCCAGACGCGCGGCGGCGGCGCGGGCGTCCGGGCTCGCCTTGAGCGCCTGGTCGATCAGGCCGTTCAGTTCGGCGTCGTCGAATTGCGTCCACCAGGTGTCCAGCACCGCGGCCGAGGGCGCCTGGGCGGCGGCCGATTGCGGCGCCTCGAAGGCGGCCGGCAGGCGGGTGTCGGGCTTGCGCGACGAGGCGCAGCCGCCCAGGGCCACGCAGGCCATTCCGGCGACGATAAGGGCTTGCGGACGCATCATCTCTCTTCGTGGTGGGACCGCGAATCGCCGCCGAATATATCGGCTTTGGATGGGCGCGACGCGGACCTGCTCGTCGGCTCCCAGAACACGGGTAGGCGACTCCTGAATTGCAGGACGGATACATAACTCAATGCCGCGCGAAAGCGTGGCGCCCGCGCCGCACGTCCCTAGCCGAGGAGAGCGCGAATGACTAGGCTCGGCGCAATATACGTTCCTTCCCGAGTGTGACCATGAAACGAATCCTGCTGGCGACCGCCTGCGCCTGGGCTGTTTTCGCCCAGCCCACCTTCGCCGCGCCGGGCGATATCGACCCGGCCCTGCTGGCCGATCACATCAAGGTCCTGTCCTCCGACGCCTTCGAGGGGCGCGGGCCGGCGACTCCGGGCGAGACCAAGACCGTTCAGTTCATGACCGACCAGTTCAAGGCGGTCGGCCTGCAGCCCGGCGGCGACCTAAAGGACGGCCAGCGCGCCTGGACCCAGGACGTGCCGCTCGCCAAGTTCGACATCACCGGCCCGATCTCCGTCGGCGTGAAGGTGGGCGGCCAGACCCAGGCCTGGACCCAGGGCGAACAGATCGCGATCCGCGCCGCCGAGACCGGCGCCGACCATGTGACCCTGAAGGACGTGCCGGTCGTGTTCGTCGGCTATGGCGTCAAGGCGCCGGAGCGCAAATGGGACGACTTCAAGGGCGTCGACCTGAAGGGCAAGATCGCGCTCGTGCTGGTCAATGACCCGGACTTCGAGACCGGCCAGGGCGACTTCGGCGGCAAGGCCATGACCTATTACGGCCGCTGGACCTACAAGTACGAGGAGGCCGCCCGCCAGGGCGCCGCCGGCTTCATCGTGATCCATGAGACCGCCCCGGCGGCCTATGGCTGGAACACGGTCAAGAACTCCAACACCAACACCGTCTTCGACATCATCCGGGCCGATCCGACCAAGGATCACGCCCCGGTCGAGGCCTGGATCCAACGCGACGTCACGGTCGACCTGTTCAAGGCCGCGGGCCTCGATTTCGAGGCCCTGAAGAAGCAGGCCCAGACCCGCGCCTTCAAGCCGGTGACCCTGACCGGCGTGACCTTCTCGGCCGACTATGCGGTCAAGGCCGAGAAGATCGTGTCGAAGAACGTGGTCGGCGTCCTGCCGGGGACCAAGCGGCCGAACGAGACCGTGATCTATTCGGCCCACTGGGACCACCTGGGCGTCGGCCTGCCGGACGCCAAGGGCGACAAGATCTATAACGGCGCGCTCGACAACGCCTCGGGCTCCTCGATGCTGATCGAGATCGCCCGCCAGTTCGCCCAAGCCCCGCGCACCGACCGCTCCGTGGTCTTCCTGTCGGTGACCGCCGAGGAGAAGGGCCTGCTGGGCTCGGAATATTACGGCGCCAATCCGCTCTATCCGCTGGCGACGACGGTCGGCGACATCAATATGGACGGCATCGCGACCAATGGTCCGGCCCACGACTTCACCACCTCGGGCGACGCCCCGCTCACCCTGCAGGACGACCTGATCGCCATCGGCAAGGCCCATGGCCGCAACTACAGCCCCGATCCGCGGCCGGGCGCGGGCAGCTTCTTCCGCTCCGACCACTTCCCCTTCGCCAAGCGCGGCGTGCCGGCCCTGTCCTTCGGTGGCGGCCAGGACCTGGTCAATGGCGGCAAGGCCCGCGGCGAGGCCCTGGCCAAGGCCTTTGTCACCGACCGCTATCACCAGCCGGCCGACGAATATTCGCCCGACTGGGACCTGACCGGCGCAGTCCAGGACGGCGGCCTGCTCTATGAGCTGGGCCGCAAGCTGGCCAATTCGGACGAATGGCCGGAGTGGAAGGCCGGGTCCGAGTTCAAGGCCGAGCGGGACAAGACCGCGGCCGCGCGCAAGTAGGAGAGATCGACATGGCGCGGACGGGCGTGATCCGGGCGGGCATGGGGGGCTTCACCTTCGAGCCCTGGCGCGGGGTCTTCTATCCGGCGGGCCTTCGGCAGGCCGAGGAGCTCGCCTACGCCACGCGCCATGTCACCTCCATCGAGATCAACGGCACCTACTATTCGAGCCAGAAGCCGGAGACCTTCGCCAAGTGGGCCGCCACGGCCCCGGACGGTTTCGTCTTCTCGCTGAAGGCCTCGCGCTTCTGCACCAATCGCAAGGTGCTGGCCCAGGGCGGGGAGTCGATCGCCAAGTTCCTGGGCCAGGGCCTGGTGGAGCTGGGCGACAAGCTGGGGCCGATCCTGTGGCAGTTCATGGCCACCAAGGCCTTCGACCCCGCCGACTTCGAAGCCTTCCTCGACCTCCTGCCCCAGACCTATGAGGGGCTGGCGATGCGCCACTGCGTGGAGGTCCGCCACGAGAGCTTCTTCGATCCGCGCTTCGTCGAGATGTGCCGGGCGCGGAAGGTGGCGATCAGCCTGTCGCAGAACGCGGGCGCGCCCTTCATTCCCGACCTGACGGCGGACTTCGCCTATGCGCGGCTGATGGCGGGGTCGGACGAGATCGAGACCTGCTATGCGCCGGCCGAGCTGGACCTGTGGGCCGGCCGGTTCGCCGACTATGCCCGGGGCCGGGTTCCGGCCGACCTGACGCCGGTCGCCCCCGCGGCCCCGGTCGAGGGTCCGCGCGATGTCTTCGTTTACTTTATCCGCGAGGGAAAAGTCCGCGCCCCGGCCGGCGCCATGGCGCTGCTGGAGCGCACGGCGCAGACGGACTGAGGCCCGGATGCGACAAAGCGTCGCAACCAGGGATGGCGCTCAGCAAAACGCCCCCGGCCTCGCGGCCGGGGGCGTGATGCTTATAAGAACATATGTTCTTGAGGCTGGATTCAGCCGCCGCCGGGGAAGCGCATCGGCACCTTCACGGTCCCGGTCTTCGAGCCCATCGGCAGCGCATCGGCGACGCACAGGGCCGCCTTATCGAAGCCTTTGTTCGGCGCGCTGTTTTCCAGCACCTTGCACTCCGTCAGCTTGCCGCCATCGGCCGTGCATTCCAGCATGACGACCGCCGAGTCCCGCGTGTTCGCGTTCTTCGTCAGGCACTTGCCCATGCTTTCTTCGAAGGATCCGGCCGTCGCCTGATTGGCGAAAGCCAGAGCCAGGGCGCAACCGCCCATGATCTTGATGATATTCCGCATAGCCCCACTCCTTTCTAGATTTGAGCTGAGGGGAATGTCGCGAATTCAGGTTAAGAGAGTCTGAGCCGTCGCAACATAACCGTGTGCGGCGAACGCTTTGACGAAGGTTTTGCGGGGTGAGTCCTTATGACTCTACCGGCGCGCAGAAATCGTCCACCCACCCGTTTCGGTGACAATTGGTTAGCAACCTCGCGTCATGGTGTCCGCGACGCTAACCGTGTTTTACGGGGGGAATTCTAGTGAACCGCCTTCGGCTCGTGGATACGCCGCTGATCATCAAGATCGGCTTCGCGCCCGCATTCGCCCTGGTGATGTTGGCCTTTCTGGCCACCGGCGCGATCATCCTTCAGCGCGGCCAGGCCGCGGAACTGAAGCAGGTGGTCCAGGTGGACATGCCCAACAGCCTGCGGATGCAGAAAGTCTCGGAACGGATCACCGCCGTCCATGGCCAGCTGTACTTCCTGCTGACCCACCAGGGCGCCTCGATCGACACCGCCAACATCGCCAATGACAGCCAGGCGCTGCTGACCGAGATCGACGCGATCACCAAGGAGGTCCAGGCGGCCCGCACCTCCGCTCCCGACGATCAGAAGAAGTCCTATGACGACCTGATCAAGGACCTGAAGAACACCCGCGACGCCCTCGACGTGATCTGCGCCATGATCACCACCGACTTCGGCACCGCCGCCGGTTTCGCCGCACCCTTCGAGGAAGAGTACGGCAAGATGAGCAGCCTGCTCCACAAGATCGTGGCGGCCGGCCAGGCGCACACCGACCAGGCCGCCGCCGCCAGCGCCAAGCGCGCCGCCGCGGCCCAGACGGCCACCGTGCTGAGCGCGCTGGCCACCCTGGTGATCGCCGGCGCCCTGGCCGCCCTGCTGACCCTGACCCTGCGCCGCGACGTGCAGAAGATCGCCAGCGCCACCGAGTCCCTCGCCCGCGGCGACAACGGCATCGACCTCGACGCCATGACCCGCAAGGACGAGCTGGGCGCCATCGTCACCTCGCTGAAGGTCTTCCGCGACAACCAGCGCCACCTCGAACAGCTGCGCCTCGAGCAGGAGAGCACCGAGGCCGCCGCCGAGGCCGCCCGTCGCCAGAACGCCGAAGCCGCCGCGGCCATCGCCGAGGAACAGGCCAATGTGGTGAGCTCGCTCGCCGCGGCCCTCGATGCGCTGGCCATGGGCGACCTGACCTACCGCGTCGACACCGACTTCCCCGGCGACTACCGCAAGCTCCGCGACGACTTCAACGCCGCCGTGGCCAAGCTGGAAGAAGCCATGCGGGCGATCGCCAGCGCGACCGCCTCGATCCAGTCCGGCGCCGGCGAGATCAGCCATTCGGCCGACGACCTGTCGCGCCGCACCGAGCACCAGGCCGCCACTCTCGAAGAGACCGCCGCGGCGCTCGACGAGATCACCGCCACGGTCACCAAGACCTCCGACGGCGCGAGCCATGGCCGCGAGGCCACCGCCTCGGCCAAGAACGACGCCGAAGCCTCCGGCGAGGTGGTCCGCAAGGCCATCGCCGCCATGAGCCAGATCGAGGCCTCCTCCAGCCAGATCGGCCAGATCATCGGAGTCATCGACGAGATCGCCTTCCAGACCAACCTTCTGGCCCTGAACGCCGGGGTCGAAGCGGCCCGGGCCGGGGACGCCGGCAAGGGCTTCGCGGTCGTGGCCTCCGAAGTGCGGGCTCTGGCCCAGCGCTCGGCGGAAGCCGCCAAGGAGATCAAGGGTCTGATCACCGCCTCGACCCAGCAGGTCGCCGAAGGGGTGAGCCTGGTCGGCGAGACCGGCAAGGCCCTGGAGCGCATCGTTCGCCAGGTCGGCGAGATCTCCAATGTCGTGGGCGAAATCGCCGCCTCGGCCAAGGAAGAGGCCCTGGGCCTCGGCCAGGTGAACACCGCCGTCAACCAGATGGACCAGGTGACCCAGCAGAACGCCGCCATGGTGGAGGAATCCACCGCCGCGAGCCGCGTCCTGGCCGAAGAGGCGCAGGAACTGGCCCGCCTGGTCGGTCGCTTCCGCGTCAACGGCCAGGCCCCGACCCGTTCGGCAAGCCCGCCCCCGGCCTATCGGTCATCCTCCTCAGCGCCGGCCGCCCAGCCGCGCAGCCGGGGCGCCACGGCGCTGGCCGCCCAGCCCCAGGCCCAGGACGACAGCTGGGAAGAATTCTAAGCCATAAGAAACGACCCTCCAGGAAGCGCATCAGGGCCGCCGAAAGGCGGCCCCTTTTCATTTCCCGCGCCTCCCGCGCGCCCGTCGATTTACGGTTAATCGAAGCTTAACGGCCCCGGGGCGAGGATCCGTCCATGCGCCGCCTGATCCCCCTCGCCGCCCTGCTCGCCACCCTCGCGGCGCCCGGCGGCATGCTGGCGGGCGGTCGGATCACCGTCGTCGCCCCAAGCCCGTCGCAGGGCGGCGCCGCGGTCCTGCGCGGATCCCAGACCCTGGAGGCCGGTGGCGGCCCGACCGCCGTGGCGCGCGACAGCGGCGCTGTGCTGGACCCGACCCTGGCGCTCGCGCTCTCGCCGGCCCGGCCGCCGGCCGGGGTCCTGTCGGCGGGCGAGCTCAGCCAGTGCCGGCTGAGCTGCGCCCAGACCTATTATTTCTGCCTCGCCCAGGACGCCTCGGAGGACTGTTCCCCCAACTGGGGCCAGTGCCGGGCGGCCTGTGACGCGCCCTCCGTCTCCCGCAGCCTGGCCGCGGGCTATCTCGGCCAGAACCCCTGACGCGTTAGCTTGCTTGGCGCCGCCGCCGCGGCGCCGCTAGAATGACGCCCGTCAGGTTTTTTGATTTCAGGCATAGATGTCCCAGGTCGCTTATCTCCCCGTCGGCAAGCGCGAACAGACCAAGGTCCAGAACCGCCAGGCGATCCTCGAGGCCGCCCGCGAGGTGTTCGGCGAGATGGGCTACGACAACGCCACGGTCCGCGACATCATCCGCCGCACCGGCCTCGCCGCCGGCACCTTCTACAACTACTACCGCTCCAAGGAGGAGGTCGCCGCGGCCCTCTCCGACGAAGGCGCGCGCCGGTTCGCCCCGATCCTCAAGGCCCAGCGGGCCCAGGCCTCGGACTGGGAGAGCTTCGTCCGCGCCGCCATCGGCGCCTATTTCAGCTTCCTGGCCGACGAGCACGAGAACTGGCTGACCCGCCGGCCGCCGGACGAGCCGCACCTGCACATCCACGGCGAGACCCCGGCCATGTCGGCGGTGTTCCGCGAGGTGCGCGACGCCATCGTCGACCGCATCGCCACCGGCGCGGCGCCCGCTGTCGATCCGGACTATCTGGCCGCCGCCTGCATCGGCGTCGCCCGCGAGGTCGGGGACATGATGCTGACCCGCCGACCGATCGACACCCAGGGCGCGGCGGACTTCGCCACCGCCATGATCCTGACTGGCCTGCATGGCCTGCCGCGGAAGCCGGCCTGATGGCCAGCCTCGCCGCCCAGAGGTTCGTGGTCCGCACGCTGCTGTCCCTGCCGACCCCGATCCTGCGCCTGCTGTCCGGCGGAGGGGTCGTCTATCGCGGCGGCCGCACGCTGGATCCGCGCCTGCAGTTCCTGGCCGCCTCCTCGGCCCGCGCGCCGTCGATGACCACGCTCAGCCCGCAGGACGCGCGGGCGGCCAACAACCAGGGCCTGGCGGCCCTGACCGCGCCGCTGGAGCCCGGCGTGCGCACCGAGCCGCTCAGCATCCCCGGCCCGGCCGGCGACATTCCGGCCCGGGTCTATCGGCCGGAGCGCCAGGACCCGACCATGCCGGTCATGGTCTTCGCCCATTTCGGCGGCGGCGTGATTGGCGATCTGGAGACCAGCGAAGCCTTCTGCGGGATCCTCGCCAAGATCGTCCGCTGCCAGGTCGTGTCGGTCGACTATCGCCTGGCGCCCGAGCACCGCTTCCCCGCGGGCCTGGAGGACGTGCTGACGGCCTTCCGCTGGGTGCGCGCCAACGCCGCCCGGTTCGGCGGACCCGAAGGCCAGGCGGCCATCGGCGGGGATTCCATGGGCGGCAACTTCGCCGCCATCGTCGCCCAGGAGCTGAAGCGGGCCGGAGAGCCGCAGCCGGCCCTGCAGCTGCTCGTCTATCCCTGCGTGGACGTGGCCAGCGAGACGCCCTCCATGACCACCTATGCCGAGGCCTTCCCCCTGACGCGGGCCATCATGGACTGGTTCATGGGCCACTATATGGGCCCCGGCGACGATCCGGCCGACCCGCGCCTGTCGCCGATCCGCGAGGCCGATCTGCAGGGCCTGGCCCCCGCCGTCGTGGTCACCGCCGGCTTCGATCCCCTCTGCGACCAGGGCGAGGCCTACGCCAAGCGCTTGCGTGACGCTGGGGCGCCTACCGTCTATCGCTGCTATGACAGCCTGGCGCACGGCTTTACGGCCTTCACAGGCGCGGTCCCTTGCGCCGACGTGGCCTGTCGCGAGATCGCAGGCCTGGTCCGGGAGGGCCTTGAAGGACGGATTCGCTGATGCGCGCGCTTGTGGTTGAAGAACTGTCTGCCGACTATTCCGGCTGTGTGGTCAAGGACATCCCCATCCCTGAGCCCAAGGCGGGCGAGGTCCTGATCAAGGTCCGCGCCGGGGCGGTCAATTTCCCCGACCTGATGCAGACCCGCGGCGAGCACCAGCACAAGCCGACCATCCCCTTCACGCCCGGGATGGAGCTGGCGGGCGAGATCGCCGCCCTCGGCGAGGGCGTCACCGGGTGGAAGGTCGGGGATGAAGTGGCCGCCGGCGCGCGCGGGGGCTTCGCCGAATACGCCGTCGCCCCGGCCCAGGGCCTGCACGCCAAGCCGGCGCCCCTGAGCTTCGGCCAGGCGGCCGGCTATCCGGTCGCCTATCTGACCGCCTATGTGGCCCTGGTCCGCCGCGCCCAGGTCCAGCCCGGCGAATGGGTGCTGGTGCATGGCGCGGCCGGCGGTGTGGGCCTGGCCTGCGTCGACGTGGCCAAGCTGCTGGGCTGCAAGGTGATCGCGGCGTCGGCTTCAGACGACAAGCTGGCGGTGATCGAGCGGGAATACGCCCCCGACGCCACGGTCAATGTCACCAAGGGTTTCAAGGACCGGGTGAAGGAGATCACCGGCGGCCGCGGCGCCGACGTGATCTATGACCCCGTGGGCGGCGACGTGTTCGACGAGAGCGTCCGCTGCATCGCCTTTGACGGCCGCATCCTCTCGATCGGCTTCACCTCCGGCCGCCTGCCGGTGCTGCCGGTCAACTACGCCCTGATCAAGGGCTTCTCGGTGATGGGCGTCCGCGCCGGCGAATATGGCCGCCACTTCCCCCAGAAGGGCGCCGAGAACATCGCCGCCATCTGGAAGATGGCCGATGAGGGCCAGGTGAAGCCCCGCGTCGATCAGGAGTTCGCGCTCGCGGACTGGCAGGCCGCCTTCGATACGCTCTCCGAACGCAAGGTGGTGGGCAAGACCATCATCCGACCGGATCTGTAGGGCCGCGATGAGCGCTCACCGCACTCGCATCATGTACATTGAGGACAAATCCGAATCTCTCAATGGCGCGGCGCGGATCGGACGAGTGACCTTCTCCAAATCTGGGCGGTCGCTGACCTACCGGGGCCGAACCTTCCAATCGCTTGGAGGACATGGGTTCAAGGCCAACTATTTCGATGTCGAGTCGGGCGACCACTTCTGGATTTCGGGACCGCGTAAGGACGGCAGGGATCGGCTCTATGATCAGAGCGGCAAGCCCGTCGCAATCGACGAGGATGTCGCAGAAGACTATTGGCGAAACATTCGGGGTCAGAAGACTCCGGCAAGGGGTTCTGCCGCATGACCATCACCCACGAGGACGAGCTCGAGAAACTCCGCCGGGTCGGACAGGTGGTCGCCCAGACCCTGACCGCCATGGGCGCGGCCCTGGAGCCGGGCATGACGACCGCCGAGCTCGACCAGCTGGGTCGGGCCCTGCTGGAGCGCGAGGGCGCCCGCTCGGCCCCTGAGCTCTCCTACGGCTTTCCCGGCGCCACCTGCATCTCGGTGGGCCCGGACGTCGCTCACGGCATTCCGGGCGACACGGTCGTCAAGGCCGGCGACCTGATCAATATCGACGTCTCCGCCGAGATCGACGGCTTCTTCGGCGACACCGGGGCCAGCTTCGCCGTGCCGCCGGTGAAGCCCAGGATCGAACGGCTGTGCCGCGACGGGCGGCGCGCCATGTGGAGCGGCATCCGCGCGGTGAAGGCCGGCGGGCGGCTGAACGAGATCGGCCGCTCCATCGAGGGTTTCGCCCGCAAGAACGGCTATTCCCTGATCCGCAATCTGGCCAGCCACGGGGTCGGCGCCTCGCTGCACGAGGATCCCGGCGAGATCCCCACCTGGTACGAGCCGAAGGACGCGCGGCGCATCCATGAGGGCCTGGTCTTCACCATCGAGCCCTTCCTGTCGCTCGGCGCCGACTGGGTCGAGGAGCTGACCGACGACGGCTGGACCCTGACCCCGCCCGGCGGCCAGCCCACGGTGCAGTACGAGCACACCCTGGTGGCCACGTCCCGCGGGCCGGTGGTCCTGACCCTGGCCTAGTGGCCGGCCGCCAGCCCCTGGCGATCACGGGTCTGGATAGCAATATGATCCATCTGGAAGACCGGGAGCATCTGCCTTCGCGCCTCAAGCTTCGTGGGCGGCGGGGCGAGTAGATCGAGATTCTTCGAGACGTTTCGCGCAAGGACGCCAATCTCTTGGACTCGGCATTGACATCCCCTGACCCTTCCCCTATCCACGCCGCTCGTTTTCGAGACCGGAGTCATCAACGTGAAGCGGACATTCCAGCCGTCGCGACTCGTGCGCAAGCGCCGTCACGGCTTCCGCGCGCGCATGGCCACCAAGAATGGCGTCAAGGTGGTTCAGCGTCGTCGCGCCAAGGGCCGCAAGCGCCTGACCGCCTAGGACCGTTCGGTCTTAGGGTGTCCGCATGACGGACCCCAGCTTTCCCATCGAACGCATGAAGACGCGGCCACAGTTCCTGGCCGCGGCCAAGGCGCCGTCTTGCGCCAGGGGCGCTGTCGTCCTCCAGGCCCGGGATCGGGCCGACGACAGCCCCGTCGTGCGGGTGGGATTTACGGCCACCAAGAAGGTCGGCGGATCGGTGATCCGCAACCGCGCCAAACGGCGCATGCGCGAGGCCGCCCGGATGCTGATTCCGGTCCTCGCCCGCCCGGGTCATGACTATGTCTTCATCGCCAGGGGCGGCGCGCCCACCCGGCCATGGGACCGTTTGCTTGACGACGTGAAAAGTGCGCTGTTAAGCCTCGCCGCCGATAGCGACACCCCCGCCCGCGCGCCTGCCCGCGCCCCTTCCCCCACAGTTCGAGCTGGCGCCTGATGCCCGATCAATCCAATCGCAACACCGTCATTTTCATGGTTTGCGCCGCCCTGATGCTGATCGCCTATCAGGTGTTCGTCATGGGGCCCCAGGCCAAGCGGCGGGAAGCCGAGCTGAAGGCCCGCGGCGGCGATCAGGTCCAGACCGTGCCCGGCGCGGCGGCCTCGATCCAGAAGGCCGTCTACCTGCCCCGCGACCAGGCCGCAGCCAAGAGTCCGCGCGTCCAGATCGACACGCCCGCGGTCTATGGCTCGGTGGCGCTCAAGGGCGCCCGCATCGACGACCTCTATCTGAAGGGCTACCGCCAGACGGTCGATCCCAAGTCGCCGGCGGTGGAGCTGCTGCGCCCCGAAGGCGCCGAGCACGCCTGGTTCGCCGAGTTCGGCTGGGCCGGCGCCAATCTGCCCGGCCTGCCCACCCCCGACACCGTCTGGACCCTGGCGGAGGGCGCCAAGCTCGCCCCCGGCCAGCCGATCACCCTGCGCTATGACAACGGCCAGGGCCTGGTGTTCAGCCGCAAGATCGCGGTCGACGACAAGTTCATGTTCACGGTGACCGACACGGTCGCCAACACCGCCGGCCAGGCGGTGACGCTCGCCCCCTACGCCTCGGTCCAGCGCCAGGGCATTCCGGCCGACGTCAACCGCTCCACCGCCCACGAGGGCGCGGTGGGCGTGCTCGACGGCGCCCTGCGCATGTTCAAGTACAAGGACTGGAAGAAGAACGGCGAGAAGGACTTCTCGTCCAACGGCGGCTGGCTCGGCATCACCGACAAGTACTGGCTGGCGGCGGTCGTTCCCGACCAGGGCGAAAACGTCCATTCCGCCTTCCGCGTGACCCAGGCCGGCGGCGTCGACATCTATGAATCCAACTTCGTCGCCCAGTCGCACACCATCGCGCCCGGCCAGGCGGTCACCCATGTCAGCCACATGTTCGCCGGCGCCAAGACCGTGCCTGTGCTCAAGGCCTATCAGACCGACCTGAAGATCCCGCGGTTCACCGACGCCGTGGACTGGGGCGTCCTCTACTTCTTCACCAAGCCGATCTTCTGGATGCTGGAGCAGTTCAACGCCCTGTTCCACAATTTCGGCCTGTCGATCCTGGCGCTGACCGTGGTGGTCAAGGTGGCCTTCTTCTACCCGGCCAATCTCAGCTTCGAATCCATGACGAAGATGAAGAAGATCCAGCCGGAAACCGAGGCCCTGCGCACCAAGTTCAAGGACGATCCGGCCAAGCAGCAGCAGGAGCTGATGGCGCTCTATCAGCGCGAGAAGATCAATCCGCTCCTGGGCTGCCTGCCCATGCTGGCGACGATCCCGGTCTTCCTGGCCCTGTTCAAGGTGCTGAACGTGGCCATCGAGATGCGGCACGCGCCGTTCTTCGGCTGGGTCCAGGACCTGTCGTCGCGCGACCCGTCCACCGTCCTGAACCTGTTCGGCCTGATCCCCTGGGATCCGGCGACCACGCCGATGATCGGGACCTTCCTGGCCGGCAGCCTGCACATCGGCGTCTGGCCGCTGCTCTATGGGCTGTTCCAGTGGCTGACCATGGCCATGAGCCCGCCCGCCCCGGATCCGACCCAGCAGAAGATGATGCAGATGATGCCGATCATCTTCACCTTCGTGCTGTCGCAAATGGCTGTGGGCCTCTTGATCTATTACACCTGGAGCAACCTGCTCACGATCCTGCAGCAGTACGTGATCATGCGCCGCTTCAAGGTCGACAACCCGATCGACCGGATCATCGCCCGGGTCACCGGCAAGCCCGTGGAAGCCAGTTGAGCACGCCCGACGATCCCCTGTTCAGCGAAGAGCAGCTGGAAGCCGCGCGGATCCTGTTCGCCCGGCCCGCGACCTTCATGATGGGGGCGGTGGCCATCGACGGCCTGCCGGCGCCGGACCTGCCCGAAGTGGCCTTCGCCGGCCGCTCCAATGTCGGCAAGTCCTCGCTGATCAATGCGCTGGTCGGTCACCACCGGCTGGCGCGCGCCTCCAACGAGCCGGGCCGCACCCGCGAGGTGAACTTCTTCCTGCTCGACGACCGCCTGCGCCTGGTCGACCTGCCCGGCTATGGCTGGGCCAAGGCTTCCAAGGGCGTGGTCAAGAAGTTCCAGAACCTGGGCCGCGACTATCTGCGCGGCCGGCCGAACCTGAAGCGGGCCTATCTGCTGATCGACGCCCGCCACGGCCTGAAGGACGTGGACAAGGAGCCGATGGACGCCTTCGACAAGGCCGCCGTCTCCTACCAGATCATCCTGACCAAGTCGGACAAGATGAAGCCGCACGAAGTGGCCGCCGTCACCGCCCGCACCGAGGCGGCGATCGCCAAGCGTCCCGCCGCCTTTCCCCGTGTGCTGGCCACCTCCTCGGAGAAGGGCCTGGGCCTGCCCGAGCTGCGCGCCGAGATCGCCGCGGCCTGCGAGATCGACCTGGCGCCCGGCGCCATCTGACCCGGCTCTGGCCTGACGCAGCGGTAGGGCGCTAGATCGCGGGACAAATCCCTTCGATCAGAGAGCTCCCATGCTTCAGACCACCGGCCGCACCGTCTATGACGCCGACATGGAACTGTTCCGCGACCAGGTCCGGAAGTTCTACGAAAAGGCCCTGATCCCCAATCTCGACCGCTGGGAAGAAGACGGCCTCGTCGACCGCGATTTCTGGCTCGCCTGCGGCGAAGCCGGCATCCTCTGCCCGCAGGTGCCGACCGAATATGGCGGCCTGGGCCTCGACTACCGCTACAACGCCATCATCGGCGAGGAGCTGACCTATGCCGGGTCCAGCGCCGGCATCACGCTGCAGTCCGACATCGTCGTCGACTACATCATCAATTACGGCTCGGAAGAGCAGAAGAAGAAGTGGCTGCCGGGCATGGTCTCCGGCGAGGTGATCACCGCCATCGCCATGACCGAGCCGGGCGCCGGCTCCGACCTGCAGGGCGTGCGCACCACCGCCAAGCGCGACGGCAACCACTATGTGATCTCGGGCTCCAAGACCTACATCACCAATGGCCAGAACGCCGACCTGATCGTGGTGGTCGCCAAGACCGATCCCGACAAGGGCGCCAAGGGCACCTCGCTGATCCTGGTCGAGGCCGACCGCGCCGGCTTCAAGCGCGGCCGCAACCTGGACAAGATCGGCCAGAACTCGGCCGACACCTCGGAGCTGTTCTTCGAGGACGTGCGGGTGCCGATCACCAACTGCCTGGGCGATGAGAACATGGGCTTCATCTATCTGATGAGCCAGCTGCCCCAGGAGCGGCTGCAGATCGCCATCGCCGCCCAGGCCGGGGCGCAGCGCGCCTTCGACGAGGCGGTGAAGTTCACCAAGGAGCGCAAGGCCTTCAAGCAGACCGTGTTCGACTTCCAGAACACCCGCTTCACGCTCGGCGCCCTGAAGGCCAAGCTGCAGGCCGGCTGGGCCCACGCCGACTGGTGCCTGGCCCGCCACCTCAAGGGCGAGCTCACCGCCGCCGAGGCCTCGGCCGCCAAGCTGTTCCACACCGAGCTGCAATGGGAGGTCTGCGACGCCGCCCTGCAGCTGCACGGCGGGGCGGGCTACATGAACGAGTACCCCATCGCCCGCCTGTGGCGCGACGCCCGGGTGCAGCGCATCTACGGCGGCACCTCGGAGATCATGAAGGAAGTCGTCGCCCGGACGCTCTGATCTCATCCTCCCCCGCATGGCGGGGGAGGGGGACCATGCACAGCATGGTGGAGGGGGCGAGGCTAGGCGCCGTGGGCGGGGCCGCCCCCTCCACCGGCTACGCCGGTCCCCCTCCCCCATGTCATGGGGGAGGAAAGCCTCCTACTTGCTCAGCACCACATCCCCGCCCTTCATCACGAAGACCGGGTGCTGAAGGACCGTGACGTCGGCGAGCGGGTCGCCCTTCACGCCGACGATGTCGCCATAGAAGCCCTTGGCGACCTGACCCACGTCCTTCTCCTGGCCGAGCGCCTGGCTGGAGGTGACGGTGGCCGACTGGATGGCCTGCAAAGGCGTCGCGCCCCACTGGACCATGGTCGCCAGCTGCTTGGCGTTGTCGCCGTGCGGATAGACGCCGGCGTCGGTGGAATAGATCATCTTCACACCGGCCTTGAGCGCCTTCTGGTAGTTCTGCCTCTGGATCAGGCCGATATCCCGGTCCTTCTGCAGGTTCTCCTCCAGCACGCCGTTCTTCTTGCCCTCGGCCTGGGTGTAGTCGGTGTTGTAGATGTCCATGCCGAAATAGGCGCCCTTCTGCAGGGCGAGCTTGATGCCTTCGTCGTCGACCAGGCTGACATGCTCGATGGTGTCGACCCCGCCCAGGATCGAGGCCTTGATCCCCGAGGCGCCGTGGGCGTGGGCGGCGACCTTCATGCCGGTGGCGTGGGCCTCGTCGACGATGGCCTTGATCTCTTCCAGGGTCAGCTGCTGGGCGCCGGGGGTGTCGCCATGGCTGAACACCCCGCCGGTCGCGCAGATCTTGATGACCTGGGCGCCGTACTTGTGCAGCTGGCGGACCATCTTGCGGCCCTCGTCGGGGCTGTCGATCACCGCCGGCCCGCGCTGGTTCATGGAGGGCGGGAAGAAGGTCGAGTCGCAGTGGCCGCCGGTCGAGCCGATGGCGTAGGTGGCCGTCACGATCCGCGGGCCTTCCACGAAGCCGGCCTCGATCGCCTGGCGCAGGCCGACATCGTCATAATTGTCGGAGCCCACATTGCGGATGGTGGTGAAGCCCGCCTCCAACGTGTCCTTGGCGTTCTTGGTCGAGAGCACCGGCCAGAAGCTGTCGGTGAACAGGAGCGAATTATAGCCGCTGAACAGGGGCGAGGAGGTGATGTGGGTGTGCATGTCGATCAGGCCCGGCAGCAGGGTCACCCCCGGCAGATTGACCAGCTCGGCGCCCACCGGAACCTGATCGCCCTGGTGGCCGACATAGCTGATCCGCCCGTCGGTGATGATCACCAGGGGCTTGTCGGCTTCCTTGCCGGTGACCACGTCGACCAGCTTGTCGGCGGTGACCGCGACGGTCTTGGCCTCAGCCCCGAAGGCGGTGAGCGCCACGAGGGCGGCGGTGGCGAACAGGGCGGTAAGGCGCATGGGATCTCTCGGAACCGGGAAGCAAGGGCGGCGAAGCTAGCACGGCTGCGGCCCGCGTCGAGCCGCGAGGGATTCGCATCAGGTGACAGGGGGCCTCGTGTCCGCTATCGGAGCCCTCCGACCGGACGGAGCCCGCACCTTGACCGACACGCCGAAGGACGAGGCCAACCTCGAGGACAAGGGTTGGGCGACCGCCAAGACCCTGGCCGAGGCCCTGCCCTATATCCAGCAGTACGACCGCGAGACCGTGGTCATCAAATATGGCGGTCACGCCATGGGCCAGGAATCGACCGCCAAGCTGTTCGCCGCCGATTCCGTGCTGCTGAAGCTGCTCGGCCTGCACCCGGTCGTCGTCCACGGCGGCGGCCCGCAGATCTCGCGCATGCTGGACAAGGCCGGGGTGAAGTCGACCTTCATCGACGGCCTGCGGGTGACCGACGAGGCCACCATGGAGGTCGCCGAGATGGTGCTGTCGGGCGCCATCAACAAGGAGATCGCCAACTGGATCACCCTGGCCGGCGCCGAGGCCGACGTGCGCGGCGTGGGCCTGTCCGGCAAGGACGCCCGGCTGATCACCGTCGAGCGCGCCGTGCGCACCCGCAAGGATCCTGACAGCCAGATCGAGCAGGTCGTGGACCTGGGCTTCGTGGGCGAGCCGACCCGGATCGACCCGCAGCTGATCCAGGGCCTGATCCACGCCGACCATGACTACATCCCGGTCATCGCCCCGATCGGCGTGTCCAAGGAAGGCCAGACCTTCAACATCAACGCCGACACCGTGGCGGGCGCCCTGGCCGGCGCCCTGCGCGCCAAGCGCATGCTGCTGCTCACTGACGTCGCCGGCGTGCTGGGCGCGGATGGCGAACTGATCCGCCAGATGAGCGTCGCCGAGGCCCGCGCGGCCATCGCCTCCGGGGTCGCCTCCGGCGGCATGATCCCCAAGCTGGAGACCGCCATCGCGGCGGTGGAATCCGGCGTCGAGGCCGTGGTCATCCTGGACGGTCGGCGTCCCCACGCCATGCTGGTCGAGCTGTTCACCGAGCACGGGTCGGGCACGCTCATCACCCAATGACCGCCGACCTCGCCCATATCGACACGTGGCTGTTCGATCTCGACAACACCCTCTACCCGGCCGAGAGCGGGTTCATGGGCGATGTCGAGCGGCGGATGACCGACTTCGTCATGAAGGTCACCGGCCTGCCCCGCGACGAGGCCTTCGCCCTGCAGAAGACCTATCTGGCCGAGCATGGCCTGACCCTCGGCGGGCTGATGAAGCACCATGGCGTGGCGCCGGAGGACTTCCACGCCCTGTTCCACGACCTGTCGCTGGACGTCCTGGCCCATGACGCCGACCTGCTGGCGGGGCTGGAGCGCCTGCCCGGCCGACGGCTGATCTTCACCAACGCCGACGAGAAGCACGCCGTCCGCGTGCTGGAGCACCTGAAGCTGGACCACCTGTTCGACGAGGTGTTCCACATCCACTCCTTCGGATTCGCGCCCAAGCCCGACCCGACGGGCTTCGAGCGGATGATCGCCGCCCATGGCATGGATCCGGTCGCCACCGCCTTCTTCGAGGACTCCGAGCGTAATCTGAAGCCCGCCTTCGACCTGGGGATGACCACGGTCCTGGTGGGCGCGCATGCGGACGCCTCCGCCGCCCCCTTCGTCCACCACCGCACCCATAAGCTCGCGCCCTTCCTGGCCGGCGCGCGCCTCAAGGAAGCCGCCTGATGTCCGCCGATCTGAAGTCCGTCATCGAAGCCGCCTGGGAAGACCGCGACGCGATCAACACGGGAACCCAAGGCGCCGTGCGCGAAGCCGTCGATGAGACCATCAACCGCCTGGACGCCGGAACCCTGCGGGTCGCCAGCCGCGAGGCCGACGGGACCTGGGTGACCCACCAGTGGGCCAAGCAGGCGATCCTGTTGTCCTTCCGCCTCAACGCCAACCAGCTGGTCGAAGCCCCGCCGCCCGGTCCCTATTGGGACAAGGTGCCATCGAAGTTCACAGGCTGGGACGCGGCCCGCTTCGAGGCCGCCGGCTTCCGCGCGTGCCTGGCTGCGTCGTCCGCCGCGGGGCGTTCATCGCCAAGGGCGCGGTGCTGACGCCGTCCTTCGTCAACATCGGCGCCTATGTGGACGAAGGCACCATGGTCGACACCTGGGCGACGGTCGGCTCCTGCGCCCAGATCGGCAAGAACGTCCATCTGTCCGGCGGCGCCGGCATCGGCGGCGTGCTGGAGCCCCTGCAGGCCAACCCGACCATCATCGAGGACAACTGCTTCATCGGCGCCCGCTCGGAAGTGGCCGAGGGCGTGATCGTCCGCGAGGGCTCGGTGCTGTCCATGGGCGTCTATCTGACTTCGACCACCCCGATCATCGACCGCAAGACCGGCCAGGTGACCACCGGCGAGGTGCCGCCCTACTCCGTCATCATGTCCGGCTCGCGCCCCAGCCCGCACGAAGGCATGCCGTCCACCTATTGCGCGGTGATCATGAAGACCGTCGACGCCCGCACCCGCTCCAAGACCTCGATCAACGAGCTGCTGCGCGACTGATCCCTAGGTCTCGTAGGGCGTGCCGTCCTTGCGTTCATAAGCCTGGCCGCCCGCCGGCCAGGTGAGGTCGATATCGGGATAATAGGTGGCGTCGACGTCGGGCAGACGTGACCCCACCTCCAGCAGCAGCACGTCCTGATCGGAGCGGTTCTGCAGGTGGTGGCCGTCCGGATCGCCGGCCGGGAAGCCGGCGCATTCGCCGACCGTCAGCAGCTCCTCGCCGAACTCGGTGACCAGCACCACCTCGCCCTCCAGCACGATGACGAACTCGTCCTCGGCCGAGTGCCAGTGGCGTTGGCTGGACCATTGGCCGGGCGCCAGCCGCATCATGTTCACCCCGAACTGGGTCAGGCCCGCCGCATCGCCCAGGCGCCAGCGGGTGCGCCCCTGGCACATGGCGTCGAATGGGGCCGGATAGGCGCTGCCGCTCTGGATGGGGGCGGCGACGGGATAGATCTTGGGCATGGAACGCTCCGCTGAGACCCGCCGATCCTAGGCGAGGATCGCCGCGCCGGCGACCCGCCCGCGCCCGTCGCTCCGGCCCATAGAATTCTAATACCCAAAATGAGTTTAATCTATCTTCTCTACCCTGGGGTGGTTATATAGGTATTCGGCACTACCGGGCGTGCAAGTGACGGACAATCTACAATCCTTGAAAGATCACAGCAGCGGACGTCTTGGTTAAGGAAAACATAATTTCCTAGTCAATACATCCTGAACTTGGATAACAAGGAGTTAAACTGGAAGGATAACCTAAGTGTACGGAGTTTCACCGCGCAACACCCCCGATCTCGATCGTCGGAGTGAGCGCACAATCCAGGAACCGACACCCGGCTATCTGGATCAGGACGTGTCTCGCTTCTTCTATCGGTGGGGCGGGTGCCTCTCGACCACCCTGGTGCGGATTCGCGCCCGGTTCGACGGCGATCTCGATCAGTATCTGCTCTATCTGATCTTCATCCTCGCCGACCTGAGCCAGCAGATCGGCCGCGAGCGCAGCTTCGCTCCGCCGGCCGAACCCCAGCACCGCGGGCTCAATGCGCTGAGTCTTTCGGAGATCACCCGCATCCCGCGGGAGACCGCCCGGCGCAAGCTCCTGGCCCTGGCCGAGCGGGGCTATCTCAACCGCGACGAAGAGGGCCTGTTCACCCTCAGCGACCGCTACCAGATGGACGAGTTCTTCACCGACCTGCGCCCCCTGTTCTGGGACGCGGTGAAGGTCGCCCCCGCCTGATCGCGTCAGTCTTCCATCCAGCGCCACAGGGCGCGGATCGCAAGGGCCCGGACCGCCGCATCCTCACTGTCGAGGGGCGGCAGTCCGGCCTTTTCCAGGCAGTCGCCTAAAGTCAGGGTCTCGCCGCGTGACAGCCGCACGCCCCGCCGCCGCGCCACCTGCTGGAACCTGCGCCAGGCGCATTCCATGCCGGCGGCCGTAGACACCGCCGAATAGGGCAGCAGCCCGCCCTGCAGCACCCGATGATAGGCGACCAGGGTCGCGCCGCCGCAGATGCGGGTCATCAGATATTCGAAGGCCTCGGGGTCCAGGGGCTCGACGCCCAGGTCCTCCGGTAGGGGCGGGGCCAGCATGGCCACCGGGCTGAGCGAGCGCGCGAAGGCGGTGAGGATCACGTTCCCGCGGTCGTCCGCGAACGCGTATTGCAGGACATGGCCGACGCCGTCGCCGCCCACCGAGCGCACAGCAAAATAGAGATGTTCCGACGCTGAAAGCTGTCGGCCACCCCAATTCGGACGCCAGGACCGTGGTTCCGGCGCACGACTATTGCCAAGTCCATCTGCTCTCGTCGCGTTTCCCCGCGCGAATATCGCCGACGGGGGATTGATACGACGTCCGAACACCAAGCCTGACATGGGTGAACTCCTCACTCTTGAGGACAGACTTCTCTATTCAACCGGTCCTGTACATGGAATGACTTCCCACAACGGGATGATTGAGGGGCCTTAACCATCCCACTCTGGGCGGCGGCCCTTGACCGGGGATCGGAGGGGTCAACCGCCGGGGCATTGCTCCGCCCGCGGCCTGCGGCTACCAGCTTGGGCCATGTCCGATCTCGATCCCGTCGCCCTGACCCAGGCCCTGATCCGCCGTCCCTCCGTCACCCCGGCGGATGAGGGCGCCATGGATCTGGTCGAGCGCACCCTGACCGGCCTGGGCTTCGCCTGCCGCCGGATGAGGTTCGGGGAGATCGAGAACCTCTACGCCCGCTACGGGACCGCACGGCCCAACCTCTGTTTCGCCGGCCACACCGACGTGGTGCCGGTGGGCGACGCCGCCGCCTGGAGCCGTGAGGCCTTCGCCGCCGAGATCGTCGACGGGGTGCTGATCGGGCGCGGCGCCGTGGACATGAAGAGCGCCGTGGCCGCCTTCGCCGCCGCCGCCGGCAAGGCCATCGCCGCGGGCCAGGTGAAGGGCTCGCTGTCCTTCCTGATCACCGGCGACGAGGAGGGCGTGGCCACCCACGGCACCAAGATGGTCGTCGAGGCCCTGGCCGCCGAGGGCGAGATCCTCGACCACTGCATCGTCGGTGAACCGACCAGCGCCGAGAGCTTCGGCGACATGGTCAAGATTGGCCGGCGGGGCTCGATCAATGTCGAGATCAAGGTCGACGGGATCCAAGGTCACGTCGCCTATCCCCACCGCGCGGCCAATCCGGTGCCCGTGCTGATCCGCCTGCTGGCCGCCTTGCAGGCCCGGGTGCTGGACGAGGGCTACACCGACTTCCAGCCCTCGAACCTCGAGGTCACCACCATTGATGTCGGCAATCCGACCACCAACCTGATCCCGGCCGCGGCGCGGGCGCGGCTGAACATCCGCTTCAACCCCGCCCACAAGGGCCAGGAGCTGGCCGACTGGATCCAGGCCGAGGCGGACAAGGCGGCCGAGGGGTTCCCGGGCAGCATCACCCTCAACCCCGCCATCAGCGGCGAGGCTTTCCTGACCGAGCAGGGCCCGTTCACAGCCCTGGTCTCCGACGCCGTGAAGGATGTCGCCGGCATCGCGCCGGATCTGTCGACCACCGGCGGCACCTCGGACGCCCGCTTCATCCGCGCCCTGTGCCCGGTGGTGGAGCTCGGCCTGGTCGGAAAGACCATGCACTCGGTCGATGAGCGCGCGCCGGTCGCGGAGATCCGCCAGCTTCAGGCGGTCTATGAGCGGCTGATCGCCCGCTATTTCGAGACGTTCACCGCCGCGTAGCCGACGCTCATCAGATAGAGGCCGTCGGACGGCGCCACCGGCCCGCAGGCCCGGCGGTCACGGGCCTCCAGCGCCGCCTTCACACCGGCGGCCGTCCAGCGCCCGATCCCGACCTCGGCCAGGGTCCCCGTCATGGAGCGGACCTGGCGGTGCAGGAAGGAGCGGGAGGCGAACTCCAGATGCACCTCCTCCCCCACCCGGCTGACCCGCGCCAGGTCCAGGGTCTTGACCGGCGACTTGGCCTGGCACTGCAGGTCGCGGAAGGTGGTGAAGTCGTGGTGGCCGACCAGCACCTGCGCGGCGGCGTGCATGGCCTCGGCGTCCAGGGGCTTGCGCGCATGCCAGACCCGGCCGAAGTCGAGCGCCGCGCGAGCCGGGCGGTTGAGGATGCGGTAGAGGTAGCGCCGCTCCGTGGCCGAGAAGCGGGCGTGCCAGTCGCCGACGGCGACCTCGACATCCAGCACCGCGATCGGTTCGGGGACCAGATGGGCGTTCAGCGCGTTGCGAACGACCTCTGGCTTCCAGTCCTTTTCGAGATCGATGTGCACCACCTGGCCCATGGCGTGGACGCCGGTGTCGGTGCGCCCTGCCGCCTGCAGGCGGATCGTCTCGCCGCTGAAGGCCGCGACGGCGCGCTCCAGGCAGCCCTGGACGGTGGGCAGGTCGCCCTGGGCCTGGAAACCCTTATAGGGTCGGCCGTCATATTCGATCGTCAGGCGGTAGCGGGGCATGTCAGGCCAGGACCTGGCCGGCCGCCACCGGGAAGCCGCGCAGGAAGACCTCGGCGTCCTGCGGCCCCTTGCCCCCACGCTGCACCTTGAGCAGGCGCACGGCCCCCTCGCCGCACGCGATCAGCAGGCGGTCGTCCAGCACGGCGCCGGGCGGGCCCGAGCCATCCTCGACCCGGGACAGCAGCGCCTTGACCCGTACGGGGCCCTTGTCGCCGGAAAGCTCGAACCAGGCGCCGGGAAAGGGCGACAGGCCGCGGATCTTGCAGTCGACCTCGGCGGCCGGCTTGGCCCAGTTCAGCCGCGCCTCCTTGGGGCGGATCTTCTTGGCGTAGGTCGCGCCGTCCTCGGCCTGGGGCGTGGCGACCGCGCGGCCGGCCTCGATTTCGACCAGGGTCTCGACCAGCAAGGCCGCGCCCGTCTCGGCCAGGCGGTCGTGCAGGGTCCCCGCGGTGTCCAGGGCGTCGATCCTCACGGCAGCCGAGGCGAGCACGGGGCCTTCGTCCAGGCCCTCGGTCATGCGCATGACCTGCACGCCGGTGACCTGGTCTCCGGCCATGATCGCCCGCTGGATGGGCGCGGCGCCCCGCCAGCGGGGCAGCAACGAGGCGTGCAGATTGAACGAACCTAGCCGCGGGGCGTCGAGCACGGCGGCGGGCAGGATCTGGCCGAACGCCACCACCACGGCGGCGTCCAGGCCCAGGGCCTGGAAGGCGGCGATCTCGGCGGGATCGCGCATGGAGGCCGGCGTGCGGACCTCGATCCCCCGCGCGGCGGCGAAGGCGTGGGTCGCCGAGGGCTTCAGCTCATGGCCGCGGCCGCGCGGGGCGGGCGGCTGCGAATAGACCGCCGCGATCTCGTGGCCCGCCGCGACCAGGGCGGCCAGGCAGGTGACGGCGAAGTCCGGGGTTCCCAGGAAGGCGAGGCGCATGGGCGGGGTTTAGCCGGGGCGGGCCCAATAAGGAACCTTCACCACGGACCGATCGTTCATGGGCCGTCTGAACCGGAGCCTTAGCCATGCGCACGACCCTGACCGCCAAGCCCCTGATCCTCGCCCTCGCCGCCTGCGCCCTGGCCCTGGGCGCCTGTTCCAAGGCCGATCAGGCCCAGACCCAGGCCGATGTTCAGGCCGCCGCGCACAAGACCGCCGCCGAGGCCAAGGACGTGGCCCAGAGCCCCGAGATCAAGGCTGTGGGGAACGATGTGAAGGCCGCCGCCCAGGACGCGGGCGCCGCGGCCAAGGACGCCGCCGGCGACGCCAAGGTCGCCGTGGCCAAGGCCGGGGCCGAACTCAAGCAGGGCGCGGCCGACGCCAAGGCCGATCTGGACAAGCGCACCGACGCGCCGAAATAGCGCCCGGCCCGTTCAGGTCTCGCCCAGCGCCTCCGCGGCCTGGGCGGCGACGAAGGCCATGCCCACATAGACCACGCCGAAGAACTTGCGCAGGGACTCGCCAAGCGCGGGCAGCAGGGCCCAGCGACCGTCGCGGCCGGCGCGGCGCACGAAGTCGGCCGCCTCAAGGTCGCGCAGCAGGCTAAGCACGTGGCTCCGGGAGATCCCGTACTTTCGGGCCAGGGCCGAAACCGAGATCTCCACTTCGGCAGGACCGCCGAACGGGCTGACGCCGTCGTCCGCCGCGGCGAGCAGATCATAGAGCACCAGCATCCCGGCAGAGCGGACCGCCAGCCGGTTCAGCACGTCCAGCTCAGCCCGGGGCTGGCTGGCGGCCACGATCGCCTCCCGCCCCAGGGCGGTGAACACGGCCCCGAACACCCGGGGCTCGCCGAGCCGGTCGCAGATCGACGCCATTTCCGGGACCAGCATGGCCGCGGCGTCCAGCTCGATCTTCATGCGGTCATGAAAGGTCTGGATCATCTCGGGCGTCGGGCGATAGCGGCGCGGCATCCCGGCGCCGCCCGCCTCGTCGCGCACGACATAGCCGATGGTCCGCATGCGAAAGAGCACGGCCGTCGCAGTGCCGGCGCTGATCACTCCGGTCTGACCGGACAGGGTGCGCAGGCGCCGATGGGTCAGACCGCCGGTGGCGTCCAGATAGAGCGCGACGACGCCCAGGATCAGACGTCCCACATCCTTGACGTTGCGGTGCAGCACCGGGTTCGTCTGGAAATAGTCGAGGGCCGAGCGCACCGAATGGCGCATGGCCGCGTCGAACTGCGGATGCGCGCACAGCACTTTGAGGCGGGCGTCGAACTGGGCCGGATCTGACGCTGGGGAAGTCTCAGGGGTAGTCAAACGCGCGCCTCGATTCGCCCACATGCTCATTCTGGGTCTAGCGCACCGCTATGCGGGACCGTACCAGAAAATGCCATGCCGAGGCTGACGGTTCGATGCTACCCGCCCCCTTGGTTCACCTTTGATTGACCCAGCCGCGGCCCCGACCGGAACCAAGACCGGTCGACAAGTCCGGCTGCAAGGAACCCTCGTCGCGGAGGCCGGCCCCACCACCGGTTCTCCACTCAAGCGACGGGCGTCGCCATGGCGACGACGGCGACCGGCGACGACCCGACCTCTCACGAAGGTCGGCGAGCCGGGATCGGGCTTGGGGAGTCCGGTCGGGACGAGCGCGCCCGGGAAAACCGTGTTTTCCGGGATAGCTCGTCCCTGCTAGCCGCCGACGGCGGAACGGCCGAGCTTGCTGGGCGTTGATGAGGCTCATACGGAGCCATCACCTTGTCCCGCACTCTTCTCATGGGCCTCATCGGCGCCCTCGCCCTGGGCGCCTGCACCACCGTCGACCCCTATACGGGCCAGACCGTCCGCGACAACACCCGCACGGGCGCCCTGTCCGGCGCCGCGGCGGGCGCCCTGCTGGGCTATCTGACCAACACCAACAATAGCGAACAGGGCCGGACCAACGCCCTGATCGGCGCCGGCGTCGGCGCGCTCGCGGGCGGCGCCATCGGCAACTACATGGACCGCCAGCAGACCCAGCTGCGCGCCCAGTTGGCCGGTTCGGGCGTGACCGTCACCCGCCAGGGCGACAACATCGTGCTGAACATGCCCTCGGACGTCACCTTCCCGTCCGACCAGTCCGACATCCAGCCGCGCTTCTACGGCACCCTGGATCAGGTCGCCGACACCCTGAACCAGTATCCCCAGACCATGATCGACGTGGTCGGCCACGCCGACTCCACCGGGGCCGCGGACTACAACCAGGCGCTCTCGGAACGCCGCGCGGCGTCAGTGGCCGGCTATCTGGTCAATCGCGGCGTGCTGCGCGACCGGCTCTATGTGGCGGGACGCGGCGAGGCCGACCCGATCGCGTCGAACGACACGCCGGACGGCCGCGCTCAGAACCGCCGGGTGGATGTGGTGCTGAAGCCGTTCAGAGGCTGATGAGACCCCGCCCCGCTCGCGGGGCGGGCCGTCAGGCCGCGCGGGCCTGCTTCTTGACCTTGGCGACGCGCGGTCGCGCTTCAGGCGCGAGAGATAGTCGATGAACAGGACCCCCTTCAGGTGGTCCATCTCATGCTGGATGCAGACAGCGAACAGGCCCTCGGCCTCCTCGACGACTTCCTCGCCCTGATAGTTCAGATACTTGAGCTTCACCTTCGACGGGCGCTCGACCTCGTCATAGATGTCGGGCACCGAGAGACAGCCCTCCTCATAGGGCTGGGTCTCGTCCGACGCGTCGAGGATCTGCGGATTGACGAAATAGCGCGGCGCCTTGGGCTCGTCCGGACCGGCCAGGTCCATGACGATGACCTGCTTGGGCACGCCGATCTGGATCGCCGCCAGGCCGATGCCCGGCGCGTCGTACATGGTCTCCAGCATGTCATCCATCAGGGCGCGCAGCTCGTCATCCACCCGCTCGACGGGTTGGGAGACCTGTTTCAGCACCGGGTCAGGGACGACGAGGATCGGACGAATAGCCATGGCTTTTCAGGTAGGTCAGTGACCCTTGAGCGTCAAGGCGGCGGGCTGCCCCACCGGCTCGTCCTCGACCGCCAGCTTGGAAAGTGACCGCACCCCGGTCTCGACGGGGGTCAGTTCGGGAATCTCGCGGCCCTCATGGTCGACCTTGAGATCCTCGAAGCGCCGCGCCTGGGTCAGGACCTGGGTCTCCATCGAGCCCACGAACTGGTTATAGCGGCCGACTGCGGCGTCCAGGGCCTTGCCGACCGAGGCGGCGTGGCCGCCCATGACCGACAGGCGCTTGTAGAGCTCGCGGCCCAGCTTGACGATCTCCTGGGCGTTCTTGGCCTGCTCCTCGACCCGCCAGCCATAGACCACCGCCTTGCACAGCGCGAACAGGGTGGTGGGCGTCACCACAAGCACCCGCTTGTCCATGGCCTCGGTCATCAGCTCCGGCGCGCGCTCCAGGGCCGCGGCCAGGAAACTGTCGCCGGGAATGAACATGGCCACGAAATCGGGCGAGGCGGCGAACTGGTCCCAATAGGTCTTGTTGGACAGCCCGATCATGTGGGCGCGCACGCTCTGGGCGTGGCGGACGTAAGCGGCTTCCCGCAGCCCATCGTCGACGGCGTCCTGGGCCTCCAGGAAGGCGTTCAGCGAGCACTTGGCGTCGATGACGAACACCGCCCCGCCGGGCAGGCGCACGGTGACATCGGGCCGGCGGCGGCCTTCCTCGGTGTCGGTCGAGGTCTGTTCGGTGAAATCATAGTGCGCGTTGAGGCCGGCGGCCTCCAGCACGTTGCGCAGGGTCTGTTCGCCCCAGCGCCCCTGCACGCCCGCGCCGCGACGCAGGGCCGCCGACAGCTTGCGGGCCTCGGCCTGGGTGGCCGTGGACGCGGTCATGAGGTCGGCGATCTGCTGCTTCAGTCCGCCGGTCTCCTCGGCGCGGGATTTCTCCACGGCCGTGACTTGTTCCTGGAACTTGGCCAGAGTCTCCGCCACCGGCTTCAGCTGGGCTTCCAGCCGGGCCTGGGCCAGCTGTTCGCGATTGTGGAAGGTCTCGTCGGCGCGCTTGAGCACCTGCTCGGCGATGGCGGTGGCCGCCTCGGCCTGGATATAGGCGGCGTTCTTGGCCCCCTGCTCCTCCATCAGCCTCACGCGGGCGGCGGCGTCCTGCAGGTCCCAGGCCCGCGCCTCGGCACGATTGGCCCGCCCGCGCTCCATGAACGCCCAGGCGAAACCGGCGACGGCGGCGAGAAGGCCCACAAGGGCGAGGATAAGTTCGGCGTTCATGGTGCGTTCTTACGCGGAGTCGGTCGCGGGCGCATCCCCCGCTCTGGCGGGATCAGGCCGGTCGCCGCGCCCGCATGGCCTGGGCGATGGTGCCGTCGTCCAGCCAGTCGAGTTCGCCGCCGACCGGTACGCCGCGGGCCAGCATGGTGACGCTGACCTCGGCCTTGGCCAGGCTGTCGGCCAGATAATGGGCTGTGGTCTGGCCGTCGACGGTGGCCGGCAGGGCCAGGATCACTTCCTTGACCCCGCCTTCGCTCGCCCGCGCAATCAGGGCGCCGATGCGCAGCGCGTCGGGCCCCACGCCGTCCAAGGCCGAGAGCAGGCCGCCCAGCACATGGTAGCGGCCGCGGAAGGCGCTGGCCCGCTCCATGGCCCAAAGCGCGCCGACCTCCTCCACCACGCAGATCAGCGAGGCGTCGCGGGCGGGATCGGAACAGACCGCGCAGGGATCCTGGGTGTCGAGCGAGCCGCAGACCGAGCAGGTCTTCACCCGCGCCGCCGCCTGGCTCATGGCGTCGGCCAAGGGCAGCAGCAGGGCGTCACGACGCTTGAGCAGAGCCAAGGCCGACCGTCGCGCCGATCGCGGGCCGAGGCCCGGCAGCTTGGCGAGCAGACTGATCAGCCGCTCGATCTCGGGTCCGGCGGAGGCGGCCAAACGGGCTCCTGACGTGATGGTGGCGCGGGACGCGGCCGTGTGCGAGTCACCGCACGAGGTCCGGCGCGATTGTCGAGACTAGCGAAGTGGATGTCGAGACCGCGATGAGCAAGCCCCGTGATTGACCTGCCGGCGATCGAAGGCGCGCTCACCGCCCTGGTCTCCGGGTCTGCGGTCGAGGAGTTGCAGGTGCTGCTGGAGCGCTGCGCCGACTTCGAGATCCTGGTGACAGGCGCGCCGCCGGGCCCCACCGCCGCCGAGGACCTGCTGGTCGACGCGCCCGAGGACCATCCCCTGCGCGACAAGTTCGTGATTGGGGTCTGGACGGACCAGGGTCTGACCGCGACCATCGACCTGCTGCGGCATTTTCCGCAGGAACACGTCTGGTATGTGGGCCTGCTGCTGGTCGCGCCGGAGTCCCGCGGCCAGGGCCTGGGCCGGCGCATCGTCGAGGCCCTGATCGATTGGGTGCGCCGCCAGGGCGGCCGGGCCTTGCGGCTGGTGGTTCAGGAGCAGAACCCCCGCGCCATGGCCTTCTGGCGGGCCCACGACTTCCAGCCGATCGGGACCGCAGTCCAGGAGCTGGAGGCCCGGACCAACCAGGTCACGCGGATGGAACGGCGCATCTGACGCCGCCCGGCGTCAGAACTTCAGGCCGGGAATGCCCATGCCGGCCAGGGGGCCTGCGGCCTCGCGCATCAGATCGGCTTGGGCCGCGTCCAGCTTGCGCTTGGCGTCGGCGTGGGCGGCGACGATCAGGTCCGACAGCACCTCGCCCTCGCCGGGCGCCAGCAGGCTCTCGTCCATCTCGACCCCGGCCAGTTCGCCCGTTCCCTTCAGGGTCACCTTGACCATGCCGCCGCCGGAGGTGCCGTCGACCACGGTCTCGGCCAGCCGCGCCTGGGCGTCGGCCAGCTTCTGTTGCATCTGTTGGGCCTGCTTCATCAGGCCGCCGAGGTCTTTCATGCGGAACTCCTAGTCCTCGTCCTCTTCCGGCGCGTCGGTGACCGACGAGGGCTCGGGAAGCGGGGTGTTGCGAATGCTGATGATCTCCGCGCCCGGAAAGGCCTGCATGACCGCCTGGACGAAGGGATCCTGCTCCACCTGGCCGCGGACCTCGCGCTCCTCGCGCTTCTGCCGCTCCCACAGGCTCTCGGCCCCGCCGCCGCCTTGGGCGGCGATCAGCCAGGGCTGGCCGGTCCATTCCTTGAGCTTGGAGACCAGGCGCTGGGCCAGATTGGTCGGGGCGCCGGGGGCCGGCTCGAACTCGATGGCGCCGGGCCGGAAACTGACGGGACGGACATAGCGCTCGACGTCGAGGCGCAAGGCGATGTCGCGCTTCTTCTCGATCAGGGCCAGGACGTCGGCGAAGGATTGCAGATTGGGCGCGGCCTCGGCCGCCTGGGGCTGGGGGGCCATCATCCGCCCCTGAGCCGTGACCCCGCCGCCGGACGACATTTGGCCGCCACCGCCGCCGCCCGAGGGGCCGCCCATGCCGCCGCCGGAGCCGCCGGTCGGCAGATCACCGGACTGCAGTCGCTTCAGGGCCTCCTCAGGCCCCGGCAGGTCGGCCGCATAGGCCAGGCGGATCAGGGCCATGTCGACGGCCGCGGCCGCGTCAGGCGCGCGCCGCACTTCCTCGTGGGCCCGCAGCAGCATCTGCCAGACCCGCGACAGGGATCCGGCCGAGACCGCGGCCCCCACCGCCGCCAGGCGCGCGGCCTGCTCCTTGGGCATGATCAGAGCCTGGACCCCGATCGCCTTGGCCACCGAGGCGGCGTGGGCGTGGTCGAGCAGGTCCAGCATCACCTGGCCCGGATCGGCGCCATAGCCATAGAGAGTGCGGAAGGTCTCGATCGCCGGACCGGCCTCGCCGCGCATCAGGAGTTCGAACAGGGCGATGGTCTGGGCCCGGTCGGCCAGGCCCAGCATGTCGCGGATCAGGGTGGCCGGGATGGTCATGCCCGGCTCGCCCTGCACGATCGCCTGGTCGAGCATGGACTGGGCGTCGCGCATTGAGCCCTCGGCGGCCCGGGCGATGAGCATCAGCCCCTCGGCCTCCACCAGGGCGTTCTCCTTGCCGCAGATCATCTCCAGGCTTTTCACGATGACGTCCGGCTCGACGCGGCGCAGGTCGAAGCGCTGGCAGCGGGAGAGGATGGTCACCGGCACCTTGCGGATCTCGGTGGTGGCGAAGATGAACTTGGCGTGCGGCGGCGGCTCTTCCAGGGTCTTCAACAGCGCGTTGAAGGCGCCGGTGGAGAGCATGTGCACTTCGTCGATGATGTAGACCTTGTAGCGCGCCTCGACGGGGGCGTAGCGCACGCCGTCCAGCAGTTCGCGCATGTCGGCCACCCCGGTGCGGCTGGCGGCGTCCAGCTCCAGCACGTCCATGTGCCGGCCCTCGATGATGGCGCGGCAGTGCCGGCCCTCTTCGCGCAGGTCCAGGCTAGGCTCGTGGATGGTGTCGGTCTCGTAGTTCAGGGCTCGGGCCAGCAGGCGCGCCGTGGTGGTCTTGCCGACGCCGCGCACCCCGGTGAGCATGAAGGCATGCGCGATCCGGCCGGAGGAGAAGGCGTTGCGCAGGGTGCGCACCATCGCCTCCTGGCCATAGAGATCCTCGAAGGACCTCGGCCGGTACTTGCGGGCGATGACGGTGTAGGCGGCCGACGGAGCCTCGGCCGCCGCGGCGGGCTTGGGCGCCGGGGGCGCCCCGAACATGTCGGCGGTGTCGGGATCGCGCTCCGGCGGTTCGGGCGGACCTGCGTCAGCGTCGCCAGCTTCAGACCAGGGCGGGAAATCTTCGTCGGCCATGGGCGCCTGAACTGGAGGCTTGGGGACTTGGGAATAGGGTGGAGACCGAACGACGACCCGGAGCGAAACTCGTTACGGCTGCTTCCTTCCGGACCTGACCGGGTTGGCGAGGCGTCCGCCCGTCGCCGATCTCCGCCCCCTATATCGCGACCTTGAGGGTCGCGCGCAAGCTTGGGCTCATCTAGAACTGTGGGCATGCCTCTTACAGCCTTCCAGAACACCTTCGCCGGCAACCCCCTGAACCGCGCCAGCGAGCGCCGCGGAGACGCCGCCTGGCTCGCCGAGCAGGTCGCCTCGTCCGAGTCCCTGGGCATCGCCCTGTGGAACGGCAAGCCCTTCGTCGAGAAGGCCGCCAATGGCGACCTGCAGATCGCCTACCTGCCCGCGCGCCTGGTCGAGGACCTGGCCGGGAGCCCCGAGCGCCTGCTGTTCATGGGCTTGTGGAAGGAGACCGCGATCTTCGCCGTCGACCTGGAGGGCGGCGCCGACCCGGCCGAGGGACCCCTGGCGGGCCTGGGCCGATTCGAGGACCTGCGCGGCGTGGCCCTGCGCCTGCCGGCCACGGACGCCTCGATCGTCGCCACCGCCAAGGCGATGTTCGAGTGGCGCCGCCGTCACCGCTTCTGCGCCGCCTGCGGCCATGCGTCAGAACCGGCCGAGGGCGGCTGGAAGCGGATCTGCCCCTCCTGCAACGCCGAGCACTTCCCCCGCACCGACCCCGTGGTGATCATGCTGGCCGTGTTCGAGGACCGCTGCATGCTGGGCCGCCAGGAGATCTGGCCCAAGGGCATGTTCTCGGCCCTGGCCGGCTTCCTGGAGCCCGGCGAATCGATCGAGGAGGCCTGCGCCCGCGAACTTGAGGAAGAGGCGGGCCTGAAGACCCTCTCGGTCGCCTATCACTCGACCCAGCCCTGGCCCTATCCGTCGTCCCTGATGATCGGCCTGATCGCCCAGGTGGCCGACGACGACGCCGCCCCCGACCAGACCGAACTGTCGGAAGTGCGCTGGTTCACCAAGGCCGAGGCCCGCGCCCTGCTGGCCGGCGAAGTCCCCGCCACCTTCGCGCCCCCCCCGATGGCCATCGCCCACCAGCTGATCAAGGCCTGGGCGGAAAGCTGAGGTGAGCCGCTGGCCTGCGCTGTCCTTCTCCCCCTGCGGGAGTAGGTGGCCCGAAGGGCCGGATGAGGGGTCGAGCAGGCTTCTCCGAAAAGGCCCTCGAAGGAAACACGGATGACGGAGCAAAACCCCTCATCCGTCGGCTTCGCCGACACCTTCTCCCGCAAGGGGAGAAGGGAAATCCTCGTCCCAGCGCTTGAGGGGCGCCTTTGCTTCGATCCAGGCGCAGATCATACCTAGAACTTCCGCCCGAGACGCCGCGATCTGGTCGTTGGAGAACCGCAACACCGTGAAGCCTTGGGCGCTCAGCCAACTATCTCGGATGCTGTCATCCTGATGGAACGGCCCATCCGCCTCGATAATCAGCCGATGTCTAGGGCAGAGAAAATCCACCACATAGGGACCGAGCGGCGCCTGCCGGCGAAATTTGACGCCTAGCAGCCGTCGATCACGCAAGACCTTCCAAAGCCTCGCCTCTTGCGCTGTCGGCGACTGGCGCATGCGCCTTGCGAAGGCGCGTTTAGGTCTCTGAGCCATCCGGAAACGCTATCAAATGTTCTCTTATTGTTCCAGTCACGCTCCATCGAACATCGACGCGCCTCGGCGCCCCCGATCGCACGGCTCCTGACCTCACCCTGCTGACAGTCTGCTGTCAGCAGGGGGCGGTAGAGTGGCTTCATCACCTCACGGAGCCCGGCCATGTCCCAGGAAATCACCTTCTACACCCACCCCATGTCCCGCGGCCGCGTGGTCCGCTGGATGCTGGAGGAAGTGGGCCAGCCCTATCGGACCGAGCTGCTCGACTATGGCTCGACCATGAAGGCGCCGGCCTATCTGGCGATCAATCCCATGGGCAAGGTCCCGGCCCTGCGCCACGGCGAGACCGTGGTCACCGAGGGCGCGGCGATCTGCGCCTATCTGGCCGATGCGTTCCCGCAAGCCGGCCTGGCGCCGCCGCCCGGCGCGTCGGCGCGCGGGGACTATTATCGCTGGCTGTTCTTCGCCGCCGCCCCGATGGAGAGCGCCATGATCGCCAAGGCCCTGGGTGTGACCCCGGCCGCCGAGCAGGAGCGGATGGTGGGCTGGGGCAGCTATGACCTGGCCCTGGCGACGCTCGAAAAGGCCATCGCCGGCCGCGAGTTCCTGGCCGGCGACCGGTTCAGCGCTGCGGACCTCTATGTGACGGGCCTGATCGGCTGGGGCCTGCGGACCGGGGGGATTCCCGATCGCCCCGCGTTCCAGGACTTCGTCGCCCGTCACGACGCCCGCCCCGCCGCCGTCCGCGCCCGGGAGCTCGACGACACCCTGCTGGCGGCGTGATCTAGCGCCTAAGCTGGATCATAACCTCGATGTCCTCGCCCTTGCGGTCGCGGCGCTCCATCCGCGCATAGCCGAGGGATTCCGACAGCTCCTTGATGAAGGCCGCGATCGGGCCGCCGTTCAGGCCGCGGACACGGATCAGATAGGGCGGGGGGAGTTCGCTCATCCCGCCCCAGATCATCGAATCGACGAAGGCCTCGATGGAGTTGCCATGCCCGGGCAGGGCGCGGATCTCGTCCTTCAGCACCGTGCAGAAGTCCTTGACCGACTTGCAGGCCCCGCCGTCGATCTCGATGGTGCGCATCAGACGCGGCTCCGGAAGGGGTCGGCGGGATAGACGCCCAGGATCTCGAACTTCTCCGAGAAGAACTGCAGTTCCTCGAAGGCCAGCGCCAGGCCGCGATCCTCGGGCCGGCCGTCGACCTCGGCGTAGAAGAAGGTCGCCGTGAAGGCGCCGTTCTCCATGTAGCTCTCCAGCTTGGTCATGTTCACGCCATTGGTCGCGAAGCCGCCCAGCGCCTTGTAGAGCGCGGCCGGCAGGTTGCGGACCTTGAAGGTGAAGCTGGTGATGCATGGATCGGTGAAGGCCGGCGCCGGCGGGGACTTTTCCGCCGTCATCACCAGGAAGCGGGTGGTGTTGGAGTGCTCGTCCTCGATGTCGCGGACCAGGATCTCCAGGCCGTAGAGCTCGGCGGACAGGGCGGGCGAAATGGCCGCCCGATGCGGGTCGGGCTTTTGCGACAGCAGCAGGGCGGCGAGCGCGGTGTCGCCGACGGGCTCGGTCTTCAGTTTCAGCCGGCGCACCGTCTTGCGGCACTGGGCCAGAGCGATGGGCATGGACTGGACGACGGTGACGTCCTCCAGCTTCACGCCCGGATTGGCCATCAGCTGGAAGTGGATCGGCTTGAACCGCTCGCCGATGATCTTGAGGCCGGAATTGGGCAGCAGGTGGTGCACGTCGGCCACCCGGCCGGCAATGGAGTTCTCGACCGGGATCATGCCGAGCTGGCAGTCGCCGGTCTTGATGGCCTCGAAGGCCTCCTCGAAAGTCGGATGCGGGACCGGGGTCATGTCCGGGAAGGCGGCCAGGCAGGCCTCGTGGCTGTTGGCGCCCAGCTCTCCCTGGAAGGCGATACGACCCTGGCTCATCATTGACTCCCAAGCGCGCGGGCATGGGCCCGGGCGCGTTCCAGATCGGCCGGGTTGTCGACCGAGATCGGCGTGGCGTCGACAACGGCCGCCCAGATGGTCATGCCCAGTTCCATGGCCCGCAGCTGCTCCAGCTTCTCGCGGCGTTCCAGCGGCGAGGGCGGGGCGGCGGCGAAACGCAGCAAGGCCTCGCGGCGATAGGCGTAGACGCCGTGATGATGCCAGACCGGCCCGTCTCCATAGAGGGTCGAGCGGGTGAAATACAGCGCCCGTCCCGTCCGGCCGTCGGGCTGCAGGGCCAGGACCGCCTTCACTGCGTCGGGATTGGTCCGGATCTCGGGCGAGGTCTCGGCCTCGACGATGGTGGCGATGTCGCAGTCCGGGTGATCGGCCAGCAGCTGGGCGCAGTCGGTGAGCGCCGAGGCCTTCAGGAACGGCATGTCGCCCTGCAGGTTGATCACCACGTCGTGGCGGCCTTCCGGATCGAGCTCCGCCAGGGCGGCGATGATCCGGTCGGAGCCGGAGGGCAGGTCCGGATCGGTCAGCACGGCCCGGCCGCCTGCGGCCTCGACGGCCTCGACGATGGCCGAATCACCTGCGGCCACGGCCACCGGTCCGACGCCTGCGGCCTGGGCCTGGCGCAGGACACGGACGATCATCGGCACGCCTTCGATATCGGCCAGAGGCTTGTTTGGCAGGCGCGTGGCGGCCAATCTGGCGGGGATGATTACGATCGGTTGCATGGGACCCCGGGAGCGACCAACTGGCTGGTTGCGCGAGCGCCGGTAGCGTGTAAGAGACGCGGGCGCAATAAGGGGGCGGGGAATCCCGCGCTGACGCCGGCTCACGCGGCCGGCCGTGAAGAGGGCCGATTTTAGGACTATGAGCGACCTTACGTTCAACAAAGTCGCCGCCGCCGTGCTGGCGACGGGTCTGGCCATTGTCGGCCTGCGCGAACTCTCCTCCGGGATTTTCGCATCCAAGGCGCCGGAAAAGCCCGGCTACGCCATCGAGGTCGCGGCCGAGGCCGGCGCCGGTGGCGGTGAAGCCGCAGACGTTCCGCCCGATTGGGGCACGGTCCTGCCGGCCGCCGACGTGAAGGCGGGCGAGGCGGTCTTCGCCAAGTGCAAGTCCTGCCACAACGCCGACAACGGCGGCGCCAACGGCACCGGTCCGAACCTGTGGGGCGTTGAGGGCCGCAAGCCCGGCAGCCACCCGGGCTTCGCCTATTCGTCGGGCATGACCGACTTCGGCGGCAAGCAGGCGGTCTGGGACTACGACCACCTCTATGAGTTCATCAAGGCGCCGCAGAAGTACATCAACGGCACCAAGATGACCTTCGTCGGCCTGAAGAAGCCGGAAGACCGCATCAACGTCATCGCCTATCTGCACGCCCAGGGCGGCACCCTGCCGATCCCGGCGCCGAAGCCCGCGGCGGCTGCGGCCCCGGCGGCCGGCGCTGCGGCGCCCGCGGCTG